>JAFXBE010000035.1 GCA_017516765.1 Clostridia bacterium | reverse complement strand
TATACCTCATGTCTTGTGTTATGCTCTTCATGAAGGGTTTGGCTCCTTTCGTACAGTTTTGTGTCGCAACTCAACTATACCACATGAGCCAATCCTTCTTTTCTTTTCTTTTACTGTCCAAGATGTATTGTAGCGCTACAATGACTAACCTGTTACATTGCATGGGTTTTGTTGACAAAGAACCTGCGATGCTTTAATATGAAGATTGGTTATCAAGTCTTTCAAAAGCGGAGGCGAGAAACGGATGAACCGTACCGCAAAATATATCGGAATTCTTATGGCTGTGCTGGCAATGCTGCTGCCGAACACCGGCGCGTTCGCCGAAGAAAGTGCAGCGATCACGGGCTGCGCCTATGTGGATGCGGATCAGAACCTGACCTGTGGCGAGGGCGAACAGCTCATGAGCGGTCTGCCGGTGCGCCTGTATGCACAGGTGGACGGTCAGTGGCAGGAGAAGGCAGCCACAGAAACAGATGCTTACGGTCAGTATGCCTTTGAAGGGCTGGAAGCGGGTGTATACAGTGTTCGTTCTTCCACCACCGCCGAGGGTTATGCCGTTTTCGCAGTGGGGGACACCGCACGCCCCGTGGAGGGTTGCGCCGATTTTGAAAGCGAAGCGATGACTGTATCCGGAAACATCAGCCATCGTGCGGATATTGCACTGGGACAGGCGGCTGCGCTTGAGATTCTCGTTTTTGAAGACCGTAACAGCGACAGCAAGGTAAGCCGGTATGATGAGGGCATCAAGGGCGTTCTGGTGGAAGTGCTGGACGGTGAAACCGTCGTGGCATCCGGCGAGACGGCAAAGAAGGGCAACCTGACCTTTGCTTCTCTCAAGCCCGGCAGCTATACACTGCGTTTTACCGCTCCCGAGGGGATCGGTTTTGCCGTCAAGGGCGAAGACTTTACCAAGGAAAGCATTATCGGCGACAGCGGCAGCCGCGTTGCCTTGAGCGATGTGTTCACTTTTGCCGCGGGCGAGACGGTTACCCTCAACGCCGGTGCGCGTAAGGTGGGTACTTTCAGCGGGCGTGTTTTTGAGGATGCCGACAACAACGGTCTGATGGACGAGACCGACCCCGGTGTAGGCGGCGTTACCCTGCGGCTGGAAGGCAAGAAGCAGGGCAACGTGTACGAGCTTGTCAGCAATGAGGACGGCAGCTATTTCTTCGATCTGCTGCCCACCGATACCTATGTGTTTACCGCCACGCTGCCCGAAGGCATGCTGTATGCCCGCTATACCAAAGAGGGCGGCGATCTGCGCAGCGTTTTTACCGGCGAGACCCTTGAACGCGATTTTGCCGTCAGCCCCACCAAGTGCCAGAGCAACAAGAATGTAGGTGTTATCCAGAACGGCGCAATCTGTGGTACGGCTTTTCTGGATGTGGATTATGACGGCATCTGGGACGAGGGTGAACCCGGTTTTGCCGGCGTATCCATCGAGGTGACCAAGTTCAGCAACGGCGACCACATGGGCAAGGTGGTTACCGGCGAGGACGGCACTTTCCGTCTGGAAGGGATGCGCAGCAGCGATTACCGCATGCGTGTCATGCTGCCCGAAGGCAGCACCTATACCTGCCTGCCACCCGAAGGGGAAGAGGGCAATCGTTTCACCGGCAGCCGGTACGGTATTATCGACCGGATGACTGTACAGAGCGGCGGCGAGACCACCGTGCTGATCGGTGTTGCTGTTGGCGCAACCGTACAGGGTACCCTGTTTGAAGATGCCAACTACAACGGCGTAATGGATGCCGGAGAACGTACCTTCTCCGGTCTGCAGGTGCTGCTTGTGGATGAGGCGGGTAATACCGTTGCAAAGACCACCAGTATTGCCCGGGGCGCATATACGCTGGACGATATCATGCCCGGAACCTATACCCTCAAAGTAAAACCCAGCCGTAACAACGGCTTCACCCGCCTGCGTCCCACCGAGGAAGGCGGTAGTTATATCCGCGAATTGCTGGACGGCTACGGCATTTCCGATCCCATGGATATCGCCATGGCGCAGCAGCTGACCGGCGTGAACGCAGGTATGCTGCCCGCTGCCGAAGTAAGCGGTGTGCTGTTCCATGATCTGAACGACAACGGTCTGCAGGATGCAGGAGAGACCGGTCTGACTACTGCTTCCGTACGGCTGCTGTCAGCAGACGGCGAGATCGACCTGACCCGTGCTGTTGCCGAAAACGGCAGCTATCTCTTCGAAGGTGTTATGCCGGGCGATTATACCATTACCTATCTGCTGCCGGAGCATACCGAGATCGCCAAAGTGGCGCAGGGCGGCAATACGCAGGAGAATGCCGGTCGCGAAACCGTGAGCGAGTCCTTTACCGTTACCATGGGCGAGGATGTGTCCCGTCCGCTGGTGGGCTGCGTGACCCTTGGCAGCTTTGAGGGCATCGCTTTCCACGATGGGAATGCCAACGGCATGCAGGACGATGGGGAAGAGCTGCTGAAGGGTGTGAAGGTTTCCCTATCCGCAGGCGGTGAAGCGCAGGAGGCGGTTTCCGGCAAGGACGGCGCTTTCAGCGTAATCGGTCTGCGTCCCGGCGAATATCAGTTGACCCTTACCATGCCCGAAGGCTATATCTCCAGCGCAAATGCAGATACATTAACATTGAAGCCTGCTGCCGGACAGACTTTGGATTGCCCCTGGAGCGTGCTGGTGGGTCGCAATCAAATGTTGATCGGCGCGGTCAAGCCCGCCTCTGTCAGCGGTGCGGTACATCTGGATGAGAACAACAATGGTTCCGTGGAAGAGGGCGAGCGGGTTCTGGCCGGGCTCAACATTACGCTGGTCAACGAGGAGAACGGCGATACCCAGACCGTTGCTGCAGACGAGAACGGCTTTGCCTTTGACGCCGTGCGCCCCGGTGTATATACCGTTCGTTTTGATCTGCCCGAGCAGGCCGAGCCTGCCAAGGTGACCGGCTCCACCTTCTCGCTGGACGGCACCGCCATGGTGCAGACCGGCGTGGAGGTTTCCGAAGGGCAGAAGGTCTCAGGGCTGCTTACTGCACTGGTCAGCCGCACAAGCATCGGCGGCACCCTTTCTTTGTCCGATGCAGCCGGCCTGCAGCCTGTTGCCGGTGTAAACCTTGTGTTGCTGGATCGGAGCGGCGCAGAGATCGCTGCTGCTGTCAGCGGCGAGGACGGCAGTTACCGCTTTGACGGGCTCTGGCCCGGCGACTACACCATTTTGGCGGAGCGCGCAACGGATGCGATCTTTGTCCGCCCCGGCGATCCCAATTATCCCGATCAGGTGAGCGTGATCCTGACGGACGACGGCGCCAGCGGCGTGATCGCCCTGAAGATGGCAGAGCATCGCCTCAACGAGAACATTCTCTACATCCGTACCGCCAAGGTGGGCGATCTGGCGTGGCTGGATGAAAACAGCAACGGCCTGCTGGACGGCAGCGAACGCCGTCTCCCCGGTGTAAAGGTCCAGTTGCTGCAGGATGGCGAGCCGGTATACGAGACCCAGACCGATCTGTTCGGTTATTACCAGTTCGATCATGTATATCCCGGCAGCTACACGCTGCGTGCGGTTGCCTACGATGCCCTTACCATCACCAAGCCTGTTCCTGCCCTGCGCATCATCTCCAGCTGTCTGATTGCCGGAGACGGCGTCAGTGCCCAGAGCGATCCCTTTACGGTGGAAAGCGGCTGCATTACCAACGATTTTGATCTGGGTTATGTGCTTTTGCCCGGACAGAAGCTGCCTGCGCTGGAAGAAGCTCCCGCCAAGGATTGGTCCATGTGGAACGCTCAGTACAGCTCCATGCAGGATTAAGCATTTGCCCGGATCGGACAAGTCAGAGAGAACCCCACCGTATGATTCCGGTTCATACGGTGGGGTTCTTTTCTGTTTGACGGTTTATGGTTTTTTCCTGTTTTTGGAAGCTTTACGCTTGAAAACCTATGTCGATAATGGTATATTTTTGGAAGGATATGGAATTGCTGTATCTGTGCGTTCCAGCAAGTAATCCACGCTTGTCTGGTACAGATCGGCCAGAAGGATCAGATCGCGGGAGGAGGGCATGCGTGTGCCCCGCTCGTATTTGGATAGCAGACTCTGGTCGATCCCTGTAGCCATATAGACGGCTACCTGTGTCAAATGCCGGCATAGACGAATTTCTCGTAAATGGCTCATGGACATCCCTCCATGAACAATGATGGCATATTTGACATTGACGGATAGGACAAATAGTACTATACTTTTTCCAAATAAAGGTGGGGTGCGTAATGGACTATACCTATATTGGCAATCAGATACGCCATTACAGACGCTTGAAAGGAATGAGCCAATCGGATCTTGGTGCGGCGGTTGGCATATCTGCAGCGCATGTGGGTCATCTGGAGCGGGGCAGCCGCAGAGCCAGTTTGGAAACTATGGTTGCCATCAGCCGCAAACTGCAGACGTCGCTGGATTCTCTGATTTTTCCGGAGCAGCAGGAGAAGCAGTCGCAGATCGCCAACAAGCAGCAGCTTTACGACGCCCTTGTCGAAGCCGGCAGGTTTGCCGCACAACTGCTTACGGAAGATGCTGCCGATTAAGCAGCATCAGGATCATTACCGTCATGTCATCCCGGGGCTGCTCGCCGCCTGCCAGCAGGGCATGGCGCAGCAAAGCATCCGCCATGCGCTGGGGCTGAATGTACAGGCTTTCCAGTATGGCGTGCTTCAGATCCTCTTCGTCGCGGAATGCCTCCGCAACGCCGTCGCTCATCAAAATCAGAATATCGCCGCTGTGCAGGGTGTACTCTACATGGCAGGGTTTGGCCTCCTCCAGAATGCCCAAGGGCAGCGAGGAGGCCTCCACTTTTTTCAGGTGGTCTCCGCGCACCACCCATGTGGCACAGGCGCCCAGCTTTTCGCAGCATACATATCCCGACCACAGATCCACATCGCACAGATCCACGGTGGTAAACCGTTCCTCGCCCTCATATGCGCTCAGCATGATCCCGTTTACGGCAGTAATGGCCTGCCTGCGGTTATAGCCGGCTTCCAGCAGCAGCTTGAGCAGCTCCAGCGTTTTCTGGCTCTGTGCATGGGCTTCCTCACCGTGCCCCATACCGTCGCAGAGCATCATCAGCAGTCTGCCGCCCTCGCAGGTTTTGTACATGCAGGCATCACCGCAGACAGAACTGCCGCCTGCCCCCATACTGGCTGTACCGATCTCCGCCGAATACACCGGCGTTTCCTCCAGATCGATCCTCCGGTGGCGGATGCGGGTCACAAACAGGGAAAGACCCTCGTTTTCTTCCAGATACTGCAATAGCTGATCGATCGCTTTTCTTCCCGGCAGCAGGGAATTCATCTCCAGCGATGCCATCAGATGCCCGTCCACCCGTCTGGCATAGCACAGCCGCGCGGGAATCCGCAATTCGTCCAGTGCAAGCAGGATCACATGAGCTGCCTGCAGGTCGCTTACGCTCTGTCCGGCTGCCAGAGCGCACAGCTCTGCCAGCGTACCGGACATGGCATTCAGGTGGGTCATGGTCAGGGTTTGCTCGTATTCGGCTCTGCGCTGACGGTACCGCCGTTTTTTCTGGGTGACCATCGCTTGCCGGGCTGTTTCTTCAATAGCTTCGGCCCGCAGACAACCGTGCTGCTTCAGCGCGGGCAGCGCCTGCATATTGATGGCGAGTCCGTCCCGCGCCAGCTCCATGGAGTGGTTCAGCATGTTTTCGGTAGAACTGCGGGTATGGTTCCAGCAGGCTTCACGGTTGCTGCAGGCAGAGCAGAGCAGCGCGCCCAACGCCTCGCTGTCCCGGATATCGCCGCCGTATGGGCGGGGCAGCACTCTGGCGATCTCTTCCACGGCCTCCCGCATATGGGAGATCCGCTGGCTGACAAAATCATTTTCCATACCGGCGCTTCCGGGAAGCGTACCGCTCAGGTACAGATCCGCTTTCTCCTGTGCGCCTCTGGGCAGAAGGAGACATATCAAGCCGCCTGCCAAGCCGCAAAGCCAATGGATGGGCTGCCTTCCGGCGGGGGTGATGCAGCCGGTCAGCAGGCAGGCAACGGTGGTCAGCAGGGGAACAGCAAGCCCTGCCACCCCGCGCAGACCGCTCAGCAGCCCGCACAGGCACAGGGGCAGCACCAGACGGTAGTCGTGCCCGTCCATGACCAGCACCAGTGAGCAGAGCAAGCCCGCAGAGGCTCCGTACGTGCTTCCTTTGGTGCGGGCGGCCAGTACCACCGTAATCATGGCAAGCAGCTGCCCCAGATTGACCACGCCGATCCGGAAAAAACCCAGTGCTGCGATCAGGATCAGACAGACGAGCTGTACCCCCAGCCGCTCCCGTACTCTTGGCTGAGCATAGCATTCCGACCATTCCTCAAAGCAATGGTGCAGAACGAAAGAAGTCAGCATGCCCATGGGCAGTGCGGCAACCGAAAGGATCACATCCCACGGGGTGCCCCGGATGCATGCGGCGACGGTTCTGGGCAGCAGGGCAGCCAGCGTGTACAGTGCAGAGCGGATATCTGTGGACGGTCGCTTGCGGCGCAGGAACAGCCACAGCAGGGCGCAGCCCGCATATTGCCATAGGTCGGCAGGTATCTGCCACAGAAACCGCAGCAAAAGGGACAGGGCGAGACCAAACAGGGAAAAGAAGCCCGGTCTTACAGGCGCTGCCGGCAACAGGGCGGCAGCAAAGGGGGAAGGGATCTCAAAAATACGGATAAACGGCGTCAGGAAGAAAAGCAGAAATTCCCATAGGGCAGGAAAGACCGCCCGGCATAGTGCGGGCAGCCGCTCCAAACGCTCCTTCAGAGAACGCTTTTCTTGCATCGGCTGCGGGGAAGGGATCATGGCAGTA
Source organism: Clostridia bacterium (assembly GCA_017516765.1). Lineage (GTDB taxonomy): Bacteria > Bacillota > Clostridia > Christensenellales > Aristaeellaceae > Limiplasma. Next base: position 23,085 of record JAFXBE010000035.1, on the reverse strand, counting down.
TCCTCCTGTGGTCAGTATAGGGTCAGTATAGATGTGTATGTTTCACGCATTTGTCGGTTCCGGCTGCGAAATTTGTCTTGCGCTCGTGTGCTTTCGTCAAAAGACGGGCATGCATATCCCTTGTGGTTTTTGTACAGACTACGGAAAAAACAGAAGGGATGAAGAGACATGAAGAAAAAAGCGGGTTGGCTTGTGCTGGCGATCATTGCCGTGGTTGCGGGAAGCTTGCTGGCATTTGCCAATCAGATCACCGAGGAGCCGATCCGAAAGCAGAATCTGGAAAGAACGCACGGCGCATTGACCGAGCTGTTTCCACAAGCTGATCGGTTTGACGAGATCGCTCTTGCCGATGGGGATGAGCTGCTTTCCGCATACACCGCCTCCGGGGCAGGACAGACCATAGGGTATGCGGCGACCATCGCTTCCCAGGGCTATGCAGGACCGGTTGAGGTGGTCGTTGGACTGGATACCGGCTTTGTGCTCCGTGGCATTCGGGTGGGCGGCAGCGATTTCAAGGAGACCGAAGGATTGGGTTCCCGGGCGAAGGAACCTGCATTTACCGATCAGTTTCAGGGCAAGATCCCGCCCCTCGGGCTGGGGCAGGAGATCGACGGGATCTCCGGGGCAACGATCACCAGCAGTGCGGTGGTGGAGGGCGTCAATCAAGCATCGGATTGGGTACGGAACCGCTTTGGAGCATGGCAGACTGATGCCGCTCCGCAGAGCGCTGCACCGGCGGCAAGCCCTGCGCCGGAAGGTCGTACCGCCAATGCCAGCGTGATCGGCTATGCGGGTCCCGTGCTGGTGCGCCTAACGCTGGATGAAGCCAACAGGATCTCTGCGCTCACCATCGGCGGCGAGCGTATGCAGGAAACCCCCGGACTGGGCGCGAGGGTGGCAGAGGATGCGTTCGCAGCGCAGTTTGTCGGCCTCACCCCGCCGGTACAGGAGTCGCAGGTGGAATTGATCGGTGGCGCAACCATATCCTCCCGTGCGGCTGTTGAAGCAATCAATCAGGCAGCGGCGTTCTTGATGGAGGAGGGTGAAAAAGAGACCCAATAACCGGCGCAACGACCTATAACGAGCTGTTTCGCCGTAGGAGATCGGCAGCCGCATGGCGTATCCCTTTCTGAAGCCATATCGGGGAGGGAGAGCCATGCGGTTGCTGGTCGTTATGTGGGATCTTTCGCGGGCGGAAGAAGTCTGCACCTGTCTGTACAGCTGTCTGGAGCAGGTAGAGACTGTTTGCTGCAGGGAAGCGGCTCAGGCGATCGGGCTGCTTGGGGCAGAGGCATACGACCTGCTTTTGCTGGGGCTGGGCGGCGAGGAAGACAGCCAACTGCTCCAATGGCTGGCGCAGGGCAGTACCCTCTGCCCACCCAGAGTACTGCTGCTGGCAGAAAACAAGGATGCATCGGCAGACTGCATCGCTCCCGCCACCGCAAGCCCGGAACAGCTGTGCCACCTGCTGATCGTGCTTTCGAAAAAACCGCTGCCCCGGCTGGCAAAGCAGCTGGAGCAGCGGATCGGTTCGGCTGTTGTGTGTCTGCTGGATGATCTGGCGATGCCCCCCTTCCTGAAGGGTCGCCGCTATGCGGAATGGCTGCTTGGGCGGATCATTCCTGCCCGCTCGGCAGATGCTGTGCCGGTAGGGGAATGGTACAGACAGTGTGCCTGTACTTTTTGCACCACCCCGGCGGCAGTGGAACGCTGCCTGCGGGGCGCGGTAGAAACCGTGTTTACCCAAGGCAGCATGCAAGCGATCGAGCGCTGCTTCGGCGCAACGGTGGATCCCGAAAAGGGCAAGCCCACCAACCGTCTGTTTTTGCTCAAAGCGGCAGATCACCTGCGCAGGGTGCATCACTCCTTGACGGAGACCCGTTCGCTGAACAGCAGCGAGATACACCAAAGACCGGCTGCACCCACCAGCGTATAGACGATTCGGCTGATGGTGGCTGCCTGCCCGCCGAAAAGGTAGGCGACCAGATCGAACTGAAACACGCCTACCAACGCCCAGTTGATCGCACCAATGATGACCAGCGCCAGCGAGATCTTATCAAGCATGGCTTTTCCCTCCTGTTGATGAGAATCTGGAGAAACACTCGGCCCCGGTGGGGCGATTGCCGCTCTCTACGGAGAGGATGTGCCGGAATATGCAGCTTTATGCGCTCTGACGGTATTTGCCATTCATGGGCAGAAGCAAGCCTGCGCATCCTCTCCTGCCAGCAGGATGCGCTGCTTCCACGGCTCCCGGTGCATCAGGAGGCACACATCGCCCGTAAGGGTATCTGAGAGGAGGGCAAGCCCGCCCATGGTCTCTATACGCATGCACAACGCCCATTCCGGACGGTTCCATACAAGGCGACCTGTGGCAAGCTCCGCTTTCATCAAGCCGTCGGGGGTGCTCAGCAGGGCGGTGACACCGTCGGGACAGATGCACAGCCCGCCGGGCTGCCCGGGCAGGCGAAGCCGTTCCCGGGGCCGTACACCGCCGGGCGGCAGGGTATAGAGGATGGTCTGCAGATCATCTCCTTCGGCAGCACAGAGCAAAGCGATACCGCCTTTCCAGAAGGCTGCCGCAAAGCAGGGGTGCCGGGTGTGGATCACCGCTGCCGGCTGCAGCTCCGGTGCGGTATACAGCAGAGCCTCGCACACCGCTCCGCCTGCTGCCAGCAGCAGTTTTCCGTCGCGGCTCATCTGCAGGCTCCGGGGGAAAACGCCCACAGGCATGGCCCAGCAAAGCTCTCCGCTGCCCAGATGCACGGTATGCAGACAATCCGCTTCGGTGCTCAGCTGGTAAAGATAACGCCCACAGGGGGATATGTACATGCCGCCCAAAGCCGGCAGGGCGGGCATCAGAAGACGGTTCTCCTCTTTGCCCCGATGGATGCACAGACATTCCCGGGCTGTCCGGCATGCGCATATCAGATGTTCCGGCGATGCGCAGGGCATGTATGGCGAGGAAAACCCGCATTCGATGTGCTGTATGGCTCTGCCGGTATGGTCGCTCACATATACCCCTGCCTTGGAATCTGCGATCAAGATGCCCATTTTACCGCTCCTTCCCATGCCGTACAGCCATGGTATGCACTCTTTGCAACAATGTGAAAGATCAGGCAGGAAAAAAGGCATGCAATGTCGAATAGTTGATTTTGGCTTATTATGTTTTTTAAGTCAGAAGGAGCGAAGCATGATGCAGTATCGTACGAAGGGTACCTGTTCCAGCGCCATCGATCTGGAGATCGAAAACGGCGTGATCACTCATTGCAAGTTTACCGGCGGCTGCCGCGGCAATACCCAGGGGCTGGCCCAGATGGTGATCGGTCAGAAGGCCGAGGATGTTATGCAGCGTCTGCGCGGCATCGAGTGCCGCGGCAGCACCTCCTGCCCCGACCAGCTGAGCCGTGCCATCGAAGAATATCTGGCAAAGTAAGGAGAACCCTGCCTTGGAAGAAATAATCACGATGAAGTTTACCGAAGCAGACCTGAGCGAAGAGATCGTGAAGGCTGTTGCCAAGATGGGCTTTACCGAAATGACCCCCGTACAGGCCAAGACCCTTCCTCTGATGATGGAAGGCCGCGATGTGATCGCCATCGCTCCCACCGGTACGGGCAAGACCTGCGCTTTCGGTATTCCCATGCTGGAGTATATCAACCTGAATGACAAGCGGGTGCAGGAGCTGGTGCTTGCCCCCACCCGCGAGTTGAGCCTGCAGATCACCGAAGAATTGCGGGCTTTGTCCCGGTATATTCCCGGCGTGCGCATTGCCTGCCTCTACGGCGGACAACCTATCGTTAAGCAGATCAACCAGCTGAAGCAGAATCCCCAGATCATCGTTGCCACCCCCGGTCGTCTGCTGGACCACATGAACCGTGGCAACGTGCGGCTGGACAGCGTACACACCATGGTGCTGGACGAAGCGGACGAGATGCTGAACATGGGCTTTGTGAAGGATGTTACCAAGATCATCGAAGCCACGCCCAGCGACCGCGAGCTGGTGCTGTTCTCTGCCACCACCAATCAGGATGTTATGACCATTGCCTGGAAGTACCAGCAGGATCCTGTGGAGGTGGTCATTCCCGCCACCAAGGAGAACCGTCCCCAGATCACCCAGTATGTGATCAATACCGAGCGGGAAAACAAATACGAGAATCTGCTCTATCTGCTGGACAGCGACCAGTACCAGCGGGTGATGGTGTTCGTGAACACCAAGGATATGACCCAGCGCCTCTGCAAACGTCTGAAGGATGCGGGCTATCCTGCCGATTGCCTGCACGGCGATATGCGCCAGAGCGCCCGCAATCAGGTAATGGAGGCTTACCGCAAGGGTCGTTTCCAGATCCTGCTGGCCACCGACGTTGCCGCCCGCGGCATCGACGTGGATGATGTGGAGGCGGTCATCAACTACGACCTGCCCAACGAAAACGAGTATTATCTGCACCGCATCGGGCGTACCGGACGCGCCAAGCGGCAGGGTGTTGCCTTTACCCTGCTCACCTACACCGAAAGCGTGCGCTTTGATGCGATCCTGAAATACATCATGGCGCAGCCCGTACCGCTCAAGTTCAACGATATGGGCATTCTGGTAAACGAAGACGAAGAACCCTTCTTCGAGGATATGTAATCACGATTGGAGGCATTCCTATGGGCATTATCCCTTCCCGTAACCTGGAGGATCAGCGCCGCGAAGAAAACGGTGTTGTTTACTTTGACCGCGGCACCATCGAGGGCAAGGACGGCCGCAAGTACGACCGCTACGCCATCCAGACCCACTTCGTGCAGGTGGGCGAGAGCCAGCAGGAGCTGGTGGAAAAGTATGTGCGTCCCCTCTATCAGGAGGGCGACATCCTCTCCTTCGGCGCAAAGGTCATGTGCATGTGCGTAAAGTCTGTCAAGACCCGCGAGCAGGTAAAGCCCGGCTTCTGGGCCAATCTGCTGTGGCGTTTTGCCGGCATCAACCACACCGGCGTGGGCGCTCACGAACCCTATAAAATGCAGATGATCATCGATATCTGCGGTCTGCCCCGTGTGTTGCTGGCAGCCTTCCTCAGCGCGGTTACCAAGCCCTTCGGCGTGCACGGCGTGTTCTGGAAGGTCTGTGGTCACGGCGTTGCCGGTATCGACGGCTTCTATACCCGTTCCAGCTTTGAGTTGTACCACGAGCTGGCGCTCATCAATCCCGAGAACCCCGATCAGCTGTGCGAAGAGCTTGCCCGGCAGACCGGTATGCCCGTTGTGCTGATGGATGCCAACGATATCCAGCGGGATCAGCTTGGTAAGAGCAGCAACATGCCCCTTACCGATGCCCAGATCCAGGATGCCATGGCGGACAACCCCAGCGGTCAGGGCGACGAGCTGACTCCCCTCATCCTGATCCGCCCTGTGGAATAAACAAACCAGCGTATAGCAAAAGAACTCCCCGCTCCGGGATGGAGCGGGGAGTTCTTTTGTTGCTTTGGTTATTCTTCAGCGTTTGCTTGTCCGATTTCAGAGACCGCTGCCCCGGAGGCGGCAGGTTCGTCCGCAGCAGGCTGTCCTTCTGCGTCTACCGAGGCTTCGGAGGGAGCGGCAGGCAAGCCGCCGGTGCAGTCGAGAAGGGTTTCCGGGCTGTCCAGGAAGAAGGTGCCGTCCCCGATGGCATAGACGGCATATTCGCCTTCGGCAGGAACGCCGGGGAAGGTGTAGCTGTTGGTCTGGCAGGGCACCCACGCTTCTCCGCTGCGGCGGAAGTAGTAGCCCTCTGCATAAAGCACACGATCCCACTCCGCAGTCCAGACACCGTCTTTTTCGTTAATGTGCAGGTTTTTCGGCGCGGGAAGAGGCAATGCGGCGGCTGTGCTGTGGTCGAAGTAGGCTGCTTCGCTGTCCAGGTAGGATACGCCGTCGCCAAGAGCGGTTACATAGTAGTAGCCCTCCAACGGCTCTGCGGTAAAGGTGTAGGAGGTCTCGCTGCAGGGATACGAATTACCCTCCGGATTCTCCAGCCGGTAGCCCGATGCATTGGTAACGCTTTCCCACACAGCGACCCATGCGCCGTCTTTTTCAAGGATCTCAAACCCTGCGGGCACAGCCAGCTTGCTGACGGGGGCAGTATAGGTGAGGGACGCGGCAGCGCTGTCGGTATAGCCGATACCGTCGCCTGTTGCCAAAACCTGATACAGTTCACCGGCTTGGGGTTTGGTGGCAAGGGGATAGCTTGTGTCGGTGCCCACCGACAGGAACTCTGTGCTGCCCGGCAGACAAATGCTGTAGGATACGGCATTCGCCACGGGATTCCAACACAGCTGCCATGTATTACCGGTGGCCTCGATCCTCAACTCTTCGGGGGCGGAGAGGGGAGTGGCGACCGGCAGGATGAATACAAAATCGCTGGTGTCGCTGTCGCCGTGGTTTACATTGTCGCCAACGGCAAAGACCTGATAGGTGCCGCTGGCGGGAACGCCGCTCAGGGTATAGCTGTTGGCGCTGCAGCTGATCCATTCCTGGTTGCAGATCCGCAGCATGTAGCCTGTGGCGTTTTCTACAGCCGTCCAGGAGATGACCCAGCCGTCCGTCCGCTTTTCGATGCCGTTGATCACGGGCTTATCCAGCTTGACAGCGCCTGCGGCGGCTGTGGCGGGGAAGGGGGCGGTAACAGTGACCGAACTGCCATCGCTGCCGATGGTGCAGCTTACGCCGGTGCTGCCGCTTACGGAAAAGAAGCTGGGGGTGAGACCGGTAAAGGTATAGTTGGGTTTGGCGGTCAGGTTGATCTGTGCGGTATAGGTGGTGGAGGCATCAAAAACGCCGTTCGCCGGTACAGGGTTCCAGGTGACAGAGCCCGTGTACTGATCGGTCGCCGTGACAGCAATCACAGGCGTTCCGCCCTTAGCAGGCGGCACAACGCCGTCGATGGCATGCAGAGATACCATCGCCTTGTTGATGGTCATGATCAGCTCCTTGGAGGAGCTTCCTGCCTCGTTGGTAACCTGTACGGTAAAGGTTTTAACGCCGCACTCCGTGGGGGTACCGCTGATCACGCCGTTCTGATCCATCGAAAGACCTACGGGCAGCGCGCCCTTTGTGATGCTCCAACGGCAGACGCCGCCGCCGATAGCGGTAAGCGGATGCCTGTATTGGACCCGGTATTGCCCGTTGGGAAGGCCGCTGGTTTCCACCAGAGGTGCATTCAGCGTCAGTACAGGCTTGGTGGTAACCGAAGCGGAACCGCCGAAGGGGGCTTTGCCTTCCACCTTGAGGGTAATGGTATAGCCGGCATCAGCAGCGCTAACGGTATAGGAAGAACCGCTGCCCCTGTTTGCCCCGTTCACGCTCCAGCTGTAGGATACGGTTGCGCCCTCAGGTACGATCACAGGCTGCAGCACATCGCCCACGTGAGGATTCAGCGTGTTCAGGGTAAGGCTTTCCACCGTACCGGTTCTGACCACCGGGCTGGTGGCCTTGCCGGTTACAGAACCCCGGTAGCTGCCCGTACCGGTGATGCGCAGGCGGATGGTGGAACCCACGTCCGCATCGGTTACGGTATAGGCGGCGGTGGTACCCTTGACGGTTTCTTTGCCGTCCGGGCTCTTTACCAGCCATTCGTAGGTAACGGTGGCGGTAGAGGGCGTAACGGATTGAACAGCCAGAATATTGCCAACCACAGGGTTCAGGTTGTTGGTGGTTACACCGGTAACGCTGTAGTGATCGTTATAGAGCAGGAAATCGTTCATCATATAGCCTCTGCGGCTGCCTACCTGAACATGATCCCAGACAGCGCCCCGGGAGATGATCTTGACCTTGGTGCCCACGCCGTACACGCCGATGGGGTCGTATTCTGTACCGGGGCCGGAGCGCAGGCGCACGCCGTAACCGTTGCCGGACCAGATGGTGGCATCGCCCACATAGGTAACAGGGGCGTTGCTGTCGCTGCCTGCATTGCCACTGCCGGTATTGCTTTCAACCGACAGATACTGGCTCATGATATACCCGGTCTGACTGCCGACGGAGACTTTGCACCAGGAAGCGCCGCTGTCCAGAATGGAGGCAGCGGTGCCCACCGGGAATTTGCAGATGACCGGATAGCCGGTGCCGGGGCCGGAACGCATGCGCACACCGTAGCCATTGCTGCTGACCACCGTTGCCTTGGTGCCGTTCGGCGTTTCTTCCGGGCGGGGCGCGGCGGTATAGCCTGTGCCGGGTGCAGTCTGAGTGCCGGATGTGGCTTTGAGATACCTGGTCAGCATATAGCCCTCGCTGCCGTCGCTCATCCGCACGCGGGACCATTCGCCGGTGGTATCAAGCACCTCCACCTGTGTACCGGTATAGTAACTGGCAAGGGTCTGCGAATCGTAGGAGGGGGAACTGCGCAGGCGCAGCCAGCCTCCTGTAATGGTTGCGTATTCGGCAGCATATGCGCTGACGGAAAACAGCGTCAGCAGCATGGCAAGAGCCAGAACGGCAGCAATGGATCTTTTCATAACCGGGCTCCTTCCTTGAGGGCAATTGTCTGTCCGGAAAAATATACATAAAGGAAACGATCGAAGTATCGGTTTTCTTCACATATATGTATATTGTAACGTTTTTTGAGATAGTTGTAAAGCCTTGATTACATAACTGTTCAAGTAACGTTAAACATTTGCACCCCGACTGTCTGCGGACAGCCGGGGTGCAAGGGGGATCATTCGCACCAGAGGGCATCGGTGTAGAAAGCATCCATGGCTTCCCGGTCTTTGAAAAGACCGATATACCGGGAACCTTCGCTGTTTTCTGCCAGCTTCAGCATTCCGCCATACTTGGTGCAAAGCCTGTCGTGACCGATCAGGAACCGCCGCCCCGCTTTGCGGCCCACAAAGGCGCAGTAAGCAGACTCGCCGGGGTGGACGGCGGGCTCGTTACCGGCGATCATATCCGCCCAGATGGCGTATACGTCCACGGAAGCGGCATAGTTCATCATGTCCAGGGCATAACCGCCGCAGGGGCACATACTCACCTCCAGCGCAGCGATATCGCCCTTTTTCCCCAGTCCGGGGTGATCCTGCGTGAGCCGGAAAAACTCGATGTGTACAAACCGGCTCTTTACGCCGAAGCTCTTGGCAACAGCGCGGCCGGCGGCGCATATATCCTCTGCCGGCTTATCCACCACATAGTAGATGCCGTTGTCGTTGTTGTTGACGATGTCGATAATGGACATAGGGGTAACAATGCCGGTTTCGTAGACGGGATTGCCGTTCCCGTCGATGATGGCATCGTAGGAGTTTACTTCGCCCCGGACGAATTCCTCTATCAGCCATGTGGTATCGGGATCCCTGCGCTCGAGAAATGCTTCCAGCTCTGTATCGTTCTTCAGTTTGTAAGCGTCGGTGATGCCGTGCCCGTTGTCCGGCTTGACCACCACAGGATAATCCACCTGTCGTACAAACGCTGTGCAGCCCTTCAGGTTGTCTGCTACATAGTACCGGGGGATGGGTACATTGGCGCGTACATAGTGCGCCTTCATCAGTGATTTGTTGCGGATCGGCGGCATGTCCGTGCTCCGGAAGCCGCTTTCGATATGGAATTCGGTACGCAGCTTTGCATCCTGCTCCAGCCAGTATTCATTGTTGCTCTCCAGCCAGTCGATTGGGCCGTAGCGCAGCATCAGATCGGCAACCGCTTTGCGCAGCTCTTCGTAGCTGTGCAGCGAAGATACCTGTATATAGTCATCCAGACTCTGTTGCAGCTCTTCCCTGAGGCTTTCCCGATGCACATCGCCGATACCGAGTACCCGCAGCCCCCGCTGCTTGAGCGCCCGGCAAAACTGCCAGTAGTTATCGGGATAGTTGGGCGAAATGAAAACAAAGTTTTTCATATCAACATTTCATCTCCTTCCGTTGATACGCCAAACCGTCGTGGGTCTCCACCCGCTTCCATTATCCACCAAGACACAGCAGGGAGCAATCGCCATTCAGGTCATTGTTTGAACAAAGGGGACAAATCAAAACAGCTGTTATTCGGACGAAAAAAGCCTTTGGGCAAGCGGTAGGCACCGCTTGTCCAAAGGCATGGCAATTGCCGAAGAAATATCAGAATGTGCGCAGCAATGCGGCATACCAGCGCACCATTTCCCGTATGCGCCAAAGCTCCGAGGGCTTACTGACCTGCATCCACTGCTGCTCATACTGCCACAGCCAGCGTTCCAGCCGCTGCGCCAGTGCGGCATCCTTTCGTTTGCTCTGCACGGCTGCACCCACCAGATTCCACACCATGATGCCCTCGCAGGCGTTGAGCCAGCAGTGCAGAATGCCTGCCGAAGAGGAATCCATATGCTGCACGGAATCGGTCAGGGATGCGGCAATGAGGGAAACCTGTCGGTTGGCGTCTTCCACGGTGGAAAGATCCAGCCCCGCGAGCACATCGCCGTGCCCCTCGTCGGCTCTGCCCAGCACATGCTCCCGGTACTGCACCAGATGCCACCAGCTGCACACGTCCTTTCCCTGCAGCTGCGCCAGCAGACCGACGGTTCGGCGGCTTCTGTCCAGATAAGCAATACGGGAAATATCCTCACAGATCACATCCAGCGGGAGCTCTTCCCCGCTCCAGCTGCAGTGGGCGCCCATGATCATTCCCGGAAGGGAAAAACGGGGATCGTTGATGTGCCCGTAATCGCCCCAATCGGTATTGAGCAAGCCAATCGCACCGTATTTGCGCCCATAGGCTGCCATGCGGGAAATGTTCCGGTAGCTGTCCGGGATCCGGTTCATGATACGATTCCAGCCGCTTACACCGGGGCATACATACTGGGTGGCTCCTGCGGCCGCCAGCGAGCGGCTGGCATCCTCTGTTACCTCGGGGGAGTAGCCCCAGTTCAGGCACACAGAACCTTTGGGCAGCCGTTCAAGGGCTTCGGGGTGCATAACTGCGATATCGCCCCAGAACATAGGCTGCCGACCGCTGTCGCTGATGATGCGGCACAGCTTCTCCACGAAGCCGATGTAGTACGCCCCCTCGCCCACGGCTTCCATGGCCTGTTTTCCTCTGCCGCGTCCCAGGTCGAAGGTCTCGTCGGCGCAAATGTTGAAGCGGCGGCAGCGGAACAGGGGCATAAACTCCCGCAGCATGCCTTCCACCAGCGGCAGCGCAGCCGGATCGGAGATATTCAGGGTGTGGTGCGCCATGCGGTAGGGCATGGTGCTGTCCATTGCGCCTGCCTGAGGCAGCTCGCACAGATGGCACCAGCTTTTGGTGTTCAGCAGTTCAAACAGATGCCCGAAGGAGGAAAGGGAGGGTACCAGCTCGATATGCCGCTGGGCGCAGTAATCGTCCAGCTCCATGATCTCCTCTGCCGTAAGGGGTTCGCCTGCGCCCCACAGCTCGGTCAGATCCCGGAACAGGTAGGTATGCTCCACATACAGCTGCAGCTGGTTCAGCTTATAGAAGCAGGCTTCATCTGCCAGATGCCTGAGCCATGCAAGGGAGGGGGTGCGCCCGCGGGTGGCGTCGTGATAAAAGCCCCGGTGGGTAAAAACGGGCTCGTCAGTAATACAGAGCCCGGGCAGCACTGCGCCCGACTGCCGGATGATCTGTCGCAGGGTCTGAACGCCGTAGAACAGCCCGGGCGTGCCTGACGGGGCTTTGATCTGCACGCTGCAATCGGTAATGGTAAGGGAGTACTCTTCGCCACTGCCGGGGTTGGCAGCCAGCACGATATCGCCCTCCCGGGGTATGCCGCAGAGCACCGTGGGCGAAATCCCGGCAAAGCGCGCCAGATCGTCCTTCAGCTGCTGGGCGCACAGCGTCTCCTGCCGGGCATCGGGGGTCAGTACCAGCCGGGTCTCCGGGGTAATGCGGAAAGAAGCATCGGTGGTGCGCATTTCTTTCGGGCGGGGAAGCAGGATCATGTTGGGGACACCTCCATTCCGGTCAGGAAAACACCCCATTTGCATTCGGTTCCGAAGACCGCCTGTCAAATGGGGTGGATGCGGTCTGCGCCGCAGTTTACATCAGCTTCTTTGCCATCAGCTCACGGTTGGTGGAATGCAGAAGCGCGTTTTCTTTGCTGATTCTTCCGGCTTTGTACAGCTTCATGATCTCGCTGTCCATGGTGAACATGCCCTGTGCGGCGCCGGCGTAGATCACGTTGTCCATCTGGTGCACCTTGCCCTCACGGATCATGTTTGCGATGGCGTCGTTTACCTGCATTACCTCGAATGCAGCCACCAGACCGCCGTCGGTGGTTGGGATCAGCTGCTGGCTGACAACAGCCTTCAGCACCAGAGACAGCTGCATGCGCACCTGAGACTGCTGGTTGGAGGGGAAGGAGTCTACGATACGGTCAATGGTCTTGCTGGCGCCGATGGTGTGCAGGGTGCTCAGCAGCAGGTGACCGGTCTCGGCGGCGGTAAGCGCCGTCTGGATGGTTTCGTAGTCGCGCATTTCGCCCAGCAGGATCACGTCCGGAGCCTGACGCAGCGCACTGCGCAGGGCGTGGGCGAAGTTGTGGGTATCGTTCATGATCTCGCGCTGGGTAACAATGCTCTTTTTGTGGGGATGAACAAATTCGATCGGATCCTCCAGCGTGATGATATGGGCATTGGTGCTGGAATTGATGCGGTCGATGATACAGCTGAGGGTGGTGCTCTTGCCGCTGCCTGCGGGGCCGGTGACCAGCACCATGCCCTGCCTGCGCTCGCTCAGCTCCAGCACAATCTGGGGAATGCCCAGTTTGGCGGGGTCGGGCAGGTTGAAGGGTACGGCGCGCAGAACGGCGGCAAAGGTGCCTCTCTGCTTAAAGGCATTGCAACGGAAACGACCGATCTGTGCCAGGCCGAAGGAAAAGTCATCGTCGCCTTCTTCTTCCAGCCGCTTGATGTCGCGACCGTTTGCCATGGCGTAGATCTCGTTGATGAAACGGGTGCATTCGACAGGTCCCTGTTTGCCTTCGGTAAGGAAAACAAACTTCTCATTCACCTTTGTGGTGATGGGGGAACCGGGAATGATATAGATATCCGAGCCGCCCTGCTCCAGCGTTTGCCGGAACATTGCTTTCAATTCTGCGAATTCTTCCATGTGCGGTTCAGTCTCCCATCAAAACAAAATAGTCATCCGTGTCGTAGCTGGCGGTGTCGATGATGCGGTGTTCCTTGAGCAGATAGCGCTGCGACCCGTCGGTGACCAGACCGCGCACAAAGATCGCCAGATCGTTACCCGCATCGGTGGTAAAGGTAAAGCAGATTCCTTCGTCGCTTTCTTCCCATTCCACCGCATCGGGGGACTGAGCCTGGTACCATGCCAGATCTGCCGTTTCGCTGCGGCCTGTCAGCAGGGTTTCGTCGATCTGCGCCAGCTTGCGCTGTACCTGATCGGCTGCAGTGTAGTAAGCAGCGCCTACATCGGCGTTGCGCCTGGTCATGCTTTCGTTGGAACGGGCGCTGCCCAGCGCCAGCAGCGAAAGCGCGGTCATGGCCAGCACGACGAGGATCATCAGTACGGAGGATACGCCAACGCCAACGCGTTGCTGAGAGTCTTGCTTCTTCACAGCGCACCCTCCTTTGGCACATAGCGGGATACCGGCAGTGTAAGGATCTCCCGGTCGTCCTTCTGTGCTGTAATGGTGGCGGTGCACAGGGTGCCTGCGGCGGTTTCTTCCTCTGCACAGTGCACATACACATCAAAACCCTGCTCTTCGCAGCGGAAATAGCTGCCGCTTTCGCCGGTAAAGTTCAGCCGCAGAAGCAGCGCATCGGGGTTGTCGCTGGCGCTCAGCTGTTCCGCCACATCCTGACAGACCATCAGCGCATGGCGCAGCTGCACGCTGCTGCGTGATTTTTCGTGGGCGGAGGCGAAGACGCGCACCATCAGCACCTGCGACAGGGAGAAGAACAGGATCACGATCAGCAATTCGATCAACAGAATGTTCCCTTGGTAGCGTTTCATCTGGACACCTCCTGGGAACGCAGCGCAATGTGCAGCTGCTCTTCCGTGCCGTCGGGCAGGGTAACGGATACCGCCAGCAGACGCGGCGATTCCATCGCAAAGGAAAGCTCCTGCACATCTGCCAGAGGATCGCCCAGCTCGGGGCTGAATTCGTCCTCTGCGCCGCAGTAATACTCCAGCATCTGTCCGTCCATGGCATAGATCCGGGTCTGGTATACCTCATCCTCCCAGTATTCGTCCAGACAAAGGTATTCCAGCCCCTGCTCCTCGCGGATGGAAACCGCGCCGCTTACATCCATGGCGTGGGTCTTGTTGAGCAGGTAGCTGAGCACGATCTGTGCCTCGCTGTTGCCTGCCGAGGCTTCGCTTACGCTCTGGTAAGCCTTCATACCGGTCAGGGTCAGGGTTACTGCCATCACCGCAAACAGGGCGATAAGGCAGAAGATAAACAGACCGCCGATGGCATGGTTAGTTATGGCATTGCCGTTGTTTTCGGACTTACTCATCCGCCTCACCTCCGATCGTCAGAATACGGATGTCGGGCAGAAGATTGGTGGCAAAACTGTCCAATTGCACAATATATTTGTTCTGGTCGTAGGTAAGGCCGTAGTATTGCCGCAGCTTGTCAGCGTTGTCGGGATAGCGTCCTTCCACCGCATAGCAGAGAATGGAAGCTCTGCGGACGGAATCTTCCAGCTCGGCCATCTGCTCGCTTTCACTGCGGGTATTCACAGTGGATGCACCGTATACCAGCACGCCGATCATCACAAGAAAAACCAGTACGGTCAGTACTGCGCCTTTCCACATGCTGTTTTGCTTTGCTTGCACGGTCCTTCCTCCTTTCCCGTTGGGTTGGGCATGGGCATAAACCTTAGCCGATGCTGCTCATGATGCTCAGCAGCGGCAGCATCACGGACATCAGGATCGCGCCGATGATCACGGACATCAGAGCCACCAGAGAAGGTTCGATGATGGATACCAGATGACCGATCTGGGTGTTGACTTCTTCATCGTAGAGCACAGCCAGCTTGCTCATCACACGATCGGTCTGACCGGCACGGAAGCCGACAGAGATCATACGGCAGTGCAGGGGCTCGAAAATGCCGGTCTCGCCCACGGCATCGGGGAAGGAGGTGCCTTCTTCCATCTTCTGGCGGCACTGGCTCACGCGCTGGCGGAGCCGTTTGTTGGTAAACAGCCCCTCGATCAGTTCCATGCTTTCCTCCAGGGGGAAGCCGCTGCGCAGCATCATGCCCAGAGTGGAAGCAAAACGGGCAGCAGACAGCTTCTGCTCCAGCCGGCGCAGGGGTTTGATGGCGTTCTGCAGCCACTGCAGCACCTTCTGGCTGCTGTCCAGCTTCAGTACAATCAGCAGAACGATCACCAGCAGCAGCAATACGCCTGCGGCGATCAGCGTTACCTTGCCGAAGGTAACGGCAATGTTCATCCAGCCGGCGCTGGAGCCGGAATCGAAGCTGCCGTATACATTTTCAAAGATGGGCAGCACCTGCGTTACCAGCACGGAGATGATCAGCGCCATCATTACGATCAGCAGGAGGGGGTAGAACAGCGCACTCTTGATGGAACGGCGGTTGGCGGCTTCCCGTTCGTAATACAGGGACAATTCTTCCATAACCACATCCAGCTCGCCGGTTTTTTCGCCGATCTCGGTCATGGAGATCAGATAGTCGGGGAAGAGCCCGGCTTCCTTCAGACCTGTTGCCAGGCTGCCGGTCTCAATAACGGTGATGGTCAGGGTGTTGAAGCCGTTTTCGAATTTCGTTCCCTTGTAGTTTTCGCTGAGCGCCTCCACGCCGTCATGCACAGGCAGACCGGCGCGAAGCACCAGAGCCACCTGTTCGCAGAGGACGGAAAGCTCCTCGTTGCTTAAACGCAGTTTACGGCTCATATTGCTTCCTCCTTCAAATGATGGATCAATAATAACGTTCGGTGGTGTAGCGGCGCACATCCATGCACATGATGTCGGATGTGATGTCGCACCGGTACCAGGTATCATCCAGATAAACCATATTCCATGCGTGGTAGATCTTGTCGGCGTAGCCGATCACCAGCTGGGTGGGAATGCCCTGGGTGCGCAGCATGGTGGCCATCAGCGCGGAAAGATCGAAGCAGATGCCCTTCTGTTCAAAAAGCACATCATCCACCACGGGCAGATAGCCGGTGGTTACCTTACGCGCCTTGTCAAAATCGTAGACCATATGGTTGGCCATGTAGCGGTAGATGACCTCGTACTTTTCCCAGTCGCTTTCCAAGCCGTGGCACAGCTCGATGGACTTGATCACCGCATCGGAGTTGTCGTCGTAGTTCACGTACTGGTTGGGGAAAAGATAGGGGAGCGTATCGCTGGAAAGCTCCACCTGAATGGTGGTATCCATCAGCGGCTTGTACTTTCTGCCGGAAGCCTGCTGGAACACTTCGATCTTGTATTTCCCGTTGCCAAGCTGCAGGGGAAAGACCTCGTATTCGCCGTCGGCGGCAAAATCGTAGCTCAAGGAAGCCTTGCCGCAACTGATGCGCAGCTTCAAGGCCTTTTTGTTCGGTTCGTGCTTTGCCATAATGTAGCCTTGGTCGCACCGGCTTACATCCAGCAGCAGATCGCCCTTCTGATGGATAACCTCGCCGGTGGCCATGGGCAGGAACATGTCTGCCGCAGCGTTCAGCGCAAATACCAGAAGGGACGAAAGCAGCACCAGCGCAAGGCAGAGTGCCAGCAGCCGTTGTTGGTTCCGGGATGAGGTTGTTAATGCGTTCACCGTCTTCGCCTCCAGTGCCCTTTGTGATTCAGGATCAGAGCGGTATTCGTCCTTTTATTTTACATGGTTTATCCATATCCGTCAAGTGCTGCGGACAAACAAACAGGGGACGCGCAAACGTTTTTTTCCAGCGACCCGGGAAGACGCTGCCGCCCTGCCTGCCGGGAGTGTACTAAAGCTGTCTGCAGGTTGCGCCGCATGGGCTGCGGGTGTTACAATAAACCGTACTCTGTTTGAACAAAGGAGCGGATCGGTCTATGGATATTCGCGAGGAATCGCTTCAGAAGCATTATGAGTGGGCAGGCAAGCTGGAGGTGGTCTCCCGGGCACGGGTGGAAGACAGCAAGTCGCTGTCGCTGGCGTATACCCCCGGCGTTGCCGAGCCCTGCATGGTCATCCACCGGGACGTGGACAAGTCCTACGAGCTTACCCGGCGGCACAATCTGGTGGCTGTGGTCACCGATGGTACGGCGGTGCTGGGACTGGGCGATATCGGCCCCGAGGCGGGCATGCCCGTAATGGAAGGCAAGTGCGTGCTGTTCAAGGAATTTGCGGGCGTGGATGCCTTCCCCCTGTGTATCAAGAGCAAAGATGTGGACGAGATCGTGCGCACGGTCTATCTGCTTTCCGGCAGCTTCGGCGGCATCAATCTGGAGGATATCGCCGCTCCCCGCTGTTTCGAGATCGAGCGCAGGCTGAAGGAGATCTGCGACATCCCCGTTTTCCACGACGACCAGCACGGTACGGCAGTGGTGGTGGCGGCTGCGCTGCTCAATGCCCTCCGGGTGGTGGGCAAGAAGATCGAAGACATTACCTGCGTGATCAACGGCGCAGGCTCTGCGGGTATTGCCATCGCCAACCATCTGCTCCGTTTCGGCATCGGCGATATCATTCTGGTGGATCGCTTCGGTATCGTCGCCGAAGGGGTGGAGGGCATGACCCCCGCCCAGCAGGAGATGAGCCGAATCACCAACAAACGCCGCCTGACCGGCGGACTCAGCGAGGCTGTTACCGGCGCGGATGTGTTCGTGGGTGTCAGCGCACCCGGTGTGCTCAAGCCTGAAATGATCGCCTCCATGGCAGACAAGCCCATCGTTCTGCCCATGGCCAACCCTGTGCCCGAGATCATGCCCGACGAGGCGCTTCGTGCAGGGGCGGCGGTGGTGGGCACCGGGCGCAGCGATTACCCCAACCAGATCAACAATGTGCTGGCATTCCCCGGTATCTTCCGGGGTGCGCTGGATGTACGCGCCCGGGACATCAACGACGAGATGAAGGTAGCTGCCTCCCTCGCCATCGCTTCGCTGGTAAGCGATGAGGAGCTGAGCGCCGAATATATCATCCCCAAGGCATTTGACGAGCGGGTGGGCAAAACCGTTGCCAAAGCCGTTGCCAAAGCAGCGGTGGAAAGCGGCGTGGCACGCCTGCCCATGAAGGAAGACTGATCGATGACATTGCCTGAATTGATGGAAAAAGCCCTGACGCTTCCCGCTGCCGTAGCCGAAAGTCCCTTCGGCCCCGAGAGCATTTGCGTGCGGCTGGGGGAGCACGGGCGCATCTTTGCCTCCTTTATGCCCATGCCCGGCTGGGTCAGCTTCAAGTGCGAGCCCAATCAAGGCATGAACTGGCGGCAGCAGTACCCCGGCACGGTGCGCCGGGGCTGGCATTGCCCGCCGGTGCAGCAGCCCTACAACAATACCGTCACCATGGATGGTACCGTACCGGATGCGGTACTTACGGAAATGCTGTTCCACAGCTACGAGCAGACGGTGGCGGGGCTGCCCAAAGGAACACGGGAAGAACTGCTGGGTTCCCTGCGCCTCTACCGCCCGGAGGAGGAAGCCCTTGTGCAGAGCTGGATCCCCGACGAGATCACCTACTGGCGCTGGTCGGCGGGCAGCGTGGGCAGCTGGCCTCTGCAGCCGGGTATGTTCAACGAAAAACTGTCGGGGTTTGCCGGGCATCAGCCGCTGTTGTGGCTGTGGCAGGGCAAACCGGCAGGGTTTATGAATCTCTTTCCCCAGAAGAATGTGGAGGGCGGCATCCGTTTCGGTTATGTACTGCTGGATCCTGCTCTGCGGGGGCAGAGCCTTGGCAAACGGATGGTGGCCTGTGCCGTGTATCACGCCCGCAAGCGCATGAAGGCGCGGAGCCTGCACCTTTCCGTATACCCAAGCAATCCCGCCGCCCTGCACAGCTACGAAGCCAATGGTTTCCGCATCCCGCCGGATACCCCTGTGCGTATGGATACCTGCATGGGCGAAAAATGGGAATGCGTACAGATGAAAAGATGATATGCCAGCCCCCGAAAACGCAAAACGTTGTCGGGGGCTGCTTTTTGCCTGTTCCGGCAGAGGTGCAAAAAATAGTTGCTGCTATTTATTTTTATGGCTGTTCCGCCCTGTCTGTTTGTGCTATAATCATCCCCAATCCTTGAGCGAAGACAACAGGAAAGGTGAGTTTTTCCATGCAGACTGTGCCTTACCGCTACCGTCATATGCCCATCGGGGGCGGCGGGTATGTGACCGGCTTTTTCTTTCATCCCCACGATCCCCGGATTCTGTACTGCCGTACCGATATCGGCGGCGTATACCGTTTCGACTACGATACACAGGCATGGGTCAGCCTGATCGACCATGTATCCCCCGAGGATCTGCGGGAATGCTGCCCCATTTCCGCAGCGCTGGATCCCACCCGCCCGGAGCGGCTGTATATCGTCAGCGGTATGCGGGATCCGGAGAGCCGGGCTTTGCTGACCGTATCGGAGGATTTTGGCGCGACCTTCCGCAAAGTGGAGCTGCCCGTATTCGCCCATGGCAACCTGCACGGGCGGGGAGCGGGGGAGCGGCTGATCGTGGATGAGAAAGACCCCTCTACGCTCTGGCTGGCCAGTCAGGCAGACGGGCTGTGGGTCTCCCGGGACGAAGGCGGCGCATGGGCGCATGTGGATGCCATGCCGGAGACCAACTGCACGCTGGTTGCCCGCCGGGGCAGCCTGCTGCTGGTAGGCACCGAGGGCATCACTCTGCGAAACGGCGATCTGCGCGGCAACAGCCTGTATGCTTCCTGGGATAACGGCAATACCTTTTCGCCTGTACCCCAGCCCGTCTACGAAACGGTGGAGGGCAGCAGACTGCATGGGCTGGTAGCGCAGCGCTGCGCCTTCGATGAAGAATATCTGTATGTATCCTTCTCTGCCAACGGCCCCCGCAGCCAGAATGTGGACAGGGGCTATACCTGCGATTGCGGTGACTGCTCCTGCGGACGCATTGCCCGCTATGCCCTTCTGCCGGGTGGACTGGGCGCGCCGGAGGACATCACCCCCGAGATGGGCAACTGGGGCTTTTCGGCCATGGATGCCCGGCATGGGCTGCTGATTACTGCCACCATCCACCGGCAGGATGGGGATGCGGTGTACCTGTCCCGGGACCGGGGCAGCAGCTGGCGCAAGGTGCTCCACGGGCTGCACACCGGGCGTATGGATTTCCGTCTTTCCTATATGAAGCCCTGCTACAACGGCGGCGGCAATCTGATCCACTGGCTCACCGATATCAAGCTGGATCCCCACCGTCCCGGTACGGCATGGTTCAACACCGGCACCGGTACCTTCCGCACCCGGAACCTGACGGATGAGACTGTTGTCTGGCAGGATTGGTGCGACGGCATGGAGGAAACGGTGCATATCAACATCCACGCCCCGGCATCGGGGCGGATACGGCTGCTGGATATGATCGGCGATCTGGGCGGCTTTGCCTTTACCGATGTGGACAGCCATTGCGACAATTCCTTTGATGACGGCAAAGGCAACCGCTATATCACCTGCCTCAGCTGCGACTGGCCGGAAAGCGATCCCGACCACATCGTTGTGGCGGCCCGGGGCAACTGGACGGGGCGCACCAAGGGCGGGCTCATCGTCAGCCGGGACGGGGCGCAGACATGGATGAGGCTGGATATGCCCATGGGGCTTTCCCCGGAGCTGGACGAACGTCTCACCCGCATTTCCGGCGTAAACACCAACGCGGGCTGGGTGGCTGTTGCCCCGGACGGGAAAACCTATGTGTGGGCGGTGGCGGAGCGCATCATGCTCCATGCCCGGAATCTGATCATCAGCCACGACGGGGGCAGAACCTTTGCCCGCAGCCGTGTGCTTTCTCTTGATGGATCTGAGGCGCAGGGCATGCTCAAGCCCATTGCGGACAGGGTATTGCCCAATGTGTTCTATGGCTTCGGCGAAGCGGGTCAGCTGTATGTTTCCACCGACGGGGGCGATACCTTCCGGCAGAAGCCTGTGCCCGAGGGCTTCCCCAAAGTCCATTTCGGGCTGGTGGACTGCGCCGACCGTACAGAGATCCGTGCCGCCGCAGGGCAGCCGGGGGAAATGTACATCGCCACCGGCGAAGGCGGGCTGTGGAAGCTGTGCTACGATCCCGTATCGGACGGTTTCGGCGGCAGGCGGCTCACGGCAGCGGGCGATACGGTCTGCTGTGTGGGACTGGGGCTGGGTCGCCCCGGCGGCAGCTATGCCGAAGAACCCAAAGCCCTGTATTTCAACGGCTGGATCGGCGGCACGTACGGCTTCTGGCGCAGTTTTGACGAATGCGTCACCATTCAGCGCATCAATACGGAAGGGCAGATGTACGGGCGCGTGCACTCCATCGACGGGGACAAGCGCACCTTCGGGCGGTTCTTTATCGCCACCGGCTCCAGCGGTCTTCTGTACGGCGTGGAGGCGTAAGGAAGCCTTTTCAATGGGAATGGGATCTCCGATCCGGGAAATGCAGTAAAGATATCACTCCCCTTGCTTTTGGGCAGGGTGGGTGATATCTTTTTTGGTAAGCATCTAACTTTTTCTACCTCTCGTGCATCTTATGGGTGAGATCTCAAAAAACGGAGGAAACGGCAATAGATGAGAAGGGATACATAACCCTCGCTCAGCAGCATATGGCAGCATTGTACAGAACCGCATACAGCATCGTAGGCAACAGGGCCGATGCGGAGGATGCGGTGCAGCAATGTCTGCTGAATGCCTGGCGTATGCGGGAGAAGGCCCGGGAAGGTACCGAGCGGGCATGGATGATGCGGATCGCGATCAACGAATGCTACGCCATCCTGCGCAGCCGCAAGCGGTGCGCACCGGGGCAGATCCCGGAGGGTATCTGTTTTCCGCCGGAGGATACGGGCTTACGGGATGCCCTTAAAGCCCTGCCGGAAACGCTGCGCACGCCCTTCCTGCTCAAATACATGGAGGGCATGAAGGAAAACGAGGTGGCGGCATCCATGGGATTGCCGGTTGCTGCTGTCAAAAACCGTCTTTTCCGGGCAAGACGGCAACTGCGAAAACTGCTGAAAGAGGAGGTGGAGCTGTGATGAAGCTGGATCGAGAACGTCTCAGAAGTCTGTACCCCCATATGGAAGAGGATTTTTCCAAGCGTATGGAGCAGCTGGTTCACAGTCTGCCTCAACAGAAGGAGGAAGAACCTGTGAAACGTTTTGTTCTGCGTACCGCGCTCGTCTGGGTGCTGATCACTGTTATGCTGTGCGCTACCGCCTACGCGGTCATCAACTGCGGACTGGAATGGTACTACAATAACCGCTTTTCTGCTTTGCAGGAGACGGATCCCGAAAAACTTGATGCGATCCTGGCAAATGTGCAGACCGGTTTTGCGCCGACAGTAACGGGCGATGAAAGGATCGGCGTACAGGCAGCCGAGGCATCCTGGGTACCGGAGAAGGAACTGCTGGTCGTATCCGTGGCTGCTGTTGCCAACGAAGCAGATGTGTACGAACTGCATCCCCTGTGGAATCTGGATCCCGATGGTTCTTACTATGGTGAAGGTGCACCGGAGGATCCCGGCGAGGCAGGTGTGGATCGATCGGTGCATTGGCTGTGGACGAATGAAGGGTATGGGCCGATCGAAAAGATGATCGCCCCGGGCAAACAGCTTTTGCTGCTGGATGTGCAGCATGTAAGTGTCAACGGAAGCATTTATTCCATTGGCAGCAGTATCGATTGCTTTACCGGTGAGGATGGGGCTGTGCATGCCGTGCTGGAGGTGCAGAATGCGGGCAGGACGATCCTTGAGGACGAAGACGGCCTGATCGATCTGACGATTCCTTTCTCTGTGACCGAATACACGGACGATGACAAACAGCTGTATACAGGTGTTAAGGGCGTTGGAGAAATCTGTTTTCAGATGCAGATCCGCTGATCCGCTTACCATCCGGATTGATCTGTAAACCGAAAAAAGACGCAGCAGCCGCACAAACGGTTGCTGCGTTCAGCTCGTCAAAAAACACGCCTGCGGCGGCTTTTTTGACGACTTTTGCACCGTTTGCCTAGGAGCCTACGGCTCCCCGGGCGGCAAACGGCGATAGGAACCCCTTGCTACGCAAGGGTTCCGAAACCACCGTACACGC
>JAFXBE010000075.1 GCA_017516765.1 Clostridia bacterium | reverse complement strand
TCTTCCCCCAGCGGGGGAGGAAGCTGGCACGTAGTGCCTGATGGTAGGGGTATTTGCAAGGCGATGGGGACGGTAGGCTTATGCCCGGGCATCCACCCACCCCGAACCGGCACGCCGCCCCCGCTCCAAGCACCCTCAGTCGCCTGACGGCGACAGCTCCCTCTTACAGAAGAAGCCTTCTCAATAGCCCCCCAACCCCGCACCCAAGCCCCACGAACCGGGGGCGCCCCCGCAGAGCCAAAGGCTCGAGGAGGCGACCAAGCAAGCAGCGCGGGCAGGGAAGGGACCCTGCCCATAAGCGCTGCGGAACTTTTGTCCACTCCAAGCGCGGGCGACCCGCCGAAGGGCGGGTCGAACGTGCAGGCCGTAGTTTACGCTTCCTTCTTCCCCGGCAGCAGGATCGCCGCCAGCGAGGTAAGCAGCAGGAACATGGGGTAGTACAGGCAAGGCAAAATCCGGAATGCCGACAGGGTCAGATCCATCTCCGCCGCCGCAGACAGCGCCACAAGGATCTGTGCGCCGTAGGGGATCACACCTTGGGCGATGCAGCTGAAGGTGTCCAGAATGCACGCCGTCCGCTTGGGGGTGATGCCGTAATCCCGGCTCATCTCCTTGGCGATGGGATTCGCCATCACGATGGCGACGGTGTTGTTGGCAGTGGCTACATCCATGGCCGCCACCATCAGCCCCATGCCCAGCTGTCCGCCCCGCTTGCCCCGGAATACCCGCTTGATGAAAGACAGCAGCGCATCAAACCCGCCGTTTGTCCGGATCAGCGCACAGAGGGCAGCCACCAGCACCGCTACCATGCAGGTCTCGAACATACCCGCCATATTGGTGCCTACATTGCGCAAAAGCTGGCTCAGCACCGTCTGCCCCGCTTCCGGCACGATGCTGCCCGATGCCAGCATGATCACCGTACCGGACACCACGCCCAGCAGCAGCACCAGAAACACATTCATGCCCGCAATGCCGCCGATCAGCACCAGCACATAGGGAGCCATCAACAGCAGATCGTAGCCGTGGGAAAGGGACACGGGCGCAATATCCGCCGTCAGCACAAGGATCAAAATCAGCGTCAGCACGGCGGCGGGCAGGGCGATAAGGAAATTGCCCCGGAATTTATCCTTCATTTGACAGCCCTGACCGTTGCAGGCGGCAATGGTGGTATCGGAGATCACCGACAGGTTGTCGCCGAACATGGCGCCGCCCACCACCGTGGCAATGCACAGCCCGGGATCCACCGCAGCTGCCCCCGCCACCTCCACCGCAATGGGGGTAAGCAGCGTGATGGTGCCCACCGAGGTGCCCATGGCCGTGGAAATGAAGCAGCTGACCACAAACAGCACCGCCACCGCAAACCTGGGCGGGATGATGCTGAGCATGAAATACGCCACGCTCTGCGCGCTGGAACGCCCTACCACGCCCACAAACGTACCCGCCAGCAGAAAGATGAGCAGCATGGTAACGATGTTGGGATCCCCCACGCCGCCCGCCATTACCGCCAGCTTTTCATCCAGCGTGCGCTTGCGATCCAGAAGACACGCCGACAAAATCGCCACCAGAAATGCCGCTACAATGGGCACATTGTAAAACCCCATAGGGATCTTCATACCGTATTCGAACAAAAGCCCCAGCCCAAGATACAGAACCAGAAACACCAAAATGGGCAAAAGAGCGGCAGCATTGCCTTTTTTCATGTGGGTACCTCCTGAGTGGGTGATGGGTGGGAACGGCGGGCGCTCTGCGGGCCAAGGGCGCTGCCCTTGGATCCCGGCAGGAGGCAAGGGCCTCCTGCACCTCCGGACTGCCCCATTTCATGGGGCAGAGGGCTTGAATATACACAGCTGTACCAATGTACCATCTCTGCGGGAAGGCAGTCAACGGGTTCGGGCATTGTATACAAAGAATTTTCGACTGCGGCACAGAAAACCGTCGGCACACAAAAACCCCGTATACCATTTTACATGGCATACGGGGCATATTCATGATGCTCATAACCCTCCACGCCCGCAAAGCGGGTGCGGCAGGGAGGCGCAGGAGGAAACGGAGGGAAGCGCGTTCGCAGTGCGCACAACGCCATAGGCGTCGCACCCCGCTACAGCAGCATCTTCCGCAGCTCCTCGCCGCTCTTGGGGGAGAGGTAGGCCGGGGGCACATCAAAGACGGTCTTTGCGCCGGACTGGCCTTCCTGTTGCATGCGGTATACGGCGCGGGCGCAGCAGACCAGCACGTTGGCGGTGAATTCGGGGTTGGAATCCAGCGTGAGGGAGAACTCCATCAGCTGCTTGTTCTCGCCTGCCTCGCCGGTCGCGCCGCTGCGCACCACCAGACCGCCGTGGGGCATGCCGCCGTGGTCGCGGAGCAGCTCCTCCTCGGTGATGAAGTGCACGGTGGTGTCGTAATCGGCGAAATAGTTGGGCATGGTCTTGATGTCGTTTTCGATGCGCTTAAGGTCTGCACCGGGTTCCGCTACCACGAAGCATTCCCGGGTGTGCTTCTGCCGGGCGGTAAGGGTGGGGTTCTCGCCGCTGCGCACCCGCTCCAGCGCCTCGGGCACGGGAATGGTGTACTGCTTGGCGTTCTTTACCCCGGGCACCCGGCGCACAGCATCGCCGTGGCCCTGGCTGATGCCCTTGCCCCAGAAGGTATAGTCGCTGCCCTCGGGCAGGATGCACTGCCCCATCAGCCGCTGCAGGCTGAACAGACCGGGATCCCAGCCGGCAGAGATCAGCGTGACGGTGCCGGCTTCCTTGGCAGCGGCATCACAGGCGGCAAAATGCTCCGGGATGCGGGCGTGGGTATCGAAGCTGTCCACCACGTTGAACAGGCGGGCGCAGGCAGGGCTCTGCTCCGGCAGGTCGGTGGCGCTGCCGCCGCAGAGGATCAGCACATCCAGCCCATCCTTGTGCTGAGGCAGGGAATCCATGGAATAGACCGGTACATCCGGCGAAAGGGTTTTCAGTGTTTCGGGCGGACGGCGGGTAAAAAAGGCCGCCAGCTCCATATCGGGGTTCTTGCGCAGCGCAAGCTCCACACCGCGCCCCAGATTGCCGTATCCTACAATACCGATTCTGATGCTCATTCCTCATCAGTCCTTTCTTGCGGCATCCCGTCAGGGCTCTGCCGCCGCGAAATATTATAGCGCACATCGCTGTATTTCAAAAGTTTTTTTCGTGTCTGTATGCCGCCCGGAGCAGGAGACGGGCAGCTGCGGCAGAAGGGTCTTAGGGTATGCAATGCAGGTCAAAAGTATCCATCTTTTGTTTTTGGCAAAACAGTGATTGCAATCTGCCCCTTCCCTGTGCTACCATGTGCACAAAAGACCGGATGGCGGCGGTGGCAGGGCGTTCCCCTGCCGGTGCGCGCCATACAGAAAGGGATAAATATATCCTTTCCGACCGGATCACACAAGGAGCTGAAATCGATGCAGCCTATCCAATATGCAAGCAGCTGCAAGCTGCCCGGTAACCACAATCCCCTCTACACCCAGCGTTTCGGCGCAGACCCCGGCATGCTGGTCTGGGATGGACGTCTCTACGTCTACACCACCAACGATGCCGTTACCTACGACGCCGAGGGCAAGCCCCAGGAGAACACCTACAGCAACATCCGCACCATCAACTGCATCTCCTCTGCCGATCTGGTCAACTGGACCGACCACGGCCCCATCCCCGTGGCAGGCAAGGACGGCGCAGCCGTCTGGGCCAGCAACAGCTGGGCTCCCTGCGCCGCCCACAAGAACATCGGCGGCGTAGACCGGTTCTTCCTCTACTTCTGCAACGGCGGCAACGGCGTATCCGTGCTCACGGCAGATTCTCCCGCTGGCCCTTGGCGCGATCCGCTGGGTCACGGGCTGATCACCCGGGATGTGCCCAACTGCGCCAACGTGCTGTGGCTGTTCGATCCCGCCGTTTTTGTGGATAACGACGGCACCGGCTACCTGTTCTTCGGCGGCGGCGTGCCCCAGGGCATGCAGGCCGATCCCGGCACCATCCGCTGTGTGCAGCTGGGCGAGGACATGATCTCTCTTGCCTGCGAGCCCAAAACCGTGCATGCCCCCTATGTATTTGAGGATTCCGGCATCAACCGCATCGGGGATACCTACTACTATACCTACTGCTCCAACTTTACCACCGGCGGCAACGATATGGGCATCACCAACGGCGCCATCCAGTACATGACCGCCGACCATCCCATGGGCCCCTACACCTGGCGGGGCGAATTCTTCCGCAACCCGGAGGTGTTCTTCGGTCTGGGCGGCAACAACCACCACAGCCTGATTACCTTCAAAGGCGAGCATTACCTTGCCTACCACGCCCGCACCCTGGAGACCCCGCTGGGCATTACCGGCAACTACCGCAGCCCCCACCTGAACAAGCTGATCGTGAACGGGGACGGCACCTTGGGCATGATCACCGGCGACATGCAGGGCGTGCCCCAGGTGGAGCCCTTCTGCCCCTACGGCGTGATCCCCGCCGCCACCATGGCGCGGCAGGGCGGCATTGAAGTGACCGGGCACGACGAGAGCGTGCAGCTCTGTGCCAAGGAAGGCAGCTGGGTGCAGCTGGAGGGCGTTGCCTTTGACAAGGGCGCAGCCCGGTTCACCATCCGTGCAGCATCCGAAAAGGGCGGCAGCGTGATCCTGACCGCCGACAGGCAGGATGCCGCGCCCCTGTGCGTTGCGCAGGTGCCCGCGGGCGAAGCCGCAGACATCACCGTGGCGATGGAGAGCCTGACCGGCACCCACGACCTGTACCTGACCTTTACCGGCGACGTGACCGCCGATTGGTGGCAGATCGCCGCCGAATAAGCCGCCCTTGCGGCGCAGACCCCCTTGGTGTATCATCGGATGTGACGATATACCAAGGGGGCTTTTTTGTGGGCGCATCCATCGACCTTCACCTGCACACCACCGCATCGGACGGCACCTGTACGCCGACTGAGCTGGCCGTGCTTCTGCGGCAGCAGGGCATCCGCACCTTTGCCATCACCGACCACGACACCGTTGCCGGGGCAGCCGAAATGCTGACCCATCCCCCCGAAGGGATGCGTTTCATCCCCGGGGTGGAGTTTTCCTGCCGCAGCGGGGTGGGCAAGTTCCACATTCTGGGCTACGGCATCGACCCGGAGGATCCCCTGCTGCTGGCGGCCATCGAGGAGGGACGGCAGCTGCGCCTTGGCAAACTGGAGCTTCGGCTTGAGCATCTGCGCAAGACCCACGGCATAACCTTTACGGAAGACGAGGTGCTCTGGCTGCGCAGCCAAAAGAGCCCGGGAAAACCCCATCTGGGCAGGCTGCTGCTTTCCCGGGGACTGGGCGACAGCATGGTGCAGGTGCTGGACATCTATGTGAACCCCTTCAAGGGCGGCAACGACAGGATCGATGCCGCAGCCGCCATCCGAGCCATCGTGCATGCCGGCGGCATTCCCGTCTGGGCGCACCCGCTGGGCGGCGAGGGCAAGCGGCACAAGACCCCGGAGCAGTTCGCCCCGCTCCTTGCCGATCTGCTGGCGTTGGGCATCCGGGGCATGGAGTGCTGGTATTCCCGCTACAGCCGGCAGGAGGTGGCGTTTCTGACGGCGCAGGCGCAGGCAGCCGGGCTTCTTGTCAGCGGCGGCAGCGATTTTCACGGCACGCCCAAGCCCGGGCTGCTGCCCGGTACCCTCTGCGCAGACGGGGATACCCCCGGGGACGGAGCGCTTACGCTGGCAGAGCGGGTGTAAAACGTTCGGCGTGATGCTGCCATACATACCCCTGTATCTTTCATGCACAAAAGGGATGCTTTCGACGCCGTTCGATTGACCCAGCCTTTTCCATATGCTATGCTTTACCCGTAAACAAACGTTCCCCCCGTCCCGGCGCATACGCGCCAAGTAAAGGAGAAAAACGTATGCTGGAGCAATTCCTTGCCAACCCCCTCCCCTACATTATCGGACTTGTTGTTCTGATTCTGGTGCTGCTGTTCTTCCCCCGGTACCGCAAGGTGCCCCCGAACGAAGCGCTGGTCATTTCCGGCCCCATCCGCCGCAACTACCGTGTGCGCGATGAAAGCGGCGAAGTGATCACCAAGAAATTCGGCTACCGCATCGTCCGCGGCGGCGCGACCTTCGTTATTCCCATTCTGGAGCGGGTGGACCGCCTCCATCTGGGGCTGATGCAGGTGGATATCAAGACCACCCAGCCCGTGCCCTCCCAGGAGTACATCTCCGTAATGGTGGACGGCGTTGCCAACATCAAGATCGGCTCTGACGATGTGAGCATCGCCACCGCTGCCGAGCAGTTCCTCAACTGGAAGCAGGAAAACATCGCCGCTGTTGCCCAGCAGGTGCTGGAAGGCAACATGCGCGAGATCATCGGTCGGATGCTGGTGAGCGATCTGGTGCAGAACCGCGACAAGTTCGCGCTGGAGACCAGCCGCGCCGCCAACTACGACATGGGCAACATGGGTCTGGAGATCATCAACCTGACGGTGCAGAACTTCCGCGATAACGACGGCGTGGTGGAGACCATGGCCACCAAGAACATCGTGGAAAAGGAACGTGACGCCCAGATCGCCAAGGCTGCCGCCGAGCAGGAAGGCCACGCCGCCATGGTGGAGGCCCAGACCAAGATCGCCGAGCAGGAAAAGAACCTGCAGCTCAAGCGCGCCGAGTTCAAAGTCATGTCCGACCACGAAAAGGCCCGCGCCGACCTTGCCTATCAGGTGGCTGAACAGTCCAACCGCAAGGAGCTGGAAGAGGAACGCGCCAATGCCGAGCTGGTACGCCTGCAGAAGGAAACCGAGCTGTCCCGCCAGCAGGTAGAGATCGAGCGCGAAAAACTGAATCTGGAGATCCGTGAAAAGGCTCAGGCCGAGCGCGATGCCCGCGTCTTCCGCGCCGAAGCCGAAAAGGCAGAGCGTCAGGCGATCGCCGATGCAGAGCTCTACGAAGCCGAAAAGGCTGCCGAAGCCATCCTGCTCAAGGGTAAGGCAGAAGCCGAAGCCATCGAGCTGAAGGCCCGCGCCATGCAGCAGTACGGTCAGGCCGCCATGCTGGAAATGGTTATCGACAAGCTGCCCGATGTGGCACGCGCCATCGGCGAGCCCCTGAGCCAGACCGAAAAGATCATCATGTTCGGCGAAGGCGCTGCCACCGGTCTGACCCGGGACGTGACCGGCTCCATGATGCAGACCTTCGAAGCCATGAAGGCTTCCGTGGGGCTGGACATCCCCAAGATGCTCACCACCATCTCCACCGGCGGTCTGGTGGGCCGCAGCGTGGAAGAAGCCACCGCCGAAAAGCCTGCCGACGCCGAATAATCATTGGTAAACCCAACGCCCGCGCCCCTTCCGGGGTGCGGGCGTTTTGGGGGTTATCCGAACGAAAACAAACTGTAAACCTTCTGCCCTGCGCTTGCGCAGGCATACGAAACCGTGGTATGATGCTTCCGGAACAAGCATACCAATGAAGCTGTAAGGAGGGTATTCATATGGACATTCTCGGTATCATCAAGAACCTGCTGGGCGGCGACAAGGAAACCAAGCTGGTGGGTCTGCTGGGCAAGATCGTGGAGCTGGTGAAGCCCCTGCTGGCCGAAGGCAAGCTGGGCGAGCTGGTGCAGACCGCTCTGGGCAACTTCGGCGATCTGGGCGAGCAGTTCACCGCCACCAAGACCAGCCTGAAGACCGCAACCGGCGAAGCCAAGACCGAACTGACCAACCAGAAGAACGAGCTCTTTGCGCAGATCAAGCAGAAGGGCGGCGACCTGCTGACCAGCCTGAACGATCAGAACGATCTGCCCGATGCCGTTACCGGTCTGGCTGCCAAGGCCAAGAAGCTGCTGGGCAAGATGTAATGTACCTGCCCAACGGGGCTGCCGCTGATGCGGCGGCCTCAGCTCGTCAAAAAACACGCCTACGGCGGCTTTTTTGACGACTTTTGCACCGTTTGCCTAGGAGCCTACGGCTCCCCGGGCGGCAAACGGCGGGCTACCGCCTTCCTTTCGGAACCCCTTGCTACGCAAGGGTTCCGAAACCACCGGAAGGGTGAACGCAGTGAACCGAGGCGTGAGGACAGCGCGATAGCGCTCCCGCAGTGCCGAAGCCCAAAGCCGACCACAGGTCGGCTTTGGGCCGCAATGCACGC
>JAFXBE010000034.1 GCA_017516765.1 Clostridia bacterium | reverse complement strand
GGCGGCGGGCGCAATCACCTGCTGTTATCGCAGCAGGACAACTTAAGTCAACTTGGCTGTCACACGGTGCGCCCTTTATGCCGCCCCGAAAAAGGGCACAGGGATTTGACGTCGCTCTCTATCGTCGCGGTGCGGGCCGGCTGGTGGGTGCTGAAGTTGGTTTTGCTGCATCCCGAATCACGAGAAGCCAAACCCCGTCACCCAAGAAAACAAGCATGTTACCATGGGTTTAGCTGTCCAGCGGCTGGAACAGCCAACAAAAAGGCTTCTTCCCCCAGCGGGGGAGGAAGCTGGCACGTAGTGCCTGATGGTAGGGGTAATTGCAAGGCGATGGGAACGGTAGATTTCTGCCCCGGGCATCATCCACCCCAAACCGGCACACCCCCACACCAAGCACCCTCAGTCGCCTGACGGCGACAGCTCCCTCCTTCGGAAGGAGCCTTTGCTGTTGCCTGTCCCCAAGGAAAACAGCCAACCGAAAAGGCTTCTTCCCCCATCGGGGGAGGAAGCTGGCACGCAGTGCCTGATGGTAGGGGTATTTGTAAGGCGTGGGGGACGGTCGTTTCTGCCCCGGGCAAACTCCAACCCGAACCGGTATACCACCACGCACCAAGAGAAAACGCCCCGTCTTTCCCCTTGCGGGGAAAAACGGGGCGAACATACAATATGCGATTAAGCGCGACCGTTGCAGCCCAGCACGTTGACGATCTTGTGCTGTACCATCTCGCCCAGAGCCTTGCGGGCGTCGGTCAGGTACTGGCGGGGATCGAAGTGATCGGGATGCTCCATCAGATGCTTGCGGATCATAGCGGTGAAGCTGATGCGCAGGTCGCTGTCGATGTTGATCTTGCAGACAGCCATGCTGGCAGCCTTACGCAGCTGCTCTTCGGGGATACCGACGGCGTCGGGCATCTTGCCGCCGTTCTCGTTGATGATCTTCACGAAATCCTGGGGAACGGAAGATGCGCCGTGGAGAACGATGGGGAAGCCGGGCAGACGCTTGGAGACTTCTTCGAGGATGTCGAAGCGCAGGGGCGGGGGCACCAGGATGCCCTTCTCGTTGCGGGTGCACTGAGCGGCGGTGAACTTGTAAGCGCCGTGGCTGGTGCCGATGGCGATGGCCAGAGAGTCGCAGCCGGTGCGGGTGGCGAACTCTTCCACTTCTTCGGGACGGGTGTAGCTGGAATCCTCGGCGGAAACCTTTACGTCGTCCTCAACGCCGGCCAGACGACCCAGCTCGCCTTCGACGGTAACGCCGCGGTCGTGGGCGTAGTCAACGACCTTCTTGGTCAGGGCGATGTTGTCTTCGAAGCTCAGGTGGCTGCCGTCGATCATAACGGAGGTGAAGCCGCCGTCGATGCAGCTCTTGCAGGTCTCAAAATCGGGGCCGTGGTCCAGATGCAGAGCGATGGGCAGGCCGGTCTCCTGAACGGCGGCCTCCACCATCTTTACCAGATAGGTGTGGTTGGCATAGGCGC
This sequence comes from Clostridia bacterium, assembly GCA_017516765.1. Taxonomy (GTDB): domain Bacteria; phylum Bacillota; class Clostridia; order Christensenellales; family Aristaeellaceae; genus Limiplasma. The sequence goes on along the minus strand of JAFXBE010000034.1, from coordinate 7,741 downwards.
GGGCGCCCTTGCTCACCTGCAGGATAACAGGCGCGTTCACAGCCTTGGCGGCTTCGGTGATGCCCTGCACGATCTCCATGTTGTTAACGTTGAAAGCGCCGATGGCGTAGCCGCCTTCGTAGGCTTTCTGGAACATTTCCTTAGTGTTTACCAAAGGCATAGTTCAGGTCCTCCTTATAGATGGGGTATCGGATGTATTATAGCACAGTCTTGCCCATGTGAACAGAGGGATTGTTAAGAAAAAAACGGGACAAACTTTTCCCGGCGGCGAAAAACGTCCCGCAGAGATACAGTTTTAATGCAAAAGGGCGGTGCTGCCCGCCTTTTGGTGCTTCCGGGCGTTTGCCGCCCCCGCGCCCCCGCTCCCGGAAGCCCCGTGCAGCGCAGTTTCCCGGCTTTTGCTTGCAAAGGTTCGAAAAATAAGATATGATGATATAGATTCATTTTCTTTTATACGGGCATTTGCCCAAAAGACCAAGGAGGTTTACCGATGGAATATTCATACGTATTTATGACTGACTCGGATTCCGACCTGCCCTACAGCTATGTGGACGAGCTGGAAATGACCATGGTCTACATGCCCTACATCGTGGACGGTAAGGAATATCTGGACGATCTGGGCCGCAACGGCAAGCAGAAAGAATACTTCGACAGCATGCGTGCAGGCGCTGTGCCCGTTACCTCTCTGCTGCCCCAGCCCGTGTACGAGGAGTACTTCGAGCCTGTGCTGCAGCAGGGCAAGGACATTCTCTTTGTGGCCTTCTCCAGCCAGCTCAGCGGCACCATCCGCAATATCTATGCCGCCCGGGAGGAGCTGCTGGCCAAGTACCCCGAGCGCAAGATCACCGTGGTGGATACCCTCAGCATCTCTGCGCCCCAGACCATCCTTATCCTCAAGGCCCACGCCCTGTACCGGGAAGGCAAGAGCATGGAAGAGGTAGCCCAGTGGCTGGAGGAAAACAAGCTGAAGGCTCAGGCCTGGTTTACCGTGGATGATCTGGTCTACCTCAAGCGTGGCGGCCGCGTCAGTGCGGTGGCAGCTGCCGTGGGCGGGCTGCTGGATCTCAAGCCCATCATTACCGAAACCAGGGAAGGCAAGCTGGTATCCGCCGAGAAGGTGCGCGGCCGCAAGGCTGCCCTGCGCACCCTGGTGGAAAAAGCCGTGGAAAACATCGACGACCCCGCCAATGCGGATGTGATCATCCTCCATGCCGATGCGCTTGAGGATGCCGAAAAGGTAGCCGGCAAGCTGAAGGAAAAGATCCCCGGTCTGGGCGAGATCAAGATCCACTACGTCGGCCCGGTCATCGGCGCCCATTGCGGCCCCGGCACCGTGGCGGTATGCTTCTTCGGCAAGGAGCGTCCCCTCTGATCTGCGTAAACCACACAAAAAGCGTTCTCCTGATCGGAAAACGCTTCGGAAGATACTGCCAAAAGGGCATCCGGCAACGCCGGATGCCCTTTTGGTTGTGCTACATCCCCGCCGGGGATGGAAGCCGCAGGATGTCTGCGGTTTACAGATCCAGCTTCCGGCTGCCGGGAGCGGGAGGCGCCCAGCCGTCGTCAGCAGGCGTGGCTTCCGGTTTATCATCGGCAGGCATGCTTTCGGTTTTGGTGTGCGCGACCACTTCCCCCGACTCTTCCAATATGTCATCTTCCGCTTCGGTGGCATCGGGACGGGGCACCGCCACGCCCTTGGGTCGATACGTCAGCGACTGGGCCGAATGCAATGCATCCATGGCGGTTTCATCCTCCCAGCGCTGTAGGTTAGCGGCCTTGATCCGCTCTTTTTCTACAAAGTAGCCCGAATCCACCAGAGCGTTGTAGCGCATCACGTATTCTTCATAGGCGCGGGTTTTGTAAATATAAATGACCAGCAGAATACCGCTTAATAAATTGTACAGGATATATATATCGTCTTTCATCATTACATTCAATGTTAAGAAAAGAACGCTGACCGCTATTCCTATCAGGCTGTAAATCAACCATTTCCCTTTGACCGGACGCACCCGCAGAGCCATGTAAAGCAAAACCAGGCCGGGCAAAAAACCAAAGGGATACCACATCAAAGCCAGCAAAAATTTTTTCAGAGGTGTTGCATTTGGATTCAGTCGTTTCCGGTTCGTTATTTCGCTCATCTGTACCATCTCCCAATCTGTTTATTTTTTTTCGGGCTCCGTCAGCTTTGCCACCAGCGCCTCCAGCACATGGGGCGGGGCAATGCCGTTGATCTGTATCACGCCGTCTTTCCCCAGACGTACCTCCAGCCGGTTCTGGCAGGCTGCGATCTCCTCCGGGCGGTAACGATCCGTCAGGTAGAGAAAGCGCTGGTTGGACGAACCAATCCACGGTCTTGAAAAATCCTGCCTGGCTTGGATATAGGGTCCGTCCAGCAGCAGATCCACCTGCCGGAGCAAACGGTCGGTGGCGGGGTCGCACCGGGCTTTCAGGGTTTCCAGCGTATAGCCGGTAAAGGCCAGCACCCCAAGCCCGGCTTTTTGCACCTGCTCACACAGCCACGCCAGCTCGCCGGGCTGTTCAAAGGGCTCGCCGCCCAGCAGGGTGATGCCTTCGATCCGGTCGCGTACCGCCAGGATCTTCTCCAGCATTTCCTCCGGCGCAATCTCCACGCCTCCGTCGGTTGCCCATGTCTCCGGGTTGAAGCAGCCCGGGCAATGATGGGGGCAGCCCTGCACCCACAGGCAGAAACGCTGCCCGGGGCCTTCGGCGGCGGTAAGGGATACATAGCGGTGTATTCGCATCAGACCGTCAGGCGGATGCAGAGCGTACCGTCGTCTTCCTCGGTCTCGCTCTCCACGCTCCAGTTATTGCTTTCCGCACCGTTGATCAGGCGGCTGTAGATCTCGCTGCGTACGGCCTTGATGTATTCCTGCTGGAGCGTATTGATCTGCGCAAGGATGGTCTCGCAGCTGCCTGCGTTGCGGATGGTCAGGTCGTACATACCCCGCTCTTCGTTCATGGTGAATTCGTAATCCTCCAGCCGGAACCGGGCGGTAACGCTGCTGTCGCCGTCGGAGTAGACGGTGCAGGTCTGCTCCTTGTCGTAGGCGTAGAGCGCTTCGATCAGCTTTTCCTTGCTGGTGAAAACCGTGGGGACGGTGGCAAAGTTCTGCTTGTGCAGCTTCTTTTGGAAATTGATCACATCAATCGCCACACCGGAGGCAAGGGCTGCCAGCACCGTAACGGCAATGGGCACGGCAACAGCCGCAAATGCCGCATAGGCCGCGGAGGTGGCGGAAGCGGATGCAGAGGCCGCGCTGCCCACGGCAGCCGATGTGGTGGTCGTGGTTGTGGCCGTGGTTGCGGCGGTGGTGGTGGCTGCGGCAGACTGCACGACGGTACCGCTGCCAAGCAGCGCCTGCGCCGACATATGCACAGAAGGAATGTGGGAGGGAAAATAGAACCATGGTGCCAGAGCCATGTTAACCGACATGATGCGTCTCTCCTTTATACTCAGAAGTACAGTTTTCTGGCGCGCTTGGGCTGGGGCTCGGTCTGGGGCACAGCTTCGGCGGGCTCGGGCGTGGTAGCGGCGATTGCCCGGGTGGAAGCCCAGTCGCGCAGGGCTTCCACCTGCTCGCTCTGGGTAACGGACAGGGGAACCGTGTTGCGCACCGCGTTGAAGAAGTCTTCGGCGACCACATTCCGGTTTTCCGCATAGGCATCGAACAGGGCAGCCAGCACAACCGCCTCCAGCTCTGCGCCCACAAAGCCGTTGGTGATTTCTGTCAGCTTGCTCAGGAAGGGCTCATCCAGCCGCAGGGATTTCATGGCCGGGCACATGTGCTTCTGTATATGAATGTTCAAAATGGTGCGCCGCTCCATACTGTTGGGCAGATCCACAAAGAAGATCTCGTCAAAGCGACCCTTTCGGAGCAGCTCGGGCTTCAGGGCAGAAATATCGTTGGCGGTGGCAACGATGAACACCATGCTCTTCTTTTCCTGCATCCATGTGAGCAGGGAGCCGAATACGCGGGTGGAGGTGCCGCTGTCGCCATTGGATCCTACACCGGCCAGCCCCTTTTCGATCTCGTCGATCCACAGCACGCAGGGAGCCATAGCCTCGGCGGTCTGTATGGCGCGCCGGATGTTCTCTTCCGAGCTGCCCACAATGCCGGAGTAGATCTTGCCCATATCCAGCTTGATCAAAGGCAGCCCCCAGATATGACTCATGGCTTTGGCGGTAAGGCTTTTGCCGCACCCGGGCACGCCGGTGATCAGCACGCCCTTGGGCGCAGGCAGACGGAAGCCGTCCTTCTGCACATTCCAGCTGCCCTTTCGTTTTTGCAGCCATTTTTTGAGCACATCCAAACCGCCGATATCCTCCGGACGGACATCGGAATCGATATATTCCATCAGCCCGCCCTTGCGGATGACCTGCTTCTTTTCTTCGAAAATCACATCAATGGCGGCGGGGGTCAGCCCACGGTCACGGATGATGGCACGGGAGAAGGCGTTTTCGCTTTCCTGCAGGGTCATGCCAAGCGCCGCCTGCGCCAGCTCCCGCAGCTGACCGTCGCTCAGCTGGTGCTTCAGCCCGTTCTGCTCAATGATGGAGCGGAAGGAGGACAGAATGTGGTCTGCGTTGGGCAGGGGATAATCGAAGACGGTGATCTCCTTTTGCATATCGTCCGGGATCACCAGCACGGGGGAGGTAAAGATGATGGTCTTGTGCCATTCCCCCGAGTTGAGAATGGGCAGAATATCGCGCAGCTTACGCACCACCGCATAGTTGGCAGACTTGTTCTGGGTGCACAGCCAGGGGTGGAAGTCTTCCAGAATATAAACCGCGTGCTCCTGCTGCTTCACGATGCTTTCCAGCAGCCGCACTGCCGTATCGGGCGAAATATCCCGCCCGGGGGACAGCTCGAAGGTATCGCCGCCGCTGTTGTGAAGGCACTGCAAGCCGCGGGTCAGGGACCAGACATAGGCAGAACGGCGGATGCTTCTATCGGTCGACTGCCCTTTGAGAATGTCCCTGACGGTATTGACAACGCGGGTCTCTTCCCATGTCTGAATATAGACGAACGGGTACCGCGCCCGGATAAGCACCTCAAGATTCTGTTTAACAGCCTGATGATCCACCAAAACACACTTCCTTTACAGATCGTTTCGAAGATCCAGCATACGGGCGGTGGGCAGGTCATCCTCGGTCTGGCTGGCGGTTACGGGATGGCTCCCCGTATCCAGCACGGGCGGGGCAATGGGGAATGCCTGCAGAATGTGGCACATTTTTTCGGCATAAGGGATGCACTCATCATCGTACATGCCCTCGGTTTCCACCCGGATCTCTCCTGTGGGCAGAATACGGACGATCAGCTGTTTTTTCATTTTGGTCGGCCTCCGGCTTTTTTTCTATTTTATCTAAAGAATACATTGATGTCAATGAAAAAACATATGCGCCGATAAGACATCCGACACGTTACCGCACCTCTTGTTGTTCCGCCGCCCCGGTGGAGAAATACCGGGAGGACAGACGTATACCGTCTCTCTGCTCGGGGCATACTGTTGCCATCTTCCAAACATGGAAAGGAATGGTGCCTGTGAAGCATTCTCACTGTCTGCTGTGCGGCAGGGAATATCCCGCCGGGCTGAACATCATGGGCTGTTTTCTGTGCTTTCCCTGCGAAAAGCAGCTTTTGCAGACCGGGGCAGTCCGTCTGTCCCGGCAACGCCGCAACCGGCTGCTCGCCCTGTACGGCGTCCGGGGTTCCTGATGCCCGGAAAGCAGCCCCGGCGGATCCGCTCCGCTTCCGGGGCGCGGTTGGATCCCGTCCCGGCTGCTGCCGCAGGCGTTCCCGGTGCGTTGTCTCCCCCGTATGGATGCCGAAACCCCCGTCCCGCTGCATTGCCGCAGCCGGGACGGGGGTTCTCTTTGTTCACTTATGGTACCGCTCCCCGGCGTTCAGCTTGGCTGCCCGGTAGAGCTGCTCTGTCAGCATCACCCGGGCCAGCTGATGGGGAAAGGTCATGGCGCTCATGCTCATATGCTCCTGCGCCCGGCGGGTGACCGCCTCATCCAGCCCCAGCGAGCCGCCGATCACGAACATGATGTCGCTTTTGCCCTCCACGAACAGGGTCTTCAGCTTCTGCGCCAGCTTTTCGCTGGTGATGGGCTTGCCCTCGATGCACAGGGCGATCACATACGCATTCTGGGGGATCTTCTGCAAAATCTTTTCCCCCTCTTTTTTCTTGACCGCATCGCACAGGGCGGGGGAAGCGTTCTGCGGCTCCCGCTCATCCGGCAGTTCGATGATGTTGACGGGCATCAGACGGCTGAGCCGCTTCTGGTATTCCTTTACCGCATCGGCAAAATAGCTTTCCTTCAGCTTGCCCACACACAGAATGGATACGCTCATGCCATTACCTCGCCTTCGGGAAATGTCAGGGTGACCAGTGTGGCATCCACCGTCACCTTGCGAAAGAGCCGCTCCCAGTAGGCGGCGTCCGCCTCGGGGAGCATGAGCAGATACAGCCCCTCCTGCTCGTCCACAGATTCCACCCGGTGGGTGTTGCCCAGCGCATCGGTCAGGGTCGCCCCGGCAGCAGCCGCCGCAGGCAGAGCCTCTGCCCGGGTCTCGTCCATGCTCATCAGCACCACGCCAACGGGCAGGGGCATTACTTCATCCAGCAAACGCAGTTCCATGATGCGCCTCCTATGCCATCCGGTACAGATACCCGGTCTGATACCGTCCTGCCACCTGCAGGGTCACATCCCGCCCCACCACCGCGCCTGCGTTGGTCAGGGCGGCGTGGCTGGTGCGGTATGCCAGATCGGGATCGTTGTTTTCGCTGCTCAAATGCCCCAGCAAAAGGTGCCTTGTGCCGGTGGCCGCCAACTGCACCGCCGCCTGTGCGCCGCTTTCGTTGCTCAGGTGTCCCTTTTTGCCAAGGATGCGGTTCTTCAGCGTTGCGGGGTAATGGGGGTTCTGGCGCAGCTTGTCCGGGTCGTGGTTGCTTTCCAGCAGCACCAGATCCGCACCGGTCACGGCGGCCTGTACCCCGGGGGCGAAATGTCCCAGATCGGTGGCCACGGCGATGGATGCCCGGGGCAGGAAGAACCGGTAGCCCACCGGCTCGTTGGCATCATGGGGGATGGCGAAGGATGCCACCTCCATCCCGGCAAGGAAAAAGCTCTCGCCCGGATCGATGCGCATCCGCTGATGCGCCGGGATCGTGCCCACGGTGTGTTCCATGCCCGCCCATGTGCCCTCGGTGGCGCATACGGTAAGCCCCAGCTTGCGGGCCATGGGGCCCACGCCCCGGATGTGGTCGCTGTGCTCGTGGGTGATGACCACCGCACGGAGGCGGGAGGGCTCCAGCTTTGCGTCGATGAGGGAATCCAGGATCTGTTTGCAGCTCATGCCGCAATCGATCAGGATCGCGCCGGCATCGGTTTCCAGATAAGCGGCGTTGCCGCTGGAGCCGCTGAAGAGAGTACAGAAGGTGATCAAAGGTCGGATGCTCCTTTTGGAAAAGGGGCGGAAAACCCCTTTTGGTGGGTGGGGGATATAGGGGGTTGCCTCCATAAGCCTCCCTTGTGCAAAGGGAGGTGGCACGGCTTTGCCGTCTCTCCTTCAAGGCTCCCCTGTGTAAGGGGCGACGAAGGGAAGCGCGTGCGCAGTGCGCACAACGCCGAAGGCGTTAGCGACCCGCAGTCGACAACCGAAGCAAGTACAGACCACGGTTAGTGGGCTGTACGCCGACTGAGGTTGCGGGC
>JAFXBE010000074.1 GCA_017516765.1 Clostridia bacterium | reverse complement strand
GCGGGCGAAGATCCTGCCAAAATAGCTGGCATTATCCAGCGCACTTTCCTCCAGAGATTTCAGATCCAGATCGCGGCTGTCAATCCATGCCTGCAGTTCCTCAAAAGTCAGAACGCAGTCTACATGCGGCTTCACATTTTCACGCTGGGCTTCCATCTTTTTGGCTGTGCAAGGGCCAATGAAGATCACCTTGGCGGTGGGGTCTGTCCGCTTGATGAAGCGTCCCAATTCAGCCATGGGTGAGAGATTGTGGCTGACATACTGCTTCAGTTCCGGGAAGCTCTTGTCAATGTAGCTGACGAAGGCAGGGCAGCAGCTGGAAGTCAGGAAGCCTTTTTCAGCAAGTTCCTGCGCCTCCTGATAGGCAACCATATCTGCGCCCAACGCAGCCTCTACTACACTGAAGAAACCCAGATGTTTCAGCGCGGTTATGACCTGACCCACTTTCACATGAACAAACTGGCTGGAGATGGAGGGAGCCACCACGGCATATACCTTGTAGTTTTTGTTGTGGTCGCTTTCACGGATCAGGCGCAGGGCGTCCAACAGGAAGCTCTTGTCCTGAATGGCACCGAACGGGCACTGGTAAACGCAGGCACCGCAAGAAGTGCACTTGCTTTCATCAATGCTGGCCACATGGTTTTCTCCCTGATGAATGGCCTTGATCTTACAAGCTCTTTCACAAGGACGTACATGGTTTTGAATGGCGCTGTAGGGGCAGACGGATGCACATTTTCCGCAATTGATGCATTTGTCCGGATCAATATGCGCATGATGATGCTCGTCGAACGAAATGGCACCTCTGGGGCAGGCACTGGAGCAGCGGTGAGCAATACAGCCTCTGCAGTCAGGGCCTACCCGGTAGCCGCTTACCGGACACTCGTCACAGGCGATGCCGATGACCTCAATCACGTTGGGATTGGTTTTGTCGCCGCCCATGGCCATCTTGACGCGTTCGGCAACGATGGCTCTCTCTTTGTAGATGCAGCAGCGCAGATCGCTTTGAGGGCCGGGCGAAATCAGCTTGGGGATATCCAGATAGCAATCCCGCAGCGTTCCCTCGTAGTCGTGGCGAGCCACTTCCCGAAGCACCTTGTATTTCAGCTTTTGCACATAGGTGTCAAACAGTTGCATGGTCGTATCCTCCCATTAGAAGTAAGAAAGCCGGATATGCTTGCCCATCTTTTCCAAACAGCCTGCCAATTCAGTGATCAGTTGCTGCTTGATGGCAAAGTTGATGGGCAGATTGGGGTTCTGATGCGCCGGATTGATGGCGCGCCCCACAAAGAAGTTCACGTCCGTTGCGTTTTCAAACAGTTCCCGGGCAATCAGGCTGGCACCGTCTTTCTGCGTGATCCATACACCGGCAAGCTTGGCTTGATCGATGAAGTCTTTCGCATAGGTCAGTACCTTGGCGAGTGTCACAACACCTTCGGTTGTCAGATCCACGCCCTTGATGGTGCTGATGGGGGGCACTTCAGGATCCGGATAACTCAGTGAAGCGACGATTGGCTGTCCCAGATAGCGGGAAACCACATTGCTTGTGGTGCCGCCGCAGACGATCTTCGTGCCGTTTTTGCTGAAGAACAGGTTCATCATCCGAATGTCGTCCGCCTTGTCCTCCGGAGGGCCGACCACCAGATTGACGGTGTGCCGGTTGCGAACTCTGGCAACCGCAATGGTGGTGTCATCGCCCGGTTTTCCGCCATATAGACGGTCACATTCATCAATGATCAGACTGGCGGTGGACTTGGCGCTGTTCTCCGGCAGATAATTGGCCATGGCATAGTCCGCAATGGAATCCCGGGTCCAACCGAAGTTCATGGTAGAGCCGACACCGGCCCATTCCGCACCGTCGCTCATGGCGATAAACACATCGTCCACTTCGATGGGAAAGGTGCTTTCCCAGATGGTCTTGCCGGAAATGGTACGGGTCGTGCGGGGATAATCGTATACCTGACCTTTGCGCAGCACGATGGTTGCGGGATTGTCAAACTGAATGATTTTCGCAGTTTCGTTGTTGTGGATTTGCAGGATGGTGAAGGTGGAGTAGGCCACCTGCCTCACGCTGCATACCGGCAGGGTGCTTGCAATGGTGGAAACACATTCCTCCAGCGGAATGCCGCCGGCGATCATTGTGCACAGGATCTTGGAAGTAAGCGTGGAAAGGATGTTGGCCTTTACGCCGCTGCCCAGACCATCGGCAAGCACAAGCGTCAGATCCTCGTCACCGCCGCCGAATACCTCCACCTTGTCGCCACAAAGGGTTTCTCCCACATGGTTCAGGCTGATCCAGCCTGTTTCGATCCAAAGGTCATTCATGGGTGATCGCATCCTTTAACTTGGTAAGCGCAATTTTGGTTTCAGCGGTGGTCTCGCCAAGCAGTGAGGCAATTTCCTGCACAATGCGCATTTGTTTCTCAATCACCTTGTCGGTGATCTCAACGGTCTGCTGTTTCAGCTCGGATCCCTGAATACGCATCTGCTCCTGCTCGGTAATATCACGCAGCAAGGTGATGACAATATGGTACTGGCGATCGTACAGAATGGTTTCATCCACATACAAACCATAGTCTGCCAGATAATGCTTCCGCTGCTGCGAAGACAGCGCAGCGTTGACAATGGATTGATAGGCACCGGGGTTCAGGATGCGGACCACATGCTCATGCAGGATGTCACTGGCGTCTTTGAGCTTAAACATCTTTACGGCAGCAGGGTTGATCTGCTGTACGACCAGATCTTCGTTCATGACGATGATGGCAGCCGGAGTGTTGTGAATGATGGTATCAGAGAAGCTCTCGGCTTTCTCCTTCAGGAAGGGCAGGCACATCTCCATTTTTGCCTTTCCTTCCAGAATGGCAATGGCTTTATCCCGGCAGGTGGGGTAGCCGCAGCTGCCACAGTTGAGCTCTTTTTCAGGGCTGGTTTTGCCCATCTTCCAGAGCATATCGCGGATGGTATCATTGCCAAACTGTACTTTGTGACCACCCGTAAAGGAATAGCTGGTACGGATATTGGGGCGCTGCTCAATTTGGAAGGGGTTCTCTCCGGTACCTGCGAAGGTATCGACACGCATAGCACCCTTCAACCGGCGTTCGGCATGATCGCGGATACAGGGGCCGTTCACGCAGCTGCCCTCGCAGGCGCTCATCTCGATAAAGACCTTGCCAAAGCCGCTGTTTTCGATCTCGTCAAACACGCCGCGGCAATTGTCAATGCCATCAATGGCGATACGGCGATAGCCTTTTACCTTGGCGGTGGCCTTCAACACGCCGCCCGTAGCAGGATAGAGGCGGGACAAAGCTCCTTCACTGGCAGGATCCACGTGCTCATAGGGCAGTTCAATACCGGCCTGAGTAAACCAATCCGCCAGTTCATCAAAAGTCAGCACCGCATCCACGTAGGAACTCTCGTCGCCTTC
>JAFXBE010000033.1 GCA_017516765.1 Clostridia bacterium | reverse complement strand
TACCTCATGTCTTGTGTTATGCTCTTCATGAAGGATTTGGCTCCTTTCGTACAGTTTGGTGTCGCAACTCAACTATACCACATGAGCCAATCCTTCTTTTCTTTTCTCTTACTGTCCAACATGTATTGTAGCGCTACACGTCAATAATGGTTGAGGATACGTCAATAACTTGCGTTTCTACCCATCCTGAGGTATACTTGATATGTATTATTCTGTATGCGTTTGTTCCGACGGACACGAAAGGATGTGAATTTGATATGCGGATCACCATGATCTGTATCGGTTCCACCGGCGACGTTCGCCCCTATATTGTCCTTGGCAGAGAACTGAAGCGTCGCGGGCACGATGTAAAGATTGCGGCTTTTGATACTTTTGAGCAGGTTGTCAAAAAAGAGGGAATGCGTTTCCATCCCATCTCCGGCGACGTACGGGATTTTATGGCTACCATTATGAGCAAGGGCGCAAACGGCGTTACTTTTTTGCGGCAGGTGCGCAACTCGCTGGTAGACATCATCGATCCCTTTCTGGAGGATCTGGAAGCTGCCTGCGATGATGCCGAGGCGCTCATCGCCACGTTTTTCGGGCAGATTTTCCATTCCCTTGCCGAGGTACGCCATATTCCCTATATCCAGACCCATTATTATCCCATGGACCGCAACAAGACCGCTCCCATTGCAGCGGCTCCCGGACAGCGTGTGGGCAAGGCATGGAACAATGTAACCTATCCCTTGGGATATCTGCTCATCAGCCTGCTGGAAAAGTATTATCTTTCCGACTGGCGCAAGGCTCGGGGCATGACGCCCCGCAAGCTGAAGGCGCAGCCTGATTATATGCTCAACGGGCATGTGGTGCCGGTGCTCTACGCCATGAGCCCCTTGCTGATGCCCCGCCCTGTGGACTGGGCAGAGAACATCCACATGACCGGTTTCTGGCTGGATGACCAGTCAGCGGTGGATTATGTGCCGGATCCGGATCTGCAGGCATTTCTGGATGCGGGCGAACCGCCTGTATATATCGGCTTTGGTTCCATGGTCAGCGATGATATGGGCGAAACACTGAATATTGTGCTGGAAGCTGTGCGCCGCAGCGGCGTAAGAGCGATTCTTGCCAAGGGCTGGGGCGGGATGGATATTCCCGAGACTCCCGATGTGTTTGTGGCTGGATTTGTGCCCCATGACTGGCTTTTCACCAAGGTAAAAGCGGTTGTGCATCACGGCGGCGCGGGCACGACGGCAGCCGGTATTCTGGCGGGCAAGCCCACATTGGTCATCCCCTTTGGCGGTGATCAGCCCTTCTGGGGCAACCGGGTCCGTCAGCTGGGCGTAGGTCCCAACCCCATATCCCGCGAACGTTTGACGGTGCGCAAGCTGACCAATGCCCTTATCAAGCTGGTGGAAACCAAGAGCTACGAGGTTGCCGCCGAGGAATTGGGCAGCCGTCTGAAGACCGAAGATGGAGACGTTCTCGCCGTGGATGTGATCGAGCATGAGCTGCGCAAGTGGCTTCGCGAAGAGGGACGTCAGCCTGTGCTGGTAGCCGAGCAGCAATCGCCCTCTGCCGGCGCATAAACCGCGTTCCCTGCGCATACCTGTTTTCATACCGCCCATGCAGCAAAGAGAAGCCCGGCGGTACGGAGGCACCGTATGATCGTTGCGCTTGTGGGTAACCAGAATTGCGGTAAAACAACGCTTTACAACCGCCTGACGGGGGCTGGGCAGCGGGTGGGCAACTGGCCGGGCGTAACCGTGGTCAAGCATACAGCCGGCCTGCTTTCGGTATGGCAGCGCAGCTGCACCGAACCTGTTCGGGTAGTGGATCTGCCGGGTACCTATTCTCTTTCCGCCTTTTCCGGAGACGAGGATGTGACCCGGCGTTTTTTGCTGGAAACACCGCCCGATGCGATCGTGAACGTCGTGGATGCGGCGCATCTGGAGCGGAATCTGTACCTTACGCTGCAGCTTCTCTCTCTGGGGATCCCGGTGATCGTTGCGTTGAATATGCTGGACGGTCTGCAAGCCGGAGGCGGATGGGTGGATGCCGCGTTGCTTTCGCAAAGGCTGAGGACGCCCGTGATCCCGATCTGTGCAAGGAACGGGCAGGGGATCGGCGGCGTGGTCGGCAGTCTGGAAAACACCGCACCGCCGGAAGGCAAGATAAGATACTCCGGTGCTGCGGGAAAAGCGCTGGACGAGGTGATGCGCCTTGTGCCGGAACGCCGTCTTGCGCCTTTCCTGTTTGATGATCCAAACCTTGCGCTGCAAACAGTTCCACAGGCACAGCAGAGCAGGATCTTTGCCGTTCTGCAAAGGCTGGAAAAGGAGACGGCGCAATCTCCGGGAGATGCCCTGGCAGCAGAACGGTACCGGGTTGTACAGGCTTTGCTTGCTGACTGCTGGAAGCCCGCCTGCTTATCGACCCGGGCTGTCAGAATAGATCGCCTGCTGGTATGCTCACGCTTGTCGGTGCCGATCCTGCTTGGGGTTGCCGCGGCGATCTTCTGGCTCGCTTTCGGTACGCCCGGTACGTTTCTGACAGATGTTCTGAGCAGCTTGGTTGCGCGGCTGACCGGGCGGATCCGGTTGGGGCTGCAGGCTGCGGAAGCTGCACCGTGGCTGGTCGGTTTGCTGACCGAGGGCATTCTTCCCGGCATCGGGAGCGTGCTCGGTTTTCTGCCCGCTCTATTGGTGTTGCTGCTGTTGATGGATCTGTTGGAGGACAGCGGTTACCTTGCCCGCGCAGCTTTTCTGATGGATCGTCCTTTGCGGCGTATGGGGCTGAGCGGCAGAAGCCTTTTCTCGCTTGTGCTGGGCTTTGGCTGTACGGTACCTGCGGCGCTTACCGCCCGGGGGATCCGTAGCGCACGGGAACGGCGTCTGACCCTCCTGCTTGCGCCGCTGATGAGCTGCAGCGCAAAGCTGCCGGTCTATGCGCTGGTGGCGCGTGCATTCTTTCCCCGATGCGCTGCTGCGGTGGTCGCCGCTTTGTACATGACAGGTTTCGGTCTGGCTGCATTGCTGGGTCGTCTGGCTGCACGGATGGGGGATGGGCGGGATGAAACCGCCTTTCTGCTGGAACTGCCGCCTCTGCACGTTCCGTCGGCAGGAAACGCCTTGCGGCAAACATTGCAGCATTGCCGGGAGTTTCTGGGGCGGGTGCTTTCTCTGGTGATCCTCTCCTCGGTGGCTGTATGGCTGCTGAGCAGCCTTTCGCCCCGCTTCACACCGGCTCACACGCTGGAGGAGAGCCTGCTGGGGAGGCTTGCCGGTCTGCTTTCGCCATTGCTTGCCCCTTGCGGTTTTGGCAGCATGGAGGCAGCGGCTGCACTGGTCACGGGAATTGCGGCAAAGGAGAGCATCGTCAGTACGTTGGCGGTACTGGCGGGCAGCAACGGAGTGGCGGGGGTTTTTACTTCGCCTCTGGCAGCGTTTTCGTTTTTGCTGTTTGTTTTGCTTTATCCGCCCTGTATCGCTGCTTTGCAGGCCATCCGCAAAGAGCTGAATGAGCCTTTTCCGGCATTTTTGTCGGGCTGGGGCAGGCTGTTTGCGGCATGGGGTATATCAATGCTGTTTTTTCAAACGGGCAGCCTGCTTGGATTGGGCTGACCGTGTTACAGAAAGGAAGAGGAAGATGGAAACCATGCGGATCTATGGCGTTGTTACCGATTCGATCGTGGATGGCCCCGGCTATCGCACGTCTGTGTTCACCCAGGGCTGTCCCCACCATTGTCCGGGCTGCCACAACCCCGAAAGCCACGACCCGGAGGGCGGCACCGAATGGACGCTGGATGCGGTGGAGGCCAAGTTTACCGGCAACCCGCTGCTGGATGGCATCACCCTTACCGGCGGCGAGCCCTTCGCCCAGCCTGCCGCCTGTGCGGAGCTGGCGCGTCGTGCCCATGACAAGGGGCTGAATGTATGGACATACAGCGGCTATACCTACGAAAAACTGCTGGAAATGGCACAGCGGGATCCTGCCGTTGCCGATCTGCTTGCCCGTACCGATGTGCTGGTGGAGGGCCCCTTCCTGCAGGAGCAACGGTCGCTGGATCTGCTTTTCCGCGGCAGCAAAAACCAGCGGATCATCGATATGAATGCCACCCGCGGGGCGGGGGAGATCGTGCTTTACGAGCAGCCCCAGTGGTAAACGAGGAAGCACTGCGACCCATAAAGAAAACCCGCTTCGGCAGCAGTTGCCTGCCGAAGCGGGTTCGTTTTTGTTTATTTGCTTTCCTGACTGGGCTTTACCTTCTGCCCGATCTTGTTCTCGGTGCCGTTGAGCAGGCGACCGATGTTGGAGCGGTGCCGCACCACGCAGAGCACGAAGAGGATCACGCCGAACAGGCAGGGGAACCACTGGCCCCAGAAGGCGATGAACAGGAAGATCATGTAGGTAAAGAGCATGGTCATGCTGCCAAGGCTGATGTAGCGGGTCGCGGCGATGACGCCGATGCACAGCACCACCGAGATGATGCCCCACAGGGGAGCCACGAACACGATCACCGCAACGGAGCAGGCAACGCCCTTGCCGCCCTTGAAGCCGTAGAAGACGGGCCAATTGTGACCGATGATCACCATCAGACCGCCCAGCAGCGTACCGAAGCGGGCAATGCCAAAGGTGTCGCCGGGAAGGATGATGCCGCCCAGCCAGCAGGCCAGCAAAGCCTTGAAGAAGTCGCCGAGGAAGCAAATGAGACCGCTTTTGAGCCCCAGCACGCGCAGCACGTTGCTGGCGCCGGTATTCTTGCTGCCCTCGTTGCGGATATTCACGCCCTGTGCGTTGGAGATAATGGTGCCGGTGGAAAAGCAGCCCAGCAGATAGGCCAGCGCTGCCACCACGATCGTAAGCAGGATCTCGCGCATGGGAAACCTCCTTAAGTGTTGCGTTGCTGCCAGTTTGGCAACAAATCTCCAGTATTATAGCACAGTTTGTCCCGAATGCCAACTATGGCGTGCAGCAGCGGGGGTGGAAACGTCCGCGCGGAATCAGTTGCCGTATGCCGTACCGGGGTTCATCATCATACTCAGCAGCTCCGGGGGCATCAGGGACATCATCCGCATGAGGGCGGCCATGGCTTCCCCTTGAATCAGCTGCATTTCTGCTTCCAGTTCTTCTTCCGAAAAACGGAGCAGCTGCATGCACTCCTCCGGGGCGGCATCGGCAAGAGAAATCATCGCTTCGGAGGCTTTGGTCGGTGCGATCTGCAAAGCAACGGTGCACAAGGGTTTCAGGGCTTCGGCGGGCTTTTGCACTGCGCCGGTCTCATTTGCGCTGTACAGCAGGGAAAGCGTAAGATCGGTTGTGCCGTTGGTCTGGGTTCCGTCCAGTACCGCCGTAATCTGCCCCTTAGCCTTCAACAATCCGATCCAACCATCCGGTGCGCCGTCTGCTCCGATGGTCAGCTCGCCCAGAATATCGCTTTGACTTCCAATGTCGAGCCGCCTGCCATTGATGCTTATGGTACCGGCTTCGTGATCCGTAACAACTGTCAATGTGTTTTCGGTCGCATAGGTTCGGGGATCGTTCTCGCCTGTCCGGATCACTGTCAGATCGCTGCGGGCTGCGTAGGTAAAGGTGGTTACGTTTTCTTTTTGCAGGGTTTGGAGGGTGATCTTGTTTTTCAGATCGTAGGTGTCAAAAGGAGAAGTGTCCTGCTCGCTCTCCGGCGTGTATGCGATCTCCCAAAGGACGGCGCATTCCTTTTCACCGTCGGTATAAGCAGTGCGGGTAACAATCAGATCGCTTTTGGCAAACTCATCTTCCAGAGCCAGAAAGATCTCCTCGGCGGTGCTTTCGTTCAGTTGCAGGCGATCGTTCCACAGCTTGCGGAAGGCCGGGTCTTTACACAGCGCTGCCAGATCGGCAGCGGTGAAGGTATGCACCGTCTTCTGCGTGGCAGGGTCGTGTTCCTCGCTGGTAAAACTGCCTTCGGATACCGTTTTTTCGCCGCCGATCAGTGCGCCGCTCTCCGAGAACAGCTGGGCAAACTCGGTAATGATGGAATCGCCTTGGAAGATGGCAGGGATCAGCCCCGCGGCAATGGCGGTAGGCAGCATGGAAATAACGGTCGTGCTTGCAGATGCCTCAGTAGCATACGCTTCCGGGGTTTGGGCAGGCTGCGCTTCCATTTCCTGCTTGATGCGCTCGGCAGCATCGTGGGTGGAGAAATACAGCGTGCGCTCGCCCACCAGCGGCGAAGAGAAATAGAAGCCCTCCAGCCCGCTTCGGTAACACAGATTGAGCATCTCGCCCTTTTCGCTGTGCAGGGAATACGCAGCGGTGGAGCCGTCCATGATCACCTTGTAGAACAGGCTGTTGAAAAGAAGTTCCAATTCTTCGATCGTGAGGTAGTTTTCCTCAAGGAGCGCTTCGCCCACGCGCAGGCGAAGCGTCAGCTCGGTGGCTGCAAAGGCATGCAGCGGCAGGCTGAGGCAGAGAACGATCACAAGCAATACAGCAGTCAGTTTGCGCATGGGATAACCTCCTTGGATACGGAAAATGATGGTAGCTGCCAGATCAAGTATACCACCATACCGCGGGAAAGCCAATGTTTTCCTGTCGGTGGGGCGGTAGTGCGGCATCTGCCGCGAAAGAATCTTTGCCGAAGACAATAAAAGCCCCGTACCGCAAGCGGTACGGGGCACAGCAGATATTGTCTGCTTTTGGGATCGCTTAGTTGCCTTCGGTCATCATCAGGCTCAGCAGCTCCGGGGGCAGGTTGGACATACCGGCGAACAGCGCGCTCATGGCATCGGTAGAGATGGCTTCCAGCTCGTCGTTCAGTTCGGTCTCGCTCATCTTCAGCAACTGCATGGCGGTTTCGGGGGTGGCAGCCTTCAGCGCGGTCAGCTCAGCG
Organism: Clostridia bacterium; assembly: GCA_017516765.1. Taxonomy (GTDB): domain Bacteria; phylum Bacillota; class Clostridia; order Christensenellales; family Aristaeellaceae; genus Limiplasma. The sequence continues at coordinate 63,577 of JAFXBE010000033.1, read as the reverse complement.
GGGGTCTCAACATCCTTGATCTGCAGCGCGATGGACATCATGGGCTTGTCGGACCAGGTGGGCTCCACGATATCGGTGGCGTTCTCGCGCATCAGGATGGAAACCAACACATTCTGGGTCTCATCGGCTTCGTTGGCATCCACCGTGAAGGTGAGCTGCTGGCTGTCGGCAAGCAGAGCCAGCCAACCCTTCACGGCATCGTTCTCGCCCTCGGTCAGAGCGCCCTTGAAGCTCAGGGGATCGTCATTTACCTTCATAACGCCGTTGATGCCGTAGGTGTCGGCTTCGTCGTTGATGTCCACAACAGCATCCAGCTTCATGGTCTTCAGGTCGTCGGAACCGGTGCCGTTGTTGGTCATGTCGGCAGCGATGGTGCAGGTGTCCACATCGCCGTTGGTCAGCACGTTCAGGGTCATCTTGGAAACCATGTCCAGATTGGCAGTCTGGGTGGAAGTCTTGCCGTTCTTGTCGGCAACCTCAACGGTCAGCTCGCCCTTGATGGTCATATCCATCTCGGCGGCGCACACATCGTCTTCACCGGCGGTGTAGGCAACGATGTTGTAGTTGATGTCCATCTGGTTGAGCAGTTCCTTCACCTTGGCGGCCATTTCGTCGGCATTCATACCGGCGCTCTGGGCAAAGCTGGCATAGAACTGATTGTAGATCTCGGCATCCATCAGCAGAGCGATGTCGCTGCTGTCCATGGTCACTTCGGTCTTGACGGTGGCGGGGTTGTGGGCGGCATCGGTAAAGCTGCCTTCGGTCACCACGGTCTTCTTTTCGATGCTCTCGATAAACTTGACCATGGCGGGGTCGTTCAGCAGCATGGCTTCCAGTTCATCCTCGTCCATTTCCTGAGCGGTCAGGAAATTGGTGGGCATGGTCATGGAGCCCATGGCCTGCTGGAACTGGGCGATCTCTTCATCGCTCATGCCCTGCTGCTTCATGATCTGGGTCATTGCGGCGGCAATGTCGTCCAGATCAAAATACAGGGTGCGGTCGCCCAGCAAGGGGCTGGAGACGAAGAAGCCGTTCTCGTCCATGCTCATGGCGGCGCTGACGATCTCGCCGCTGGTGGATTCCAGAGCCAGCTTCATGGCGCCTTCTTCATCGGCGATCACGTGGAAAATGAGGCTGCCAAGCACGTTGGCGACGGTCTCTTCCGCTGCGGCGATCTCGTCGCCGGGGATGATACGGGCGGTAACGTCGGTGGCGGCAAAAGAGCTCAGAGGCATGGCCAAAGCCAGCATCAGGCAAAGAACAGAAGCCAGAATCTTGCGGAACATTCGTTTTCCTCCTTTGGATGTTAAGGGTCGGGTGTAAACCGGTTTGGTACTTACCAATTGTCGACGGTCATATCATAGCATATTACCCGCCGGTTGTCATGTGCTATGCTGTAAAAAAGCAAAACCGGAACTTGAAATGTCGTCTTGAATGTCTGAAACTGACAATTGCATCCGATGCCCTTTTGATGGTATTGGGATGAATGGCAATCTTGACGCAGGGGAGAATGGCTTTTATAATAGTAGGCAAGAGGAGGTGCGGGCAGATGCCGTTAGCGCGCACGCTGGTCATACTGAGCGGTCTGGAGGATGCCGGGGCTGCGCGCCGCACTGTGATGGCGGCATACAATCAGGCACACAGCCCGGCGGGGCTTCGTTTTGCGCTGCCGGAGTTTTTTCGTGCCGCTCTGACGCAAGAAACCGAAGATAACGAAGAACTGCCGTCCGATGCACTGGTGTTTTACACCGGTGAAGGGCTTGCTGTATTGCGCCGTTGCGGCGATACATACTTTCTTGCCTTGCAGGGGGAACACGATTTTTCTGCCATGTGGGACAGGGAGATCCAGAGCCGTTTCAATAAAGTGGAATACAATGCGCTGCTCACCGGCTGCATGGGGGCAGCCTGCGAACAGCTGGAGCCGCAGGCATATTTGCCTGCTTTCGGGGCACAGGAGGGAAGCAGGGTGCAGATCACCCGCGGGTTACCGCTGGTGTGCAGCGCAATGCCCGTACGCACCATGGTGGTGGATCCTGCGCTGATTTTCGGTCGTCCGCAGAGCGTTGAAGAATTGGATCCGGAGCGGGAACTGCTCAGCCTGGCGGCGCACATTGCCAATGTTCCCGTTTATGCGTTGGACAGGCCGGTGCTCTGGCCGGTGAAGCAGCTGCCCACACGCTGGTTCCTGCGTCCGCAGGGAGAATTGCTTCGGTTTTCGTCCGTACAGCGTTTTGAACAGCTTGCGGGCTTGGGCAGCGGAGCAGAGACCCTGTCGCTGCGCTACAGATGGGGGCTTTACGGAGCCTCCGAAACCTACGCCCAGAAGCTGCCCGGCGCACTGGCTGTGCGTGGGCGCATCCGTTCCTTTATCCAAAAGATGGACAGGCCTGTGGTGCCTCATTTGATCTCTGCCTTTGTGGATCTGCCAAACCCTTCCAAACCGTACGATGTCTATATGCTCCGCTTTACGTATCTGAATGCGCTCCAAAACCTGCCGCTTACCCTGTACACCGGCGGCAACTGGGAGCGCCATCTGCGCGCTTTGTGCAGAAATGCACGCAGCTACCCTGAACGTGCTGTGCTTCCGCGGCACTATATGGCGCGGAAAATGACCCCCAAGGATCATCTGGGGCGCAGCAAATGGCTGTTGATGCGGAAAACAGCTGCGGAAAATCCATCCTTTACCCATGTGGCGTGGATCAATATGGATATTCTGCACCATCCCATCTGTCCCGATGTGCTGCCGGATTTTTCGCCTCTGATGGATGACCGGATCCATCTGGCGGTTGTCAACGGTAAACCGGATCCCTCCTTTATCGTTGCGCCGTCTCACCGTCTGGGGCTGATCAGCCGCGAGTGCGAGAGCATGAGCCAGTTTGATGTGGAACTGGGTCGTTCCACCACCGAAGAAGCGCTTATCCAGCGGCTTTACGACCGCTACAGCGATCTGTTCACCCTGCACCCGATGCCCAGAAAGCATCTGCTGTTCCACTGGGCGCTGGACAGGCGGCTGGTGGATGCCCACTACAGAGCGCTGTTGGCGTTGGCCGGAAATGTACAACGCACAGACAGTATCAGGATCCGGATGGATGGCAAGGAGGTAGAGCTGTGAAAAGTATTTCCGAAAAAACGGTGGCTTACAGCAGAACCGAGCAGGTGCATATCGTAATGCCGGGGGATGTCAACTCCAGCTTTCGTCTCTTCGGCGGGCTGCTGATGCAGTGGATCGATGTGGTGGCGGCAGTGGTCGCCCGCAGACATGCAGACCGGGAAGTGCTTACCGCGGCGGTGGATCACCTGTCGTTTTTGAAGCCTGCTAATTTGAACGATATCGTCACCCTTTGCGGCCGGGTCACCTATGTGGGCAACACCAGCATGGAAGTCTGTGTGGAAACCTATGTGGAACGCCCGGAGCGCAACAATGTGCGGGCGCTCGTCAACCGCGCCTACCTGACCATGGTGGCGCTGGATGAGGATGGAAAACCTACCCGCGTACCCCGGCTGAAACCGGTCAGCGAGCAGGAAATGGTCGATTTTGAAGCCGGAAGACGCAGAAAAGAGGCGCGTAAGCGCGACCCGGAAGGATAATCGGGTATGTATGTCAAATGATATAGGGGAGGATCAATCGATGAAAAAGCGGGTCATACTGATCGTTCTGGACAGCGTGGGCGCAGGCGCATTGCCGGATGCCGCCGCTTACGGTGATGCAGGTTCCAACACCCTTGGACACATTTATGAGCAGGAATGTCCCTCTCTGCCCCATATGGAAGCCATGGGACTCGGTTGCATCGACGGCATGGGCTATGCCGTACCTACCGAAGGGGCGGGCGTTTACGGACGGTCCATGGAAGCCTCTGCCGGAAAGGACACCACCACCGGTCATTGGGAGCTGATGGGCATCCGCCTGGAAAAACCTTTCCCGCTCTATCCCGAAGGCTTCCCGCCCGAAGTGATGGATGCATTCGAGGCCGCCATCGGCACCAAGACCCTCTGCAACCGTCCTGCCAGCGGCACCGCTGTTCTGGACGAGCTGGGCGAGGAGCATATCCGCACGGGCTATCCCATCGTCTATACCTCCGGCGACAGCGTGTTCCAGATCGCCTGCCACGAGGAGTTGTATCCTCCCAAAAAGCTGTATGAGATGTGCGAAAAGGCACGTGCTATCCTGACCGGCGAGCATGCCGTAGGCCGCGTAATCGCCCGACCCTTTGTTGGCAAGGAAAAGGGGCATTTCACCCGCACCGGCAACCGCAGGGATTTCTCGCTGGAGCCGGTTTCCCGTACGCTGCTGGATGCCATGAGCGAAAAAGGACTTTTCACCATGGGCATCGGTAAGATCGAAGATATCTTCTGCATGCGCGGTCTCGCCAAGAGCGACCATGCCGCAGGTAACCCTGCCTGCATCGATGCCACCCTCAAGGCCATGCAGGAAGACTTTACCGGACTTCTGTTCGTGAATCTGGTGGATTTCGATTCTGCTTACGGTCACCGCCGTGATGTAAAGGGCTACGCCGATGCGCTCCGTTATTTCGATGCCCGGCTGCCCGAGATCGTCTCTGCCATGGGCGAGGAGGATCTGCTCATCCTTACCGCCGACCACGGCTGCGACCCTGCCCATACCGGCACCGATCATACCCGCGAGTATATTCCCATTCTTTGCTATGCCAAGACCATGCAGGGGCGCGCCTCCCTCGGCACCCGCACCACCTACGCCGATATCGCCGCCACCATTGCCGAGAACTTCGGTCTGGAGGAACGCTTCGGCGCACAGAGCTTTCTTGACAGGCTTTGATAAGGCAGCACGGGCACAACGCCGTGAACTGCCTTCCAAATAGGTCTCACTATTCATTCAAAAGGAGCGATTGAACATGAATGCAGAAAACTACATGAAAAAAGTCCACGCCGCCGCCGATATGATCCGCGAACGCTGCGGTGAAGCCGAGATCGGCGTCATTCTGGGCAGCGGTCTGGGCGATTACATCAACGCCCTGGAGGATGCCACCAGCGTATCCTACGAAGACATTCCCGGTTTCCCGGTATCCACCGCTCCCTTCCACGAGGGTCGCTGGTTCTGCGGAAAGCTGTATGGCAAGCGTGTATGCATGATGCAGGGACGCTTCCACTCCTACGAGGGCTATTCTCTGGAGGATGTTACCCTGCCCATCCGTGTGATGAAGCTGCTGGGCGTACAGACCCTGATCGTTACCAACGCTGCCGGCGGCGTGAATGTTGATTACACACCCGGCGATCTGATGGTGATCGAGGACTTTATCAATCTTTCCGGCAAGAATCCTCTTACCGGTCCCAATCTGGGCGAATTCGGCGTGCGCTTCCCCGATATGACCCATGCTTATGACGTAGAACTGAAGAAGCTTGCCGACGTTGTGGCTGCCGAACGGGAGATCAAGCTGCAGCACGGCGTATACTGCTGGCTCAACGGCCCCACTTACGAAACCCCCGCCGAGATCCGTATGGTTCGTACGCTGGGCGCAGATGCCGTTGGCATGTCCACTGTGCCGGAAACCATCGTGGCGCGGCACTGCGGTATCCGGGTACTGGGGATCAGCTGCATCACCAACATGGCAGCCGGTATTCTGGATCAGCCACTGAGCCATATCGAGGTGGTAGAGACCGGCGCGAGGGTGCGGGATGTGTTCCGCTCTCTCGTGGACGGCGTGATCGCCAAGCTGTAATTCCGAAAGGATGAAACGAATATAGCCTAAAACGCTCCTTCCCTGCGTATGCTGTTCCCAGAAGAACAGGCGTGGAAGGAGCGTTTTCGTATGAGAAAGCAAAGAAGGATCGTTCGCTGGGCATCGTGGATATTGGTTTGTCTGCTTGCCTTTGGCAGCTTTGCATCGGCAACCCCGCTGGAAAGCGGTTTACCGATGGAACTGACCGCTGGCAGCGCCATCCTGCTGGAAGCAGATACGGGTACTGTCATATTTGAGAAAAATGCCGATGAACGGCGGCCTGTTGCCAGCGTTACCAAGCTGATGACCCTGCTGCTTGCACTGGAGGAACTGGAAGCCGGACGCCTGTCGCCGGAAGATGGGGTAACGGTAAGCGGGAATGCGGCGGGGCAGATCGGCAGCCAGGCTTTGCTGGATGCAGGTGCGGTCTATCCCCTGAAGGATCTGCTGCGCGCTACTGTTATTGCCAGCGCAAACGATGCGGCGGTGGCTCTGGCAGAGCATATTGCAGGTACGGAAACCGATTTTGCCCGACTGATGAACGCCCGCACCCAGGAGCTTGGCATGGGGGATACCTGTTACATCAACGCTACCGGTCTTCCTGTGGAGGGACAGTACACCACCGCGCGGGATGTGGCTTTGCTTGCCTGTGAAATGTGCAGCCACCCGGAGTATTTCACCCATGCGGCGGTGTGGATGGACACCCTGACCCATCCCAGTGGGCGCACCACCGATCTGACCAACACCAATCGACTGGTGCGCTTCTATGAGGGCTGCGACGGGCTCAAAACCGGCTCAGCGGACGATTCCCGCTATTGCCTGGCGGCAACGGCGCAGAAAGATGGTATGCGGCTCATCGCCATTGTGCTGGGCGTGCCCAACAGCCAGACACGCTTTGACGAAGCCCGCGCCATGCTGGATTACGGCTTTGCGGGCTATAAGCGGCTTACCCTGCTCAACAGAGGCGATCTGCTGGGGCAGTATGTGCCGGTACATCTGGGCATGGCGCAGCAGGTGGAAGCCGCGGTGGGCAGCGGGGTAAGTATGCTGCTCAAAGCCGGGCAGGAAAAGCAGCTCTCCCTTGAGGTGGAGTTGCCGGAGCAATTGGAAGCCCCGGTGGAGGAAGGGCAGACCATCGGGATGGTGCGGGTGCTGCTATCCGGGCAGGTGGTCGCCAAGGTGCCTGCGGTGGCTGCCCAGAGCGTAGGGATGCCGGGACTGCTGGAGGGCTTCCTGCGCATCGGGCGCAACTGGAGATAATGTAATGAACGGGTCTGCGTCTGTTGTGCTGCCGCGCAGACCCGTTTGGTTTATGCATCTTCCGGTAGATACCACACGTCGATCTCTTCCCGCAGAGGCGGTTCGAACAGACCGGCGCATTTCTGCTTCAGCCCTTCGTCCACATAGTAGGCACAGATATCGCCACGCTGCACGGACTCGTTTCGTCCGGCAATGTACATTTCCCAGCGTTCTTCCGAAATGTCTATGTAATGCCATACATGCTCGATGCCCGCACATTGCAGGTACGCTTCCATCGCCCGTCTTTCCGCGGCACGCCAAAAGCCCCAGTCAAAGATCACATCCAACCCTGCTACCAGCGATTCTTCCGCTTTTTGCATCAGGTACTTCTTGACGCAGACGGTGGTATCATCGTGCCGCTCCGGCGGAAGGATGCTGCCAAGGGCAAGGGTCACCTCGTCCACCGAAAGGAGCAGGGCAGGCTTTTGCGCCATCATGCGCCGGGCATAGGTGGTTTTGCCGCTGGAGATGATGCCACAGATCAGATGCAGGGTCGCCATGGGTTTCTCCTCCTTGGTTACAGTCAGGTGATACTGCAATGCTACCACAGGCTCCCTGCGATATCAACATTGCAAAACAAACGAATATCCAGTATACTGGTAACAGACAAAAACACCTGCACAGGAGGACAAAACATATGTCTTTGGGTATTCGAATGCACGATGCTGCGCCGGGCACGCTGGCACAGCGGGCACAGTTTGTGAAAGCACAGGGCTACGAATGTGTTCATCTGGCGCTGAGCAAATGCATTTCTCCTGCTTACATGGATCCCATGGTGGCAAGCCCCGGTCTTGCCGGCTTTGTCAAAAAGTCGCTGGATGGGCTGGATGTGGCCGTTCTGGGCTGCTACCTGAACCTGACCCACCCGGACGAGAGCGTCTACAAAGATACAGTGGCGCGTTATGTGGCCCATCTGCAGCTTGCCCATTGGATGGGTGCGGGCGTGGTGGGTACCGAGACCGGCAACCCCAATCCGGAATACCGCTATGACCCCGAGCACAGCCACACCGATGCCGCACTGGAGATGTTCATCCGTCGGGTGGAGCCTGTGGTCAAGAACGCTGAGAAGCTGGGCGTAACGCTGGCGATCGAGCCCGTCTACAAGCACATCGTCTGCGACGGCAAGCGCGCCCGCCGTGTGCTGGATGCCATTGCATCGCCCAATCTGCAGATCATTCTGGATCCGGTCAATCTGCTGCACCCGGATAACCTGCATCGCCGGGATGAGGTGATCGCCGAAGCCATTGAACTGCTGGGACAGGATATTTCCGTTATCCACATCAAGGACTATGTGAACAACGGCACCGACAACATGCCCTGCATGGCGGCGGGTCTGGGTGAGATGGATTATTCTGCCGTACTCCGCTTTGCCAAGCTGAAGAAGCCACACATCCAGATGACTTTTGAGGAGACCAGACCCGATAATGCCCAGGCGGCGCGCGAGCATATCCAGCGCATGCTGGATGCCATCGAATAAGGAGCGCATATGGAGCTGAACACGCCAAACGGCATTCTGTATTACGAAGAGAGCGGCAGCGGGCAGCCGCTGATCCTGCTGCACGGCAACGGGGAGGATCACCATATCTTTGATGCGGCGGTGCCGCTGCTGGCAGACCGGTTCCGGGTGATCGCCGTGGACAGCCGGGGCCATGGGCAGAGCTTTCCCGTCAGCGAATACCACTACCGGGATATGGCGGAGGATATCCATCTGCTGATCGATATACTTGGACTGGAAAAACCGCTGATCTGCGGCTTCAGCGACGGTGGTATCCTTGCGCTGCTGCTGGCAGTTCAATATCCGGAACTGCTTGGCGGCATCATCGCCTGCGGTGTCAATACCAAACCACAGGGGCTGAAGCCGTTCTGGCTGACCGTGTTCCGGGTTATCTATTTCTTTGATCGTTCGCCCCTGTTCCGTCTGATGCTTACCGAACCGGATATAACGGCGGAACAGCTGGGGCGGATCCGCTGCCCTGTGCTGATCACAGGCGGCAGCCGGGATATGATCAGCCGCAGACATCTGGAGGAGATCGCCTCCCGGATTCCCGGCGCACAGCTGCAGATCCTGCCCGGCGAAGGGCACGGCAGCTATATCGTAGACAGTAGCAAAATAGCAGGTTTGATCCTTGATTTTTGGAAGTATTAAGAAATCAGAAATGCGCAGCCGCTGTTGCGGCTGCGCATTTTCGCTATACCCGCCGGGAGAATAACCCGTGCCGGTTGCAATATACGTACAGAATACCATGCCCCCGCAGCTGGATGCGGGTCTCTGCATTGCCTTCGGGATACCACTTGACCAGCTGCACCCGGTCGCCGGTCACCCACGCGATAAAGCTGAGGTAGTGTTCCTTCGTCATGGGGTGGTCCAGAGACAGAAAATGTTCGTTTTCCACGCTTTCGATCCGGATGCTGTGCTCCTCATCCTCCGGCTCGGCTTCCTGCGGCGGCAGGGAAACGCCGCAGCAGCTGTACGAGCCTTCGCCCATTGCGTGAATGATGTTGCCGCAGACCGGGCATACATAGAACCGGCTGCGCATCAGGTTGCCGCTGCGGTTCCGGTTCTGGATGCAGTTGCCGGAAAGCAGCTCGGCAACAGAGACCGACAGCGCACCGGCAAGGGGCGCAAGCAGGGAAACATCCGGCAGTCCGCGTGAGGTCTCCCATTTGGAAACCGTTTTGTCGCTGATCAACAGCTGCTGTGCAAGCTGCTTCTGGGTAAGCCCGGCTGCTTCCCGCAGACGGCGGATGGTTTCGCCGGTTACATAACCGTTCATGGCGGATCGCCTCCTTTTGTTGGTAAGATCATCTTACCCCGGAAGCGGAGGCAAGGCAACCTGCGTATCGTAGGGTCGCCGTACAGCAAAGAACCGTATAAACAAGAACAGCCGCTGCACGATGGCAGCGGTTTTGGTTGTTCTTAGAAATTGTTCTGCTCTTCGGTGGCTTCGGCAACGGCCTCGACGACCTCTTCAACAGCCTCTTCGGCGGTCTCGGCGGCTTCTTCGGTGGTCTCTTCGATGGCTTCCACGGCTTCTTCAGCAGCCTCTTCCACTACTGCTTCTTCCTTGCCGTCGGTGATGGCGGGCTTCGCCTTCTTGGCGGCACGGGCAGCGCGCAGGGCAGCCAGCTCTTCTTCCAGACCGTTCAGCTCGGTCAGCAGACCACTCAGTTCTTCGGGCAGCTCAACGCCGTCCTTCCAAAGCTGCATAACCTTCTTGGGTAGTTCGGCCTGCAGCTCCTTGCGGCGGTTTTCCATGTTCAGTTCGCCCAGCTTCTGCTTGGCGTTGTCAGCCATGTTGGCAGCGCCCTGACCGATAGATTCCATGCACTTGAGCCAGCCGGACTTGATCTTTGCGGTAATGTTGGACATGGGGGTATTCCATCCTTTCGTTTGGGGACATATTCTGGATGCGTTCGGGACGGTTATGCCGGAACACATGTACCATCAACTGTAGTATAGCATCAAATGGTGGGAATTACCACAGGAAAAAGCAGAGGTTTACGAAAGTTTCACAAGTTTCACCAGTGGACTTTCAGAGCATCGGTTTCCAATGCGAAGCAGGCGCTGTCGATGGGCAGGATCTCGCCATCCAGATTCAGCCGCATGCCGGGGGAGGAAAGCTTGCATTTTTCGGCTTTGAACAGGTGCGCCGGCTTGCGGCGGGGAAGGGTGCCCAGCATGATGGACGGCAGATAGAAGGGGATCTTCCAGCGGGGCACCGCATCCACCACCAGAATATCCAGCAGTCCGTCGGTCACATCGGCCTGCTTGGCAATGGGAATGCCGCCGCCAATGTATTTGCCGTTGGCAACGGAGCAGAGCATGTAATCACCCTCCATTACCCGATCATCGCCGATCTCTACCCGCATCCGGAAGGGCTTGTAGTTTTTAATTGCCCGGATGATGCCGTAGAAGTAAGGCCAGATGCCGCTGCAATGCTTTTTTGCTTCAATGGAGTAATCCAGCACCATCACATCGAAACCTGCGCCGCAGGCATTCATAAAGAAACGATCATTAACGGTCCCGGTATTGACCGGTCGTGCAGGATGGGTGAGGATAAAGTCTATTGCGCTGCGCCAGTCTCTGGGTACGCCGATGGCTTTGACAAAATCGTTGCCGGTTCCTGAGGGGATGATGCCCAGCGCAGTATTGGTATGGGCAAGACCGCGTGCGACCTCGGTAATGGTTCCGTCGCCGCCCACGGCGATCACGGTATCAATGCCACGGGCTGCGGCATCCCTTGCCAGCTCGGTGGCGTGGTCAGGGGCTTGGGTATAGACGAGCTGATAAGCTGCGTTTTTGTCTGTCAGATAACGGGAAAGCTCCTGTGCGATCACCTTTGCACGGCCGTTTCCTGCTGCGGGGTTTACGATGATCTCCAGCATCCGGCTCATCGCCTTTCGTGTCGAAATTTGGTTTATTGTACATCAAACAAGGGAAAAACGCAAACCTCAGGCACGGGGATCCCAGCCGGGCAGCACGTTTGGCAGGGTGTATTCCTTCGCTTCTTCTGCCGAAAGCAGCTTCATGCCCGGGTGGCGCGCTGCGGTATCGCTGCCGGCGCCGGTGGAGCCGAATTCGCAATACCGCTTGGTTACCGGACGGTTGGGCTGCCCGGTGATGAGCCAGTCGGTGAAGCCTGAGGGATGAACGCAGGCATCCATTTCGCAATGCAGGAAGGCGGTGGCGGCGTGCTCCCGCCAGGGTCTGCCCAGATAAACGCCGCCGGGTTCGCAGTCCCCGGTCAGCCTGCAATGGTGGAACACAAAACCAAAGGGCTGCCCCTCGGGGGTGTTGGCAGCGGTATAGTAGCCTCCCCGGGCATTGCAGTGCAGGGTGCAGCCTTCAAACCAGCAGCGGTAGGGTCCGAAGATAAAGTCCACATCGCCGCGTATATAGCAGTTTTCGAAATAAAGCCGCGCATCCACGGGCGGGCGGTCGGCAACCCCTTCCACCCCAAGGGGTATCTCGTAGGGCTTTACAAACCGGTGCAGCTTGTGAAGCACCGGGCCGCAGAACAGGGTATCCTGTGCGGCCAGCAGTCGGCAATCGAAGAAACGACAGCGGTCGCCTGCGGCATAGACCGCCACGGCCTGTCCGACCTTGCGCCCGTCGCCTGCATCGTTTTCCACCGTCAGTCCCCGAAGGGTCACATCATCACCGGTGATCAGCAGCGTGGGGGTAAGAAAAGTGTTCCGGGTGGTGCCGTCCGGCAGGGGATTGAGGGCGTAATCGTTAAAGACCAGATGGGAGCCCTCTTCGCCCAGCAGGGTCACATGGTTTTTGTTCAGAATTACCTTTCCCCGGTAGGTTCCGGGCAGGATGCGGATCACAGCTTCTTCGGCGCAGTCGGCGGGAATGCTGTCAATGGCGGCTTCCAGGGAAGAAAAACCAATGCCGCTTTTGGATACTGTCAGTTCCATAAAAGAAGCCTCCTTGGGCTTTGGTATGAATTCACTCTGACTATTTCTTCCGGGATGGGGCAAAATCCTGCATGCGGTGGCGCAGAAAGATGCTCTGTGCTATAATACTGGCATCTGAAAGGACGTGTATATTTCATGGAGAACATGTTTGACCGCACCCGCCTGCTGCTGGGAAGCGCAGCCATGGAGAAGCTGAAGCAAAGCCGCGTAGCTGTTTTTGGGCTGGGCGGCGTGGGTGGGCATGCCGCCGAAGGGCTGTGCCGCAGCGGTGTGGGTGCGCTGGATCTGTTTGATAACGACGATGTGAGCTTGACCAATCTGAACCGGCAGCTGATCGCCACACAGGAAACCATCGGTATGCCCAAAACCGAAGCCATGAAGCAACGGCTCCTGTCCATCAACCCGGAGTTGCGGGTGGAGGCGCAGCAACTGTTTTACCTGCCCGAAAACGCCGACCAGGTGGATCTTTCCCGCTACGATTACGTGATCGACGCCATCGATACCGTCTCTGCCAAGCTGGAATTGGCGGTGCGCTGCAACAGGTTGGGGGTGCGGCTGATCAGCGCCATGGGGGCGGGCAATAAGCTGGATCCCACCAAACTGGTGGTGACGGACATCAGCAAGACCAGCGTATGCCGTCTGGCAAGAGTGATGCGGCAGGAACTGCGCAAGCGGGGCATTGACCATTTAAGGGTCTGTTATTCCACCGAACCCGCCCTTGTTCCTCTGGCGGAGGAAACCATTGAAAATGCGCCCGGAAAGCGGCAGACCCCCGGCAGTACCTCCTTTGTGCCCTCTGTGATGGGGCTCGTCATTGCCGGACAGGTGGTGCGGGAACTGGCCGGGCTGGAATGATGGATTCCGAATTGCTTAAGGAGATAACGGTATGAAGATCACCACCAGGAATTTTCAGATTCTCAGCGACAACGAGATGGTGTGGCAGCTGCTGATCCAGAACTACACCCCTTGCTTTACCCGAGGCATGCCTGCGCCGTTTTTTGAATATGCCCTCACCTCCAGCTGGTTCGATGCCAGCCTTTCCTATCTGAACCGTCTTTGGCTCGACGAGGGCGAACCGGTTGGCTTTGTTTACTACGAAAGCCCAGCTACCAACATCTTTTTTGCCCTTCTGCCCGGCTATGAATGCCTTGCCGGGGAAATGATCGCCTATGCGGATCGGTATATGCCCGGCAAGCCCGGCGAGAAGGAGCTGGTGTTTTTCCCCGGGCAGACCGCGCTGATGGAGGCCGCCAAGAAGCTGGGCTACACCCTTGCCTACGAATACAACGATATGTTGCTGGATTTTGCCAAAACCAACCTGAAGCGTCCTCTGCCCGAGGGCTACCACTTTGTGGAGCCTGAGGAGGTGGATCCTGTCAGGCTGGGTGAGTGCACGTGGAAGGGCTTCGGACACGAGGACAAAGGTCCCTTCCAGGGCTGGGACGGCGAGGATCCCGGCACGGAATGGAACCCGGTCAAAGCCTATCGGGGCATCATCAGCTGTATGCTGGCGCCGCCGCCCCATTCCACCTATGAATACGATGTGATCATCGCTGATGAGACTGGCGAATATGTCTGCTATTCCGGCATGTGCTGGGTGCCGGAAAACAAGCTGGCGTACATGGAGCCTCTCTGCACTGTGCCCAAACACCGGGGCAAGGGGTTGGCGGAAGCGGCGCTTACCCGCCACTATCAGCGGCTGGGCGCACTGGGTGCGCAGTTCATGACCGGCGGCGGAGATCCCTTCTACCGCAAGATCGGCTATACGGAAACCATCCATTGGATGCACTGGAAAAAGAGTGGCGTGTGACTGTTGAGGGAATGCGCTGAATGAGTATACAGGCAGGTAAAGTATGAAAATCACCTATCAACCGGCAACTGCTGCCGACATTGCAACCATATGCGATCTGTGCGAAAAGCTGATACGCGACTACGAGCAGCTGGATCAGATCAATCTTCCTTTTGTGATGGACTGGGTACGCCGCAAGATTCAAAACAGCATCGGGGAATACACGCTCGTCTGTGCCGATGGTGAAAAGGCGGGGTACTATCATTTCTACCGAAACGAAGATGGCTTGTACGAGATCGACGATCTCTACGTGCTGCCGCCATTTCAAAACAGGGGCATCGGTACGGGGGTGATCGAAGAATGCTGCCGATCCGTGCGTGAACCGGTGATGCTGTATGTGTTTATCAAAAACGAACGTGCGGTATCGCTGTATCAGCGTTTGGGCTTCCGGATCGTGGAGACCCTGCGCGGCAGCCGGTATGTGATGCGGAATGACAACCGGAAATACTATGCCGCTTACGACGAACGGTACAAAACCGCCCACGAAAAAGGTGTCAGCTGGGCAAGCGACCGAAACACGCCCGTGGTTCTGGAAACCATTCGTAAATACGGGATCCAGCCTGTCCACGATCTGCTGGAGATCGGCTGCGGCGAGGGCAGGGATGCCCGGGCATTGCTGGCGGAGGGCTACCACGCTTTGCTGGCCACCGATATTTCGCCCGAAGCGATCGCCTATTGCCAAAAGACCATGCCGCAGCATAGGGAGAACTTCCGTGTGCTGGATTGCCTGTCTCAAACCCCGGGGCGTACGTTCGATTTTGTTTATGCCGTTGCCGTGATCCATATGTTGGTGCAGGATGAGGATCGGCAGGGCTTCTACCGCTTTGTCCGCGACTGTCTGAAGCCCGGCGGCTACGGGCTTATCTGCACCATGGGCGATGGGGAGGCAGAAATGCAAAGCGACATCTCCCGCGCTTTTGAATTGCAGGAGCGCAGCCACCCCAGCGGAAAAATACTGGTGGCAGGAACCTCCTGCCGCATGGTATCGTTTCCTGCCTTCCGCCGCGAGCTGGCGCAAAGCAACTTGCAGATCGTGGAAGAGGGCATTACAAGCGCAATGCCGGAATTCGACCGGCTGATGTATGCCGTGGTGCAAAGAAACCCGGCGGAGGAATAACCTGCCCAAAAACCGTTCCCTGTCTTGCGGAACGGTTTTTTGATCCATTGACACATACCCCATGGGGGTATATAATATCAGTGTGTTCTGACTGCTTACGATCACTACCCGGAAGGATGAGAAACCTTATGCCCTGCAAGCATTGCCACGAAACCAAGGAGCGTACCAGAACCGAGCACGATAAGCTGATCCACCGCCTCAACCGCATTGAGGGGCAGATCCGGGGTATTCGGGGCATGGTGGAAAAGGATGCCTACTGCATCGATATTCTGGTGCAGGTAGCCGCTGCCAACGCCGCTCTCAATGCCTTCAGTAAAGAATTGCTGGGCGACCATATCCGTACCTGTGTGAAGGAAGATATCGCCGCCGGGCGGGAGGATACGGTGGA
This sequence comes from Clostridia bacterium, assembly GCA_017516765.1. Lineage (GTDB taxonomy): Bacteria > Bacillota > Clostridia > Christensenellales > Aristaeellaceae > Limiplasma. The sequence continues at coordinate 47,807 of JAFXBE010000033.1, read as the reverse complement.
AGAACTGGTAGCCACCCTGCATAAGCTGATGAAATAAGGAGTTTTGTTGTATGAAGCAATATAGCGTTACCGGCATGAGCTGCGCTGCCTGCAGCGCACGGGTGGAAAAAGCGGTCTCTGCCGTGCCGGGAGTCACCGGCTGCTCGGTAAGCCTGCTGACCAACAGCATGGGCGTTGAGGGCAGCGCAGCGGATGCCGCCGTGATCGCTGCGGTGGAAGCCGCCGGATACGGCGCAAGCCTGAAGGGCAGCGCAGCAGCAGACAGTGTTGCAGCCTCCGTCAAGCCGGACGAAGATGCCCTTGCCGATAAGGAGACTCCCAAGCTGAAGCGTCGCCTGATCGCCTCGCTGGGCTTCCTGCTGGCGCTCATGTATGTTTCCATGGGGCACGGCATGTGGGGTTGGCCGATGCCTGCTTTCTTTGAGAACAATCCTGTAGCGGTGGGGCTTTTGCAGATGCTGCTGGCCGCCATTGTAATGGTCATCAACCAGAAGTTTTTTACCAGTGGCTTCAAAGGGCTCGTCAAGGGTGCACCCAATATGGATACGCTGGTGGCTATGGGCTCGGCGGCATCCTTCGTTTACAGTGTGTATGCCCTCTTTGCCATGACCGGGCTGCAGGCGCAGGGCGATGCCACAGGGGCAGCCCATTATTTGCACGAGTTCTACTTTGAATCCGCAGCCATGATCCTGACGCTGATCACTGTGGGCAAGATGCTGGAAGCCCGCTCCAAAGGCAAAACCACTGATGCGCTCAAGAGCCTGATGCGGCTCTCGCCCAAAACCGCCACCCTCTGGGTGGATGGGGCAGAGGTGGAAACCTCCATCGAGCAGGTAAAGACCGGTGATGTGTTCGTTGTACGCCCCGGTGAGCATATCCCTGTGGACGGCATCGTTGAGGAAGGGGAAAGCGCGGTGGATGAATCCGCGCTGACGGGCGAAAGCATCCCGGTAGATAAGATTGTGGGCAGCAATGTTTCTGCAGCGACCACCAACCGCAGCGGCTATTTGCGCTGCCGAGCCACCCGTGTGGGGCAGGATACCACCTTGAGCCAGATCATCCGCATGGTCAGCGATGCGGCAGCCACCAAAGCGCCCATTGCCAAGGTGGCGGATAAAGTATCCGGTGTGTTTGTGCCTGTGGTGCTGGGGATTGCGCTCCTTACACTGATCGTTTGGCTCCTGCTGGGCCAGACCTTTGGTTTTGCGCTTGCACGGGGGATCTCGGTGCTGGTTATCAGTTGCCCCTGTGCGCTGGGACTGGCCACTCCGGTGGCTATTATGGTGGGCAACGGCGTTGGCGCGAAGAACGGCATCCTGTTCAAGACGGCGGCTTCTCTGGAAGCAACGGGCAAAAACCAGATCGTGGTGCTGGATAAGACCGGCACCCTTACCAATGGTACCCCGGTGGTAACGGATGTGCTGCCTGCCGACGGAGCCTCGGCAGAGGAGCTGCTTCGTGCGGCCTATGCGCTGGAAGCAAAGAGCGAGCACCCGCTGGCCCATGCTGTGGTCGCCTATGCCAAGCAGCAGAAGCTGGAGCCCGAAGCGGTGGAGAACTTCCGGGTGCTGCCCGGCAACGGGCTTACCGCACGCATGGGGGAGAGCACTCTCCACGGCGGCAATCTGGCCTATCTGAGCCGCTGCGGCGCAGTAAGCGATGCTGTTCGTGCGCAGGCCGATGCCCTTGCGGGTCAGGGGAAAACACCTCTTCTTTTCAGCAGGGACGATCGGCTGCTGGGCGTGATCGCTGTTGCCGATACCCTCAAGGAGGACAGCGCCGAAGCTGTGGCCCAGCTGAAAAACATGGGCGTGCGGGTGGTTATGCTCACCGGAGACAACCGCCGTACCGCTGAAGCGGTGGGCAAACTGGCAGGAGTGGATGAAGTGATCGCCGATGTGCTGCCCCAGGGCAAGGAAGCGGTGATCAAACGCTTACAGGCTTCCGGACAGGTGGCGATGGTGGGCGACGGCATCAACGATGCGCCTGCCCTTACCCGTGCCGATATCGGCATTGCCATCGGTGCAGGCACTGATGTTGCCATCGATGCAGCCGATGTAGTGCTGATGAACAGCAGTCTGAGCGATGTGCCTGCCGCTATGCGCCTGAGCCGGGCCACACTGCGCAACATCCATCAGAATCTGTTTTGGGCTTTCTGCTATAATGTCATCGGCATTCCGCTGGCGGCAGGCGTGTTCATCGGTCTGCTGGGCTGGAAGCTGAACCCCATGTTCGGCGCAGCTGCCATGAGCTTAAGCAGTTTTTGCGTGGTATCCAACGCGTTGCGGCTCAATCTGATCGATATCCGCAATGCGAAAAGGGATAGAAAAAACAAACCCGCCAAGGAGGTAAAACCAATGGAAAAGACCATGAAGATCGAAGGCATGATGTGCGGTCACTGCTCCGGCCGTGTCAAGAAGGTTCTGGAAGAGTTGCCTCAGGTGGTGGAAGCTGTGGTAAGCCACGAAAGCGGCACCGCTGTGATCACCCTGAACGCCCCTGTAGACGATGCGCTGCTCAAGAAGACGGTAGAGGATCAGGGCTACACGGTGATCGGTTAAGAATCGAACGCCATAGGGAGGGCTGCGGCTATGCTGCCGCAGCCCTCTTTGTGTTTTCGATCGCAGCAAAAACAAAGAACCGGGATCTTTCTGATCCCGGTTCTTTGTTTGGTGCTATCGGCAAATGGCTGGGGTAGCAGGATTTGAACCTACGAATGCGGGAGTCAAAGTCCCGTGCCTTACCACTTGGCGATACCCCAAGGTAAGTGGGGTGGATAGTGGGGTTCGAACCCACGACTTCCAGAGCCACAATCTGGCGCTCTACCACTGAACTATATCCACCATAGCTGGCGCGCCTGAAGGGATTCGAACCCCTGACCCACGGCTTAGAAGGCCGTTGCTCTATCCTGCTGAGCTACAGGCGCATGTCCTTGGGGAGAACCTCTGCGAGGCCGCTAACAATATGGAATTGTAGCATAAGTTCCTCCGTCTGTCAATAACAAATCTGATAAAATCAAGAAAAAAGTTGCCGCCCGGCAGGGGGCGGCAACAACCGGTTGAGTCAGCGTTTGCTGTGCAGCTTTCGGTAGATCAGCTTTTCGGCGTACATGGCATCGTCAGCTTCGCTCATCTGTTCCTCTGCGTGTACATTGCCGCTGCGGTAGCTGTAGCCGACCGATACATTGGCATCGTTCTGCGCCATGCTCCTGTTCAGTTCTTTGAGCAAATACCGGAGCTGCTCTTCGTCCTGCTCCGTCAGAAAGGCAACAAACTCGTCGCCGCCGATGCGGTAGGTCTCTTCACCGAAGGTTTCGCGAATGATGCGGGCAGCCATGCGGATCAGCGCGTCGCCGGCATCGTGTCCCCGGGTGTCGTTGGTAATCTTCAGGTTGTTCAGATCCATGTAAACGATAGCCAGCTGCTGTGGTGGCTTTCTCATCAGCCGATCCATTGTGTGTTTGAAACGGTGCCGATTGTACAGCCCGGTCAAACTGTCTTCGTAGCTCAATTTTTCCAGCATGGCACGGTAGACGCGCTTTTCCAAAGCATTCAGAATAAACACCGATATGGCGGAAAGCAGAGAAATATCCTCGTAGTTCTGCCGGGGGTTATCCACCCCGAAGAAACCGATGATCTGTCCATCCTTCTCCAGCGGTACGGCGATCAGGCTGCGGATGCCCTGCAGTTCCAGAATGTGGTAGGTATCGGAGTCGCGATCCACATTGTCATCCAGATCGCTGATGTAGAAGCTGCCCACACTGTGGAAGGCGTCGATCCATGATCCGATCACCGACAGGGGCACCTCCTGCAAAAGCTCTATAGCCTTTTCCACACCGGCGGCAGCCCACTCGTAGGTGTTGTTGGTTACCTGCTTTTCGTAATCGAATTCGAATAGATAGGCCCGGTCGCCGCTGAAATACCGTGCCACAGTCTCCAGCAGGCTGTCTACGGCGTTTTGGGTGGATATGTTGCCCTCCAGCGTTTTGACGCATTGCAGCAACACCCGTTCTTTTTCCAGCTCCCGCTGGATGTGCCGCTGTGCTTCCAGTTGTTCGGTCATACGCATAGCCACCTGCATATGGCACTCCACGCCGTTTACGGTAATGATTTTGTCCTTGATCCAGTAATGCACGCCTGTGGCTTCGTGGTAGTAATCCCAGCGGTAAAAATCCTGCCGGTTGATGATTCCACGCTTGCAGAAGCTGCATGGTTCATCCCTTCCGTGCAGCAGCTTGTAGCAGGGTTGCGCCCACAGGTCAGGGTCGTTGTCCGGAAGCTTCGACTGCTGGAATACCTGATTGTTCATATAGAGGATCTTGTAATCGTCCATTCTGGTTACATATAGGATGCTGTCGCTGTCCTCCATGAGTGCTTCTGCGATGCGCTCCCACAACAAGGAGATCACCTCCGATATCAAATTGTCTTTCTGATAGTATCATACCATTGCCGATGCCCGGTGTCAAAGAAATGTTGTTACGCGAAATGTAAAACTGCGTCACATTAAGCCAAAAAACAAGCATGGTTCCACGAGTATGTGTAACCATGCCTGCCTCTTCAGTTTTCGTCTGCCAGAAACCGTTCGATCAGCTCGCCGGCTTCCGTAGCGGGGTCGTTTGCCATATCCAGCCAGTGGATGCTTTCGTTACGGCGGAACCAGGTCATCTGCCGCTTGGCGAATTGCTTGATGGAGGTGCCCAGCAGGGTTTCCAGCTCTTCCCGGGTATCGATCACGCCCAGCAGATACTGGGTGATGATGCGGTATTCCAGCCCCAGCTTCAAAAGGAAGGTGGGGGAGACACCCTCGTCGAGCAGGGCTTGTACTTCCTCCAGCATGCCCTCGGAAAAACGGCGGGTCATGCGGGCATCAATGCGCTGGCAGAGAATCTCCCGGGGCCATGTAACGCCCAGGCGCAGTACCTGATAGCGGGGCTTTTTGGTGGGGACCACATCATCGCCGTCGTGCAGCTTTTCCAGAAGGCGCATTACCCGGTTGCGGTTGCGTCGTTCCACATCGCAATCGGGACGCTGCTCCATCAGCATGCGGTAGAGGGCTTCGGTGCTCATTTCCTCCAGTTTTGCGCGGTAGGCCAGGTCGGGCATCTTATTGCTGAGCACATAGCCGTCTGCCACGGCATCCACATACAGACCGGTACCGCCCACCAGAAACGCGGGCTTGCCCCGGGCAAGGATATCGTCGATGGCTTCGTAAGCCAGCCGCTGGAAGTCTGCCATGGAGAAGAATTCGCCGGGGTCGCAGATGTCCAGCAGATGGTGGGGTACACCCTGCATCTCTTCGGCAGAGATCTTGCCGCTACCCAGATCCAGCTTGCGGAATACCTGCCGGCTGTCGGCAGAGACGATCTCGCCGCCGAATCTCTTTGCCAGCTTTACGCCCAGATCGCTCTTGCCGGAGGCGTTGGTGCCAACGATGCAGATCAGCTTAGGCAAAGCGGTTTTCGGCTCGCCGGTCTTCTGGTAAGCGATGCGGGGGCTGCCGTCTGCCACATGAATGATGCCGCAGCGTTCGAAACCGTTGCGTTCAAAGGCCTTCTGCATGGGCAGATTGTTCTCGTGGGTATCGCCCCGCAGGTTGCCGAAGCGTTCGTAGGCATAGGCAACGATCCTGTCCATCATGCCCCGCTTTTCGCCGCTGGAGGCAATGCGGTGCAGGGTGCCGTAGGGCAGATCGTTCTTCCATGCGCCCTCAATCACCTGATAGGTGGGCTCGTCGCCGTCCATCAACACAAAGCTGGCATAGATATGCCCGTCTTCTTCACAGACATAGCTGCGCCCAAGGGCAATATCCTCCTCCAGCATGGCGGGGGTGGGGTAGCCGCCCCACCATTGTCCGGCGTTGCCATTATCGGCCATAAAGCGGCGGGCATTGGCAAACAGCGGGAGCAGCTGCTCCATGTCTGCCAATGTAGCGTTTCGTATCGTCATGAGGTTTCCTCACAATTCATGGTAATAGGGACAGATGTCCTCATAATGTCCGTCCGGCATCCGGAAGCCGCCGGGAATGGTACCCAGCTGCACAAAGCCCAGCTTTTCGTAGAGCTTGCGGGCAGCAGTGTTGGTTGCTACCACCGCATTGAACTGCAGCACCCGGTAGCCCAGCTCCTTGCCCATTCGCAGACAATCCTGTACCAACGCTTTACCGATGCCCTGCCCGCGCCGGTTGCGGTCCACGGCGTAGCTGGCGTTGCAGATGTGCCCGCAGCGACCGATATTGTTGGGGTGCAGAATGTACAGTCCGCATACCTTGCCATCCAGCAAAGCGACGGCAGTCAGATCCTGTTGGGCAAAGAACGCTTCGGCAGCAGGCAGGTCAAGGATCTCCTGCTGGGGAAAGGCGATGCCATCCTCCACCACCTGGTTCCATACGGCGGTAGCGGCAGCCAGATCCTGCGGCTGCAGGGGACGAACGACTACCGTGGTTTGTTCGGGAGAGATCATTGCTGTGCGGCCTCCGTTTCCGTGGGAATGCCGTAGAGGCGGCAGGTATTCTCAAATGCTTTGTGCGCCAGTTCTTCCGCATCCATACCCTTCAGCGTTGCCACCACCTGCGCCACATATTGCACATTGGCAGGCTCGTTGCGCTGCCCTCGCAGGGGTACGGGAGCCAGATATGGGCTGTCGGTCTCCACCAGCAGACGGTCAAGGGGACAGAACTTGGCTACCTCCTGCAGCTTGGCAGCGTTTTTGAAGGTAACGGGACCTGCAAAGGACAGGTGGAAGCCCATGTCCAGATACTGGCGGGCACATTCCACACTGCCGCTGAAGCAGTGCAGCACACCTTTGGGCAGGCGTTTTTTTCTACGGGAAAGGATATCCAGCGTATCGCCGTGGGCATCGCGGATGTGGAAAGCGACCGGGGCATTCTGCTCCAGAGCAAAATCCAGTTGCCGTTCCAGCACGTTGCGCTGCACGTCCCGGGGCGAGTGATCGTAGTAGTAATCCAGACCGATCTCGCCCACGCCTACGATCTTGGGGTTTTTCAGCCACTGTGCCATCTGCGCCAGATCTTCCTCCCGGAATTGGGATGCTTCGTGGGGGTGAAAGCCCACCATGCCGTAGATCTGCGGATGTGCATTGGCAAGAGCAAAGATCTTTTCACCCGTGGGCATATCGCTGGAGGCGAGGATGCAACGGGTAACACCCGCCGCATCCATACGTTCCAGCACAACCTCCACTTCACCTGCAAAACGTTCGTCCTCCAGATGGCAGTGGGAATCAAATAATCGCATCATCCGACGATGGCACCGTCCTCAACGCCTTCGCCCACGGATACCAGACGCAGGTTACCGTTGTCATCCACGGCGGAGAGGATCATGCCGTGGCTCTCAATACCCATCATGGGGCGGGGCTTGAGGTTGGTAACGGCAACGATCTGGCGGCCTACCAGTTCTTCGGGGTTGGGATAGTACTGAGCGATACCGGAGAGGATGGTGCGCTCCCCGTCCTTGCCGAAGGAAAGGCGGAACTGCAGCAGCTTCTTGGACTTGGGCACATTGGTGCACTCCAGCACACGGCCTACCTGAAGCTTGGACTGGAAGAAGGTGTCGATGGCGATCTCGGCGGGATACTCCGGCTCCTCGTGCTTCTTTTCCTTCTTCTTCTCGGTCTTGGCTTCGGCCTTGGGGGCTTCGGCGGGTTCGGGATTCAGCGCCTCCAGCTCCTTCTTGATGTCGATGCGGGGGAAGAGGGCTTCGCCCTTGCAGACCTTGATGCCTGCGGGCAGCTGACCGAAGGTGGAAAGGCTGTCCCAAGTCTTGAGGGCATCATCGGTAACGCCCAGCTGGGCAAAGATGCGCTCGGGGGTGGTGGGCATGAAGGGATAGATGAGCACTGCCACATAGCGCACGCACTCGGCAAGCGTCAGCAGCACATTGGCAAGGCGATCCTTCTTCTCGGGATCCTTGCCGAGGATCCAGGGCTGGGTCTGATCGATATACTTGTTGCACTCGCCGATCACCTTCCAGATCTCGGCCAGCGCCTGGCTGTACTGCAGCTTGTCCATCTGGGCTTCCACCAGTGCGGGCAGGGCGGCGCAATGCTCATGCAGAGGGGTATCCAGCGCTTCGTCCTTGGCATCGGTCCAGGCGGGCACAACGCCGTCGAAGTACTTCTCCAGCATGGCAACCGTGCGGCTGACCAGGTTGCCCAGGTCGTTGGCAAGGTCGGCGTTCATGCGGGTGAGGAAGGCTTCGTTGGTGTAGTTGCCGTCTGCGCCGAAGGGCATCTCGCGCATCAGGTAGTAGCGCAGGGCATCGCAGCCGTAGCGGGCAACAATGGGCTGTGCATACTGTACATTGCCCTTGGACTTGGCCATTCTGTCGCCGCCAAACAGCAGCCAGCCGTGACCGAACACCTGCTTGGGCAGAGGCAGACCCAGCGCATGCAGCATGATGGGCCAGTAGATGGTGTGGAAGCGGACGATCTCCTTGCCCACCAGATGCACATCTGCGGGCCAGTATTTCTTCATCAGCTCGTCGTGGTCGGTACCGTAGCCCAGCGCGGTGATGTAGTTGCTCAGGGCATCGATCCACACGTACACAACGTGCTTGTCGTCAAAATCAACGGGTACGCCCCACTTGAAGCTGGTACGGCTTACGCACAGATCCTGCAGACCGGGACGCAGGAAGTTGTTCAGCATCTCGTTGGCGCGGGCGGCGGGCTGGATAAAGTCGGGATGGGTCTCGATGTAATCGATCAGCCAGTCCTGGTACTTGCTCATACGGAAGAAATAGCCTTCTTCCTTCATGGGCTTGCAGGGGCGGCCGCAGTCGGGGCATACCTTCTGGCCGTCCTTGTCAGCCAGCTGGCTGGGGGTCCAGAAGGATTCGCAAGGGGTGCAGTACATGCCTTCGTACTCGCTCTTATAGATATCGCCCTGCTCGTAGAACTGGCGGAAGATCTTCTGCACGATCCGCTCGTGGCGTTCGTCGGTGGTGCGGATGAAATCGTCGTACTGGATGTTCATCAGCTCCCAGAGCTTCTTGGTCTCTGCAACGATCTTGTCCACGAATTCCTTGGGCGTTACACCGGCCTCTGCAGCCTTTTCTTCGATCTTCTGACCGTGCTCGTCGGTACCGGTCAGAAAGTAGGCATCGTATCCGGTCATGCGCTTGAAGCGGGTCATGGTATCGGCTGCAACGGTGGTGTAGGTATGACCGATGTGCATGTTACCGCTGGGGTAGTAGATGGGGGTCGTGATGTAGAATGTTTTTGCCATTGGAATGCCCTCCTTGAAAATATCCCTGGTGGAATGCAGCCTGATCCTGTGCAACGTAAAGAAGAAACCGCCCCTCCGTTTCCGCATGGGAAAACGAAGGGGCGGAGAAATCGTCCGCGGTACCACCCTGGTTTGTTACTTGAAAGACCGATATCGGGGTCTGACCGTTCTGCCCTACCTATCGGGCAAAAGCGCTCCCGAGCCATGTTCGCCGCCGCCGCCGGACTGCTTTTCACCAACCGCAGCTCTCTTGTGCCGACTCTTTGCGGGTACTCTCTCGTTCGTTGCGCAACTGTTTACCCGGTTATTATACCCGATTTTACCCAATTGTCAACGAAAGAAAAGCCCGCATGCCCAAAAACCTGCCAGCATCCCGGCGAGTGAACAGGGAATGGCGTAACCTGTTCGTTTGTCGGCAAGACCGCTCATATAGACGCACAGGGTGTAGAATATGGTCTCACTGGAGCCCATAAGCACGCTGGCGGTCAGTCCGATGCGGCTGTCTGCGCCATATTGCGCCAGCAAACGCTCCAGCGCGGCCAGCGATGCCGAACCGCTGAAGGGGCGCATGGCAACCAGCGGGGCCGTTTCGCCAGGCAGGTGAAGCAACCGCAGAAGCGGTTCCATCATTCTGCACAGCTGCCCGGCAAGCCCGGATGCCTCCATCAGGTGCAGGGCTGCCAGCATGGCTGCCAGATTGGGCAGGACTGTAAGCGTTACCTCCAGTCCGCTTTTTGCCCCTTCCACAAAAAGTTGATAGACAGGAAGCCTTCGCAGCATTGCACTGCCAAGCACTGCAAGGAGCAGCACAGGCCAAAGCAGATCGAGCATCAGCATCTTCCTTTCGACAGTCGGCGGCACAGCAAGCCAAGCCCACAGCCCACACAGGTCGATATTGCGGTTGCTGCCAGCGTAGGCAGAATGATTGCATTGGGCTGCAGGGAGCCTGCGGCAACACGCAGGGTCAGTACGGTGGTGGGCAGCAGCTGAATGCTGGTGGCATTAAGGATCAGCAGCATGTACAAGGCATGGCGGTCACCCTGTGCATCCAGCAGACGGGCAGCTTCTATGCCGCAAGGGGTGGCAGCATTGCCCAGCCCGAGGATGTTGGCAGATAGGTTCATTGAAACTGCTTTCCCGGCGTTGGCGTCCTTAAGGGAACCCAGCAGCAGGTGCAAAGCCGGTTTGAGTGCGTTTTCGATCGTTTTAACTGTTTTTAGATTGTTCACAATGTTCATCATTCCACAAAAAAACAGGTATCCGGAGGCAAGTTTCAGTGAGACCGACACCGCATCGGCAGCGCCAGTCAACAATGCCGGAAGAGCTGCTTTTCCTTGCCCTGTAAGCATTCCATAAATCAGAGAAGCCGTTATCATTATGTACCATATCCAATCCAACAGCATACAAATCCTCCAGTCTGAAATGACCACATACACCAAATAATATGTAAATAGGGCGCGTTAGTTGCCGTATTGTGCATTGACAGTTGCCGAAAATTCTTTTATATTAAAGATGTTTGATTTCTTGATATGCTATAGAACAGGAGGCAGCATTGATGAAATCCACTGGTGTAGTGCGTAAACTGGACAATCTGGGCCGTGTGGTAATTCCGATCGAATTGCGCAAAACGATGGGAATTGCAATTAAGGATACGCTCGAGATCTTCACCGAAGGCGACGAGATCATCCTCAAAAAATACCAGCCTGGCTGTATTTTTTGCAACGACGCACGGAATGTAACCCTTTTCAAGGGTAAGCGGATCTGCGAGAAGTGCCTTGCCGAAATGAAAGCTCAGGACTGATCGCGGAACAGCAGAAAAGCGGGTATGTACAGCATACCTGCTTTTTCTTTTGCCGGAAAAGAAAAGCACCTCAGCCTGCGGCTGCGGTGCTTTTGTATTGTTGCGAAAAAGCGTGATCAAAGCATATCGGCAATGGCCTGCTTACCGGTATAGCCCACACTCTTGCCGGCGATCTGACCGTTCTTGAAGACAATCAGCATGGGAATGCTCATTACACTGTAACGGCTGGCGATCTCGGGTGCGTTATCCACGTTGAGCTTGACCACCTTAACATCGGGATGCTCTGCGGCGAGCTCCTCGATAACAGGGGTAAGCATCTTGCAGGGCATGCACCAGTCGGCATAAAAATCGACCAGCACAGTCTGGGGCACATTCAGTACTTCGTCGTCGAAATTGGTAGCGGATGCATGGAAAATCGCCATAACGTTTCCTCCTGTTCGGGTTATTTTATACTATGCGGCTTGCTCTTTGTATCAGTACTTCTTTTTTTGCGGTTTGCGGCAGACTCCGCTTCGCTTGTGGGACGCTGAGCGGGATTCAGCGGGCCTACCCTGTAGCTGAACATAACATTGCTGTTGGGGTAACGCTGGTAGAAATATCGCTTGATGCGCTCGATGACCATGTGGCTGGTCTCGTCGGTCACGGTGGGCAGCAGCAGCGCAAACTGCGAGGGGCTGAAGTGGCAGAAGGTATCACCCTTGCGCAGCCGCTCCTTCAGAATGCCGGCAAGCCCCTTCATAATATCGTCCAGACGCAGGGGATCGATGGGTTCGCCGTCCATGCTGGTAACCATGATCATTGCCAGATACATGTTGGTGCCGAAACGCTCCAGATTACGCATCTGCAGATTGTAGATCTCGCGGAAAACAGCATATTCGCATTCGAATGCACCCTGGATCTCACCGTATTCCTGCAGCTCTTCCCGCATGGAGTCCAAATTCATCTCCAGACTGCTGCCGGCCTGAATGATCTGCTTGTAGAACTGCTGTATGCCTTCAGGCGGCTTTACGCCAAGATAACGGAAATGCAGATTTGTTACATGTTTGTACTGCATCAGCGCTTCATTGTTGCGGTTGGTCTTTACCAGAGCGTTCATCAGCTCAAGGTGAAGCCGCTCGTCGAAAGCATCGTTTTCCAACGCAAAACGGCAGGTCTGGATGATCTCGTTGTATTCTTCCGCTGCCTTGAGAAAATCCAGGTATTCGTATACCAGCTTCATGTATTTGCTGTGCAGACCGACGCTGGCGCTTACCACCCATTCGTCCTGTTCTGCGGTGGAAAGCAGGTCGCCTGCATAGAGGGAGAGGGCCCGCTGGTACAGGGTACGGATTTCCGGGGTCAGCTCATGGGTGTTCTGCAGCTTGTGGCAGATCTCCTCAAACTCGAATACATCCACCGTCATCCCCGGCAGAAGCACAAAGCGGTAGCCTCCGCGGCTGGCTTCGATGCAACTGCCCAGCCCTTCGCAGCACTGGTTCAGCAATGCGCGGAAGCGGCTTACCAGCGTCTTGAGCGCATTTTCCGGGTTGCTGCTTTCCTCGTTGGACCAGAGCAGTTCGATCAGCCGGTAATTGGGCACGGAAGAATCATGCCGGAGAATGATGTACTGCAGCAGCGACATGCCTTTCTTGGACTTGAGGATGCCTGCATTTTTGCAGTCTTTGTCTATGTAGAGGTTAAAACCTCCAAACATGCAAATGCGAACTTCTTTATCCATGATAATGGCATCCTCCTGAAATGTGGGGTAATTTGGTACAGAAAAGTATTATATCAGACATTTTATGTTTCTACAAGTAAAATGCCTGTTTTTCTGAATGTTCCTTCGCCGAGCCCCTCGAAAGAGAGCGGGGAACGCATCACTCCTGTTCTTCCCGAGGGATGAAGAGCTCGAAAATCGGGTAGTCGTACACGCCTTTGCACGCATCCAGCGTATGCTGGTCGCTGATGGTCCATGCCGCCAGCAGGGGTTTGAAGAGATTCTTCATCAGCCACATGGCGGGGGTTTTGTCCTCCGGCACGGAATAGGCGACAAAATGCGGACGGGAGATACAGTTGACCAGCAGGTGCTTCATTGCCAGATGCACGAGCAGGGAACTTTCGCCTTTGCTGTACCTGCCGCCGTCGGCCAGCTGTCCGCGGGCGATCTCCGGGGCGTGCTTGCGGAAATAGTACATGGCAAGCGGATGGAAGGACTCCACACAATAGGCGCCGCGGTAGCCCCGCAGTATCCTGTGCGCCGCTTCGGCGTTGGCAGTAACATCGCCGTGATACTTCACCTCAACAATGATGGGGGCTCTGCCGTCTACCAGCTCCAGAACCTGCGAAAACAGCGGGATGCAGGAACCGTCCGGCAGGGGATACATACTCAGCTGGTCGTAAGTAAGGGTGTGCAGCACAACATCGGCGCCGCATACGCGCTTGAGGGTCTTGTCATGAAACACCACCAGTTGCCCATCGGCAGTCAGCTGCACATCCAGTTCCATGCCATAGCCGTTCTCAACCGCCAGCTGAAAGGCACGGAGGCTGTTTTCGGGCACCTCACGGTTGCCGTCGTGCAGACCGCGGTGGGCGTAACGCCAACCGGCGAGGTCGTCAACATCCGGATGGTGCTCGTCGGGGGCGATCATCCACAGATACAGCCCTGCGAACAAAAGCGCAATGGCGAGGATCCACAGAAGAAACATGATCAATCATCTCCTACATCAAAGGCTTCCAGCTTGTCCTTGGGGGCTTCGGGTCTGCTGTCGCCGTGGCGGGTAAGGCTGATGGTAACAAAGGAAATGGCGACCATAATGGCTGCGTAGGGCAGCAGGGTGTGGTACCCCACATGCTCCAGCAGGAAACCGCTCAGAATGGGGGTAACAATCTGGGCAGACATGGAGAAGGTGTAGTAGAAACCGGTGTATTTGCCAACATCGCCGTTTTTGCTGATCTCCACCACCATGGGATAGGAGTTGACGTTGATCATAGCCCAGGAGATGCCAACCAGCGCGAACACCACGTACACGCCTGCGTTGAATGTGGGGAAGAAGGAGGCTGCCAGAAAACCAAGCGCCAGCATGGCAACGCCCATCTGGATCATCCGTTTGCGCCCGAAACGGGAGGAAAGCATGCCAACCGGCAGATAGCTGATCACCGCGGCAACGGTGCCCACCATCAGGCAGTTGGAGGCTTCTTTTAGATCGTAACCCCAACGTACATCCACATATTTGGTAAAGGAGGTGGTTACGGCATTGTAGCCCATAAACCAGAAGAAAACGGAGAAGAGGATCAGCATCAGGCTGGTACGCATTTCTTTGGTCAGACCGCTGCTGTTTTTGGCGGGTTCTTCGGCGGCGGGCTGCTTTGCATCCAGTTCGGCATTGATGGCTGCGGCTTCCGATGCCAGCTTGTTTTCCTTGACGAAGATCAGCAGGATCAGTACAGCGACGGCCATCAGGGCAGAAACCGCAATAAACAGCAGCTGGTAATCAGCACGTCCATCCGCTTGCTTGCCGATAAGGAAATTGTTGGCAAGCAGTACGAATACGCCGCCCAGCGTACCCATCAGGTTGATGATGGCATTTCCCTTGGAACGCAGCGGTTTGGGGGTAACATCCGGCATCAGGGCGACAGCGGGGGAACGGTAGGTGCCCATGCTGATGAGCAAAAGCCCGAGCACCACCACAAAGGGCACAAGGGCGATGCGATGATCCATCACGGGCAGCAGGTTCATCAGCACCACGGCGCAGACGGTGCCAAACAGGATAAACGGCATCCGTTTGCCCAGCGGTGTGGAGGTGCGGTCCGAGAGCTTGCCGAACAGGGGCAGCAGGAAAACTGCCAGCACATTGTCCAGCGACATGATCACACCGGCTACGGTATCGCCGATCTGAAAGGTCTTTTTCAGGATCAGTGGCACGACGCTGTCGTATAACTGCCAAAAGGCGCTGATGGAAAGAAAGGCCATACCGACCAATAAAGTTCGCTTGTAGTTCAGTTTCATGCGGAAACCTCCGAAGTATGATTTTGAATGAAATATCATTGATTCTAATATAGCGGTTTCGTTTGGGAATGTCAATGGGCAGTATACAGAGGAAAACCTGCGCAAAGATTGCGCAAAGAGGAAAAGAAAGGTATAATAGCACAGCGGTCATAACCGCCAGCAAATGATACGGGGAGAATACGATGCAAGAGAAGAAAACGGTATGGATCACAGGCGCTTCCAGCGGTTTGGGACTTGCGACAGCCAAGGCGTTCGCCGGGGTCGGCTGGACGGTGATCGGCGGGGCGCGTTCCTTTACAAACGAAACAGCGGAAGACGGCATCCATCACCTGCCACTGGATGTGACGATCCCGGAAAGCTGCGCTGCTTTTGTTGATGAAGCGTTGGCCATCTCCCCCCGTGTGGATGCCCTTGTTTGCGCCGCTGCGGTACTGGTGCTGGGCGCTTGCGAAAACACCGCCCCCGAGGAATACCGCCGGGTGATGGAGACCAATTTTGTGGGTACGACCCGTCTGGTGCAGGCTGCGCTGCCGCAGATGCGCAAGCAGCAGAGCGGTCGCATCGTGCTGTTCTCTTCCATCAACGGTCTGTTGGGCATTCCGTTCCAGAGCGCCTATACAGCCAGCAAGCACGCCATGGAGGGCTATGCGGAATGCCTTGCCATGGAAACGCGCCGTTTCGGTGTACAGGTATGTCTTGTAGAACCCGGCGACCACCGGGGAGGCAGTGACCATACCCGACTCCATGCCTCCGGCGAGGATGATGCCTCTGCTTACCGCGCTGCCTACGAATGCACCTGCGCAGCCATCCACCGGGACGAGAGCGGCGGGCTCCTGCCCGAAAAGCTGGGGCAGAAGGTGGTGCGCAATACCATGCGCCGCCATATGCGCTTCCGCCTGCGGGTTGCCAAGTTCGATCAGCATCTGGCTGTCTGGCTGCACCGTTTCCTGCCCAATTGGGTCAACAGCCTGATCCTGCGGAAATATTACGGCACAGACACGCCTAACCATTGAAATTTTAGTCGTAACAATGTATAATCATATTGGTTTCATCTTACTTATATCGGAGGAAACAGCGTGTACAGGTTATTGATCGTAACGGAGAAACAAAGCGTCCGGGATATGTTCGAAGGCATGAGCGGATGGGAAGTTATGGGATTTAAACAGCCCCGCCTTCGTGCCAATGCAGAAGAGGCCATTGCCTGCATGCAGAAGCATCATATCGACGCACTCGCGATGGACGGCGAAGGCGTTTTCGCCGAACTGGATGCCTATGCGCAGGAAAAATACCCCACGATGCTGCGTTTTTCTGTGGAGGATACCGCCGAGGAGCAGCTGCAGACCATCCGTCTGCTGGATCGGCTGTTGAACCAGATCCGGGCAGATCATGCCAATAATCAGTATGACGAAGAGAGTGCACTGGAATACACCCGCGCCCGTCAGATCAAAGCGCTGCTCAGCGGCATGATTCCTTCCGAAAAAGAGATCCGCACCCGTCTGAGCATGCTCCGATGCTACGAAAAGGCCGATGTTCCCTGCGTGGTTGCCCGTCTGGGGCTGGACGAAGAGGATCCCTTCCTTACGGAACGCTGGCATTACGGCAGCAATCGTCTAGAAGTGGCGCTCCGCAACTTCTTCTGCGGCGAGCAGCCCACCATGCTGGTGCATGTGGCAGTGGTCTCGCAGGATGAAGTGCGCGTGCTCTGCTACCCCCGCGGAGAAGAGGAACTGCAGATCGAAAAGGTACAGGCGTTTGTTGAAGAAGCCGCACAACAGGTGGAAAACTATATGGGTCTCAGCATGAAGGTTCTGGACGTGCAGAAGATTCCCGGGCTGAATGTGTTCGCCCGCGGCACGGAAGCGGTCTGAGCCATCAAATATTAACTTAAGGCACTTTGAAAGGAGATTATCGTAATGGGACTGTTTGACATTATCAAGGGTCAGTTGATCGATGTGATCGAATGGACCGATTCTACCGCAAACACCATGGTGCACAAGTACGATATGAACGGCAAGGAGATCATGATGGGCGCGCAGCTCACCGTGCGCGAAAGCCAAGTCGCCATCTTCGTTAATGAGGGTCAGCTCGCCGATGTTTTCACTCCCGGCCGTTACGAGCTCACCACCCAGAATATGCCGATCCTCACTGCTCTGAAGAGCTGGAAGTTCGGCTTCAATTCCCCCTTCAAGAGCGATCTGTACTTCGTGAACACCAAGCAGTTCATGGATCGCAAGTGGGGCACCTCCAACCCCGTTATGATGCGTGATGCCGACTTCGGTATGATCCGTATCCGCGCTTTCGGTTCCTTCTCCTTCCGTGTGGATGCCGCCAACGTGGCTACCTTCATGAAGGAAGTTTTCGGTACCAGCGCGCTGTTCACCGTTGAGGGCGTCGAAAGCCAGCTCAAGAGCATCGTGGTCAGCGGTCTGAGCGATGCCATTGCCCAGAGCAAGATTCCCGCACTGGATCTGGCTGCCAACTATGCCGAACTGAGCCAGTACTGCATGCAGGCGCTCAATCCCAAGGTACAGGCGCTGGGTCTTACCCTGAGCGATTTCAACATTGAGAACATCTCCCTGCCCGAGGAAGTGGAGAAGGCCATCGACCGCCGCACCTCCATGGGCGTTGTGGGCGATCTGAACCAGTACACCCAGTTCCAGGCTGCCGAAGCCATGCGCGAGGCTGCCACCACCCCCAACAGCATGGCCGGTATGGGCATCGGCATGGGCGCGGGTATGGGCATGGGCAACATGTTCACCCAGATGATGGGCATGGGCATGCAGCAGCCTGCTCAGCAGCCCGTACAGCAGGCTGCTCCCGCTGCGGCTCCCGCCGGTGCTCCCTGCGCCGGTTGCGGCGGCATGGTGCCTGCCGGTTCCAAGTTCTGCCCCAACTGCGGCCAGAAGCAGGAAGCTCCTCAGGCTTCCTTCTGCACCGGTTGCGGCCAGGAAGTGCCCGCCGGCAGCAAGTTCTGCCCCTCCTGCGGCACCAAGATCGGTTAATATCCCATCCCGATAATCACGCCCCGGGTTCCCTTGTGGGAGTCCGGGGCGTTTTCATATGCCGGTACAAGAAAACGGAGCAGCGGCAAAATGCTGCCGTTGCTCCGCTTTCTTGCTTGTGAGAAAGCTGTTAATCCTCCACAGGAGTGATCACATTGGCTTCGCCGGGGGTGGGATCAATGGTGAAGGCGTAGGTGCCGTCTTCGCACAGAGCGTAGGAAATATCGCTAACCTGCTTGGGGAAGGTTACGATATCCACCGCCAGACCATCCTGCATCAGATAAACGGTCTCGCCGGAGGCGCTCAGCTTGAAGGGGGTGTGCAGCTCGTCTTCCACGTTCTTTTTCAGACCGGAGCAGAAGATGATCAGGTATGCGCCGGGCTCGATGATCAGCCCGTCGGGGAAGCGATAACGCTCCAGATCCTTCTTGCTGTCGCTCAGGTACATACCGGTCAGGTCAATGGGCTCCTCGGTGGTGTTGTGCAGCTCGATCCAGTCGGCGGAATTACCGAAGGAATCCTCCAGCGTTTCGCTGTTGGAGGCCATCAATTCGCTGATGCGGAGCCCCTTGGCTTCGGGCTCGATCGCGCTGGAAAGAAGTTCGTCATCGTCGGCGAGCGCCAATGCAGGCAGGCAGAGAATCAGCGCGAGGAGAACGGCGAGAAGGCGTTTCACGGGCAATTCATCCTTTCTTGGTGGCGGTGCAAATGCATCAGGTGTTCTTCATAACCACGGTTTCTACGCAATCGCCCACGTGCTCGCAGGCATCGGAGCAGCTCTCCATGCGGTCGTAGATCTCGCGCCAGGCAATAACATCCAGTGCATCGGTAAACTGGATGCGGGCGTTTTTGGTGGCTTCCAGATACAGCTGGTCGCACTCTTCTTCCACGTGGTTCATGTTCACGATCATCTCGTGCAGCTTGGCGGGCTTCTTGAAGTTGACAAACTCGGTCAGCATAGCCTTCATCAGCTCGCAGCTCTCCACCAGCTTCTTGGCAAACTCGATGGCTTCGGTGGGTACGGTGGTCACCTGATCCACGTAGAACCGCTGCAGCACTTCTTCCAGGCAGTCGGACACTTCGTCGATGTTCTGGCTGATGTCGGCCAGGTCGTCGCGCTCGATGGGGGTAACGAAGGCGCGTGCCAGAGCAGCGGACATTTCGTGCTTCTTGCCATCGCCGGCATGCTCAAACTCGTGCATGGTATCCAGCATTTCGCGGATCTTGTCGGGGTTGTAGTTGGTCAGGCACTCCACCAGATAGTTGGCGCCCTTGCAGGCACAGTCGGCGGCCTCGATAAAGTTATCAAAATAGAAACGATCTGCCTTGTTAGCCATGTTAACACATTTCCTTTCGTATGCTTAGTCGGTTGGGATCAGAACAGATACATGAACAGCTTGGTCATCAGGAAGCCGATCAGACCGCAGCCGGGGAAGGTGAGCAGCCAGGTCATGGCCATTTCCTTTACAACGCCGAAGTTGATGGCGGAAAGACGCTTAACCGCACCAACACCCATGATGGCGGTGGTCTTGGCGTGGGTGGTGGATACGGGAATACCGAAGGTGGAGGAGAAGAACAGGGAGATGGCAGCGGCGATATCGGCCGAGAAGCCCTGATACTTTTCCAGTTTGACCATGTCCATACCCACGGACTTGATGATCTTCTTGCCGCCGATGGAGGTGCCGACACCCATCACGATGGAGCAAAGCAGCATCATCCACATGGGGATCGGGCAGGGCTGGGGCTCCATGCCCTGGGCAAGGAAGTTGCTCAGCAGGATAACGCCCATAAACTTCTGACCGTCCTGTGCGCCGTGCATGAAAGCCATGGCAGCCGCACCGGTGATCTGCGCACCCTTGAAGAACTTCTCGGTTTTCTGGCGGTGCACGTTGCGGAAGATGAGAACCACCAGCTTGCAAACGATCCAGCCAAGGGCAAAGCCCATTACAACAGAAATAACAAGACCGTAGAGCACCTTGACCCACTCTGCGCCGTTAACACCGGCAAGACCGCCGTGCAGGGCGATGGCGCCACCGGTCAGACCGGCGATCAGGGCGTGGCTTTCACTGGTAGGGATACCGAAGTACCATGCCAGCGTTGCCCAGACCACAATGGCGAACAGTGCAGCACTCAGGGCTACGATGGCTTCGTGCTGGTCGGTACCGAAGTCTACCATCTTGGTGATGGTCTCTGCCACGGTCGCGTTGATCATACTCATCAGGAAAACACCAAGGAAGTTGAACACAGCAGCCATCAGGATGGCTGCGCCGGGCCGCATGCAGCGGGTCGCAACGCAGGTGGCGATAGCGTTGGGGGCATCTGTCCAGCCGTTGACCAGAATAACGCCCAGAGTAAGCACCACAGCCACAGTCAGCAGGGGGTTCTGGGTCATCTGTCCCCAGAAATATGCCAGCGAGAGATCCATGTACGAACAGTCCTCCGTTCTTGTTGCCCGTGTATCGGGAAAAATGCATACAATATTTATTTTCGCTCTTTTTCCCGATTATCCTTCTTTTTGTTTTGACTTCTGACAAGAAAATAACGATTTCAGCCATGAGCGCTCCTGTGTGCATCTGGCGGCCGAAAAAGTGTCACTTGGCGTATATGGCTTGCAATTGCGCTTTCGGGCGTTTACAATGCACTTTGTGAGGTGAGGCAAGGAATGAAGGTTCGTTTGGAGCAGATCTCTCAGGGCGAGGAAGAGGTGATCGTCCGCTACAGAGAGATGTCCCGGCAGCTGGAGGAGCTTCTGTCTCTGTTGCGCACGCCAAAGCAGCGGCTGGTAGGGGAAAAGGACGGAATGCAGCTGGTGGTGGATCCCGCAGAGATCCTCTACATCGAAAGCGTGGAGGGCAGAACCTTCCTCTATACCATGCAGGATGTCGTCAGGGTGGAATACACCCTTGCCCAGCTTGAAATGCTGCTGGGAAGCATCAATTTTTTCCGTTGCTCCAAGTCTGTTATTCTGAATATCGACAAGGTAAAGGCGCTCAAGAGCCTTGCTTCCAACCGGATCGATGCCACCATGCAAAGCGGAGAGCATATTCTGATCTCCCGTACCTATGCTTCGGAATTCCGTAAACGCCTGAAAGGGGGCGGACACAATGAATAAGCGTCTTTGGGGGCTTGCGGAAAAATGGCTTACGCTCAAAATTGGCGTGGAGATGCGCTGCTGTCTTACGTTTTTTCTCATGCTTTTCTACTATTGTGTATACAAACTGCTGGGCGGCGTTCATCAGGCGGAGATCCTGCATATTGCCGGAATGATCGCGGCTGCTTACCTGTTCGGTTGGGTGCAGGCGTTGCTCCGTGCGGATTTTGATCAGATCGATCGGCTTGGTCTGCGCCAATGGGCGGTACTCATCGGCAGCGGCATCGTATACGGTCTGACCGCTTTTTTATGCGGTTGGTTCGGCGGCAGCGGAACCGCAACGGTTTTGTTTGCTGTCTACATGGTGTGCTGCGGGCTTTGTACGGTCTGGATCTGCTCCATCAAGCGAGCGATCGACGCAAAGCTGCTGAACGACGATCTGCACGCATTCCAGCAACGGAACAGCGGAGTGGGGGAGGAATAAGCGATGGGAAAGAATACGGCAGAGAACAGCAGGCGCATCATGGAGCGCATGCCCATTACCAAAGGGCTTTTGCGTGGCTTTGCAGCCAAAGGCTGGCAGGATGCGCTGCCCGGAGCTTATGAGCGCAGCGTACAGCTGTACAGGGAAAACGCCGGGGCGGGCAAGGCGCTGCAAATGCATTTGAAACAGCTTCTGCCCATGATCGCTCTCTATGAAGCCGCTCTGCGCTGTACAGGCAGCCGTGAAGAGGCTATGCAGTTTGTAGAGGAGTGGGCGTTCACGGAAGTGGAAAAGACAGTAAAGCCTGTCCGCGTATTGATGAAGACCGGTCTGTACCGTTTGATGCCCGGACTCTGCGGCATGATGCTGGATCGCATGTTCGGCAGGGATGCCGGGTTTGACTACCGCCTTGTGCCCGGAGAGCGACCCTTTGCCGTGGACATGACCCGATGCCCCTATCTGGAGACCTGTACCCGCTATGGCTGCCCGGAATTGACAAGGATCAGCTGTCGGACGGATGACATCACCTACGGCAACCTGCATCCAAAGCTGGTGTGGGCGCGCACCCAAACCCTGGGTGAGGGCGGCAGCTGCTGCGATTTCAGACTTTATGTAATGGGAGAACAGGAATGAGCGTTCACGAGGAAACCCAAACCCGCCGTCTGCTTCTGATCGGTCTGGTAGCGTCTGTTGCCACGGTACTGGGCGGCGAATTGCCCATCGGCTGGGTCGTGTATCCCAAAGTTGCCAACGACCCAACCGGTCTTCTGGGGATGATGATGGGCAGCGCGGATCTGCAGCTGTGGCAGCTGGCTGCAGGCGCACTGGTGGGCGGGGTGTGTATCCCGCTGCAGTATTACGGTTTTCAAGGCTGCGCAAAGCTGGTGGAGGCCGGTGACAGTCCAGGAACTGCGGGCATTATCCGTGTTGGCGCAGCCGCCACGGGCTTTCTGGGCGGCATTGTGCATGTGGTCTGTGTTGCGCTCATGTTCCTTTGCCGCATGGTGGATTTTTCCGTCGCCGTCCTGCCCCGGCCTCTGATGGATTTTGCGCTTTGGATGGTAATGCCGGTCAGCGTTGTGTTTATGCCGGTCTATTATGCAATGTGCATTGCTCTGTTTGCGGCGGTGGTGCGGAAAAAGACGGATCTGCCCCGCTGGGCGGCGGTACTCAATCCTCTTACGGGAACGCTGGTTCTGAATGCCCTGCCCATGCTTCTGCCGCCCTCGGCATTTGTGAATGCACTGGGCATGGCGAATATGGGCTTGGGCTCCGTACTCACCTTTGGCGGGTTGCTCTGTCTGATAAAACGAAAATAACGGAAAGAAGGCTCTGCACTGTCTGAAAACGGCAATGCAGAGCCTCTTTTTCTGTTTTCCCAGATTAAGCCTCATCGTCCAGCGGCTGTCCCAGTCCGGGGATAAACCCGGCATCTGCCAGTGCTACGGCGCACAACAGCGCACCCCAGTGATAGAATTTGTCGCTGTTGCCATGGTCACAGCCTTCGCCGGTAATGGCAGAGTAGTTTTCGTGCACATGCCGGTGCTCTGTCCATTCCTTCATAAACAGATCTGCGGATTTCTTCGCCAGATCCTGCCGCACGTCTTCAAGCTCCGTTCGGCACAGAGCAAGATAAACAAGAAAGTTCAGCGGCGCCCAGACCCGTCCGCGCCAGTAGTTCTGATCGGGGAAGGCAGGGTCGTTCCGGGCGATGGATGGCAGCATCCAGTCCCCGTAGAATTCATCGGGGTTGTAATAATGCTCATCCGCCATGCGCCGCTGCCGCTCGGGGCTTACATCCGGGCTGAAAAGTGCATAGAAGTTGGTGGGGGAGATGCGGCGGGAGAACTCGCCGGTATCGGTGCGCCGATTGTAGTAGAAGCCGTTCTCTTCATCCCACAGCCCTTCCAGACCCTTGCGCGCGGCATCCATGCGACGGCGCAGCTCCGGCAGATCTTCCTCCCGCCCGATCAACCGCGCCAGTTCCATCAGGCTGCGGCAATCCAGAATGAATAGACCGGTCAGCCCGACATCCTCCAAAAACAGGCGGTTGCTTGTCTTATCGAAGGGAATGTCATCATACATGGGGGAGTTGTCCAGACCGCTTTCCAAGGCTGCGCCGTAGGTGGCGTGTACGCCTTCGGTTTCCCAACGGTTGCCGTAGAGCACCGGGATGGCGTTGCTGCCCCAGCACAGTGCGCCACTTTCGTTCATGCGGTTGTCGGTAAACCAGCTGTTCCAGCGCAGCAGACCGTCGTACATCTCTTCCACGATCCATTTTTCCCTGTGGATGCGGTATGCCTCCAGCAGCATCGCGCTGCCCACCGGCGGCTGGGAACGGTCTGCGCTCACCTG
This sequence comes from Clostridia bacterium, assembly GCA_017516765.1. Lineage (GTDB taxonomy): Bacteria > Bacillota > Clostridia > Christensenellales > Aristaeellaceae > Limiplasma. The sequence goes on along the minus strand of JAFXBE010000033.1, from coordinate 23,852 downwards.
TCCGGTGGCGTAGGCCAGGTTGGGTACGAATCCATCGGCAGTCTGCTCCCGCAGGATCTCCCGCAGATTGCTGTAGCCCAGTTCCTTGCTGCCCATGCTTGCCATAAAGCCCGCAAAGAAATTGTCCCAGCAGAAAAGCACATAGCCGCCGGAGGAAATGCTCCACAAACGGCTGACGGGAGAGATGATCCGGTCGCCTTTGGCATCATAGATGGTATCCCAGCCCAAAGCGGATTCCATGGCTTCATACATACCGGCAAGCGCGCCGTAGCGGGCGCATTTGCTATCGTGTGCGTCCCGCTTTGCGCCGATCAGCTTCCGCGCCTCTTCGACTGTGCGCGCTTTGCCGGTGGAAACGGCGATGGGGCTGTCCAGCACGGCACACAGGCAGGCGGTCTGCACGGGAATGTTGGGATCATACATGGGTGTACCGGTAATAAAGACCCTCCGCATCCCAGCGGGGCTGCGTGCGGTAAGCTGCTGCCCGTCCTGCACCACCCAGCCGGGCTTGCCCCACAGGAAGCCGCCCTCCACCACCAGCATGGCAGGGCGTACCTGCTTTTGTACCGGAGTGATCAGCAGTACAAGCTCATCCTCCTCGACGGCAGATTCCACAAGGATCTCCATCCCGCACCATTGCAGACGCATTTCGGTGTAGCTGCCGTCAAAGGCGTGGATTCCGGGAAAGGCGATCTCGGAGGGTTGGCGGCGGTATTCGTTGTCAAAACGTCCTACAAGCGTTTCCTTCAGGTAGTGCCCTTCCCGGTATTCCTTGAAGGCGATGTTCAGCGCAAAGCCGTCCGGCATATGCACATGGGAAAGTACGCTGCGCACATTCCATGTGTGCCAGCCCTTCAGATAGGCTTCCTTCATACTGCGGTAATCCATGGCGCGTTCTCCTTACTGCATAAGAACGCGCCCCTGAGAAAAACAGGAGCGCGTTCCATATTTTACTTACCGAGGTAGATGCCCACAGCGTCGCACAGCCCGGGGACGGTGATCTCGATGTAGAGACTGTCGCCCATGAATGCCGCAAAGCCGCTGGCGTTTTCGTGCTGGAAATAGCCGAAGGTTCTGCCCTGCATGTATACGGGTACGTTATAGAAGTGGCGGTATCCGTACAGGTGGATGTTCATGTAGGAATAGGTGCCCGGCAGGTTATGTTCCTGCAGCTCGCACCAAGTGCCGTCGCCGGAATAATAGATGCTGTTGCTGTAGTTGGGGTTGTTGTAGTTGGGGTTGTTGTAGTTAGGCGTGCTCTGGCTGGGCTGACCGCCGTACCAGTTGATGCTCAGCTTGTCGGCAGGGAGCCATACACGGCGTTTCATGCCGGTGTTGCTGTCGGTAAAGTCGAACTGCACCCAGTTGTTTTCGTAGGCGATGATGCTGCCGTCGGCATAAGCGGGCAGCGCATCGGGGATGGAGGCGTAGTGGTTGCCGGGGCCGTAGCGTCCGGAAACGTTCACATTGCTCAGGGTGGCTACGCCGAGGGTCTCTTCGGCAGGCAGCACGGAAGGATCAAGACTGATGCGCTTTGCACCGGTATAGGCACGGTACATCTGCCCTCCGTAGGTGAATTCCACCTGCACCCACCAGACACCGTTGCCCTGCGCCTTGGAAAGTGCATTGACCGTTACCCCCTCCCAGTCGCTGAAAAACGTTCCGGGTTCGGTGTAGGAGGCAGATGGACCTGTACGGGTGGAAAGGCGCATGGTCAGCTGGGTGGGGTAGGAGGCTGCCAACGCAGGTACGGCTGCCAGCACAAGACAGATGCACAGAAAAAAAGCAAAGAAACGGTGGGTTTTCATAGGCATTCTCCTTAAGAAGATCGAATAATGGGAACGCATTGCAACTATTGTAAGTATAGCAGAAGCAAAAGAAGCTTGCAAGCGGGATTTGTAAATGTTTGTCATGTGCTGGGACAATGTTTTTAAGTTGTATTTGCCCTTCCATTCCCAAAGACGGAAATGCTATAATACGGACAGCGTATCTACGACTACTTTATTATGGAGGAATTCACATGAAAAAGCGCATTCTCTCTATGCTTCTGGTTGCGGTAATGCTGGTATCCCTGGCTGCTTCTGCCAGCGCCGCCACCTTCCTCAGCATCGCCACCGGCGGTACCAGCGGCACCTACTATCCTCTGGGCGGCGATCTGGCCAACCTGTTCAACACCGTTATCCCTGATGTAAACGCTTCTGCTCAGGCCACCGGCGGCTCCGCCGACAACCTGCGCCTCATCGATGGCGAAGAAGCCGAGCTGGGCACCGTCCAGAACGACGTTTCTTACTTCGCCTACACCGGCACCGACTCCTTCGAGGGCGAGCAGATCACCAGCTTCTCCGTTATCTCCTCCCTGTATGCCGAGTATGTGCAGATCGTCGTCCGTGCCGATTCCGACATCCAGTCCATCGCCGACTTCAAGGGCAAGAGCATTTCCATCGGCGCTGCCGGTTCCGGCGTGTACACCAATGCTCTGCATGTGCTGGAGGCTGCCGGTCTCACGCTGGACGATATCGATGCCCAGTACCTGAGCTTCTCCGAAAGCGCTGACGGCCTGAAGAACAAGCAGATCGACGCCGCTTTCGTTTGCGCCGGTATCCCCAACGCTGCCGTTACCGAGCTGGCCAGCACCGTGGGCGTTCGCCTCATCTCCCTCAGCGATGAGGAAGTGGCTGCCCTGATTGCCGCTCATCCCACCTACGCCAACCTGAAGCTGCCCGCCGCCACCTACGAGCTGGCTGAGGATGTCAACTGCATCGCCATCACCGCTCTGCTGGTGTGCTCCAACAACCTGGACGAGGAACTGGTTTACCAGATGACCAAGGCCATGTACGAGCAGGAAGGCATTCTGACCCACGCCAAGGCTGCCGAGATCACCAAGGATACCGCTTTCGTCGGCGTTGGTGAGCTGCCCCTGCATCCCGGCGCTGCCCGTTACTACACCGAGATCGGTCTGCTGGATGCCGAAGGCAACGTGGTTACCCAGTAAGCTACCGACATAATTGCTTTGCCCGGGCTGCCGTGCAACCCGGGCAAGGTTTTTGTTGAGGCGGCGCTTGCGCCGCCTTGATTTTGCGCAGGAACCATTGTCCGCTTTTGCCCAAAGGCGCATGTATTCCCGCCGCGCCACGTGCGCCCAAGACGAAAAAAGACAGAGGAGGTAAATCCGTTGAGCAACGAAACCAAGAACGTGAACACCGAACCCGTTGTGAATGATGCCAACATTCAGGACGATGTTCAGGCGATCATGGAAAAGTACGACCGCGAATCGGTCACCCGTCATCTCACCGGCCCTGCCAAGTGGCTGGTATTCATCCTCAGCCTGCTGTTTGCTGCCGTGCAGCTCTACAGCGCATTTACCGGTCGCATTGCAGCTACCCAGCTCCGCCCCCTGCATCTGGGCTTTGTTATGATGCTGGTCTTCCTGATCTACCCTATCAGCAAGAAAGCACGGCGCGATACCCTGCCGATCTATGATATTTTCCTGTCGGCACTGGCTATGGGCGTTTGTCTGTATATTGCGCTCCAGCATGTGGAGCTTGCCAACCGCATCAACAAGAACACCGTTCTCGACCTGTGGGTGGGCGGTATTCTGATCGTTCTGCTGTTTGAGTGCTGCCGCCGTGTGGTGGGTCTGCCCATCATGGTGGTCGCCGGTGTGTTTATCCTTTATGCCTATTTCGGCAAGTACATGCCCGGCGGTCTGCAGCACCGCGGCTTCAAGGTGAAGCGCATCATCACCCAGCTGGTGTACACCACCGAGGGTATTATGGGTACGCCCCTTGGCGCATCCGCTACGTTTATCTACCTGTTCGTTCTCTTCGGCGCGTTCCTGGAGCGCACCGAGGTGGGCAACTTCTTTATCGACTTTGCCAATGCCATCGCCGGTCACAAGCGCGGCGGTCCCGCCAAGGTGGCCGTGCTTGCCAGCGCGCTGGAAGGCACCGTTTCCGGCAGCTCTGTTGCCAATACCGTCGGCTCCGGCTCCTTCACCATCCCGATGATGAAAAAGCTGGGCTACCGCAAGGAGTTTGCCGCTGCTGTTGAGGCTACCGCCTCCACCGGCGGTCAGATCATGCCCCCTGTTATGGGCGCAGCTGCTTTCCTGATGGCCGAATCTGTCGGCGTTCCCTACATGGAAGTGGTCAAGGCTGCCCTGATCCCCGCTATTCTCTACTTTGTGGGTATCTACATCATCATCGAGTTTGAAGCCCGTAAGTACGGTCTGGTAGGTATGGACAAGAAGGATCTGCCTCCCTTCATCCCGCTCATCAAGAAAAGCGGCTATCTGATCCTCCCCCTGATCGTGATCGTGTGCTTCCTGTCCATGGGCTACACCCCCGTGTTTGCCGCTCTGGTGGGTATTGCCACCTGCGTGATCTGCGACATCATCCGTCACCTGATCATCGGCATCAACGGCGCCATCGAAGCCCGTAAGGAGCGCCAGGAAAAGGTGAATGCCGCCAAGATCGCCGGTGATGTGGCGGTGCAGACCGGTATCGACATCGTGGCTTCTCTGGACAAGGGCTCCCGCAGCGTGCTGGGCGTCGCCGTGGCTTGCGGCATGGCCGGTATCATTGTGGGTATGATCACCCTGACCGGCATCGGCCTTACGCTGGGCAACAGCCTGACCGCTCTTGCCGGCGGCAACCAGTATCTGACGCTCATCTTCACCATGCTGGCCTCCATCATTCTGGGCATGGGCGTTCCCACCACCGCCAACTACCTGATCACCTCTACCATTATGGCGGGTACGGTTATGAAGGTAGTGGGCTGCGATATTCTGGCTGCCCACCTGTTCGTGTTCTACTTTGGCATCATCGCCGACATCACCCCGCCGGTGGCGTTGGCTGCCATGGCAGGCTCCGCCATCGCCAAGAGCGATCCCTTCAAGACCGGTCTTAATGCTGTTAAGCTGGCCATCGCTGCCTTCATCGTGCCGTACATCTTTGTTTTCAACAACAAGATGCTCTTTATCGGCGCGCAGTGGTACGATATCCTGCAGATTGGCGTTACGTCCATCTTCGGTATGCTGGGCATTGCGGCGGCGCTGGAGGGCTACTTTACCCGCCATGCCCACCTGCTGCAGCGGCTTCTGTTCCTTGCCGGTGGTCTGCTGCTCATCGAGCCGAGCCTGATCACTGATATTCTGGGCGTGATCATCATTATCATTCCCATTCTGTGGCAGAATCTGGAGAACCGCAAGTTCGGCGGCCGTATGGAGCCTTCTCACGATACCTACGCCGGAATGAGCTTCGGCAAGAAGCTGGGTACGGTGCTCACCGAGAGCTTCGTGATGATCGGCAAGCTGTTCTCCAAGAAGGATAGCTCCGCACAGGCTTGATTTAACTTGAATATGAGCCGGGAAGAGAAAAGTCTTCCCGGCTCTTTTGTATTGTTTTTCCCCGCCCGCTATGGTATCATACCCCCAGCAAAGCCCTTACACGAAAGGAGCAATGATATATGGAAATGTATCGCGAAGGCAGCCGCCTTGTGCTGGCGCAGGGCAACAGTCAGATCTGGATCGAGCCGTGGGGCGAAAACTCGCTTCGTGTACGCATGACCGCCAAGCCGCAGATGGATGCCAACGACTGGGCGCTTACCGAGAAGATGCCCGATATCGAACCCGAGATCACTTTCGAAACCATCGATGTGACCGACCCTTGGTACAGAACCGAAGAATATGCCAAGTATCATCAGATGGGCACCCAGGCCACCCTGCGCAACGGCAAGATCGAAGCCCGGGTCTCCCATGAGGGGTGGATCAGCTTCTACAACCAGAAGGGCGAGCTGCTTACCGAAGAATACTGGCGCAACCGCAACCGCCTCAACCGCTACTGTGTGCCCATCCGTGTGGATGCCCGCGAGCTGAAGCCTGTGCAGGGCGGCACCGATTACGAGCTGACTGCCCGCTTTGAGGCCTTCGACGACGAGAAGATCTTCGGTATGGGTCAGTACCAGCACCGCCATCTGGACAAGAAGGGCGCAACGCTGGAGCTTGCCCACCGCAACTCTCAGGCCAGCGTGCCTTTCTATGTCTCCAGCCGCGGTTATGGCTTTTTGTGGAACAATCCCGCCATCGGCACTGCCACTTTCGGTACCAACAAAACCGAATGGACGGCAAAGCGTACCCAGAAGCTGGATTACTTTATCACCGCGGGTGACAGCCCTGCCGAGATCGAAAAGCAGTATACCTTTGCCACCGGGCGCACGCCTATGATGCCTGAATACGGCATGGGCTACTGGCAGTGCAAGCTGCGGTACCGCACCCAGGACGAATTGATGGCAGTCGCCCGGGAGCACAAACGCCGTGGGCTGCCGCTGGATGTGATCGTGGTGGACTTTTTCCACTGGACCATGCAGGGCGATTTCAAGTTTGAGCCCCGTGACTGGCCTGATCCCGAAGGCATGGTGCGGGAACTGCGGGAGATGGGTATCGAACCGGTGGTCTCTGTCTGGCCCACCATCGACGAGCGCAGCGAAAACTTCGGCAAGATGGCATCCAAGGGCTATCTGGTCAGCGCGGATCGTGGCAGCAATCTGCACATGACGTGGATGGGCAACACCGTCTTCTACGATGCCACCCATCCCGGCGCACAGAAATTTGTCTGGGAGCGCTGTAAGGAAAACTATTATGACAAGGGCATCCGCTGCTTCTGGCTGGACGAAGCCGAGCCGGAGTACGGCCCCTACGATTTCGACAATTACCGCTATTGGGCAGGCCCCGCCCTGAGCTGCACCAACACCTATCCCGTCGGCTATGCCAAGGGCTTCTATGAAGGGCTCAAGGCAGTGGGGGAGAAGGACATCATGAGTCTGGTGCGCTGCGCATGGGCAGGCAGCCAGAAGTATGCCACCCTTACCTGGTCTGGCGATATCTATTCCTCCTTCCGCTCCATGCGGGAGCAGCTGCAGGCGGGTCTCAGCATGGCGATGGCGGGTATCCCGTGGTGGACCAGCGATATCGGCGGCTTTATCGGCGGCGACATCAGCGATCCCGCCTTCCGGGAACTGCTGGTGCGCTGGTTCCAGTGGGGCGCGTTCTGCCCCGTGTTCCGCATGCACGGCGAGCGTTCTCCCTGGCACGAGCGGGAGCAGGAATTCATCAACAATGTGCGCCAGCTGACCAGCGGTCAGGATAATGAGCTGTGGTCTTTCGGCGAGGATGTGTACGAGCTGCTGAAGCCCTACCTGTTTATCCGCGAGCGGCTGCGCCCTTATATCCGTCAGTTGATGAAGGATGCCAGCGAGACCGGCGCACCGGTCATGCGCCCCCTGTTCTACGATTTCCAGCAGGATGAAAAGTGCTGGAACGTGGAGGACACCTACATGTTCGGTCCCGATCTGCTCGTTGCTCCCATCATGGAGGCGGGCGCAGAGACCAGAGAGATCTATCTGCCCAAGGGTTGCCGCTGGGTGGACGCCTATACCGGCGAAACCTACGAGGGCGGGCAGAACGTTACCGTACCTGCGCCCATCGGCATCATTCCCGTTATGATGCGGGAGGGACACGAATATCCCATTTATGTAAAGGAAAACTGATGCTTTTATGACTATGCTTGTTAAAGAACGCTTCCCGTGGAAGGCGTTCATCAAAAGCGTCATGGCGATCGCTGTGCCGGTGGCTTTGCAGAACCTGCTCACCACCACCGGCAGCATGATCGATACCATGATGCTGGCCCCGCTGGGCGAACTGACGGTGGGTGCTGTAGGCCTGTGCGCCCAGTTCTCCTCCCTGATGTTCACCGGCTATTGGGGCTTTGTGGGCGGCGGTATGCTGTTCTTCGCCCAGTACTACGGCGCAAAGGACGATGAGGGCATCAACCGCTCCTACGGCATTACCCTCAGCTTTATGATGCTGGTGGGCTTCCTTTTCGGTCTGGCGGCGATCCTGTTCCCCGATGCTATAATGCGGGTCTACACGGATAAGACCTCCATCCAGCAGATCGGTGTGAAATACCTGCGCATCATCGGCTTTGCCTATCCCCTGCAGGTGTACTCCATGGCATGCAGTGCGCTGCTGCGTACCACCGACAAGGTGCGCATCCCCCTGTATGCGGGCGCTGCCTCCGTGGTTACCAACTGCAGTCTCAACTGGTTGCTGATCGAAGGACATTGGTGCTTCCCTGCCCTTGGAGTGCAGGGTGCGGCCCTGGCAACGGTGATCGCTGCGGTTGTGAATGTGCTGGTGATCCTGATCTGCGCCAAGGCGCAGAAGCATCCCTACCTGCTCCGGGTCGACCGCCATTTCCGTTGGAAGAAAGAGAACCTGAAGGAATATCTGCAAAAATGCTTCCCCATCATCTGCAACGAGGTGCTGATCGGTGTGGGTGCATTTGTGATGAACATCGTTCTGGGCCGCCAGTCCGAACAGGCCATTGCCGGTCTGGCGGTGTTCCGCACGCTGGAGGGCTTTATTATCGGTTTCTTTGCAGGGTTCTCCAATGCGGCTTCTGTGCTGGTGGGCAAGGAGGTGGGCGCAGGCAACCTGAAGCTGGCTTACGAGCGTGCCAAGCGTGTGGTGCTTTTGTGCGACACCTTCATCCTGCTGGGCTGCCTGTTCCTGATCGCCATCCATTCGCCCCTGCTCCATGCCATGAGCCTGAGCGGCGAATCCTTCGACCTGTGTCTGGGCATGCTGCTGATCTATTCCATGGCCGCCCTGTTCCGCATGGGCAACTGGACGCAGAACGATACCTACCGCTCCGCAGGTGATGCGGCTACCGGCACCATTCTGGAGATCACCTTTATGTATCTGCTGGTGCTGCCCTGCGTGTGCCTGTCGGGTTTGGTGTTCAAAGCGCCCTTTCTGGTCGTATTTGCCTGCTGCTATGTGGATGAGCCCATCCGTTTCTTACTGATGCAGCGGCACATGTACTCCGGCAAATGGGTGCGCCCTGTAACGCCGGAAGGTCGTGCTGCGCTGCCGGCCTTTCTGGCAGAGCGGCAGCGCTGCCGGGAAGCCCGCAGGGGCAATGCGGCTGCCTGATGCATAACGAAAGAAGGAAAACGGAAAATGAGTGAAAAAACGCCTGTGACCGGGCAAACTCCGAAAAAGAAGATCAACTGGATGCAATGGGTCGCGATACCGATTTATTTACTGGTTGGCGGTCTGTTCGGCGTGCTGATGATCCAGACCATGGACTCCGCTTCGCTGAACGGTGCAAGCAATCTGCAGGTAATGTTGATCTGGCTTGTTTTGATGGTAAGCATCTTTGTGCTGTTCTTTCTGGAGATCGTGCTGCACGAGGCGGGACACCTGATCTTTGGTCTGTTGACCGGTTACCGCTTTGTCTCCTTCCGTGTGGGGAGCCTGATCCTGATCAAAAACGAGCAGGGGCTGCGTGTGCGCAAGCTGCGCATCGGCGGTACCGCAGGTCAGTGCCTGATGGATCCCCCGCCCATGGTGGATGGCAAAATGCCTTATGTGCTGTACAATCTGGGCGGCTGCATCGTCAACCTGATCACCGCTGCGCTGTGCTTCGGTCTTTCCTTTGCGGCGGAGGAGGGTACGCTGGTTCATACGCTGTTGATCATGGCAACGGTGATCGGACTTGCTTTTGCTCTTATGAACGGTCTGCCCCTGCCCGGCGAGATCGCCAACGATGGCAGAAACGCCCTGGATCTGGGCAAGAACCCTGAAGCGCTGTGGGCTTTCCGCACCCAGATGGTGCTCAACAGGCTCAGCTCCGAAGGGCTGCGCCTGAAGGATATGCCGGAGGAACACTTCCGCTGGCCCGAAAAGGAAAACCGCAGCAATGCCATGATCGCCGGAATCGCCGTCCTCTGCACCAACCGTCTTCTGGACGAACACCGCTTTGAGGAATGCGCCGCCCGCATCGACGAAATGCTGGCAGACGACTTGAGCAAATTGCCCGGTATGTACCGCAAGCTGCTGGTAAACGACCGCATCTACCTTTACCTGCTGGGCGGCGAAACCGAAACCGCCCGACAGCTGATGGACAAGGAGCAGCTTCAGTTCATCAAGGTGATGAAGGGGCAGCCGCCCATCCACCGCACCGAATACGCCTACGCACTGCTGGCGGAGCAGGACGGGGAGAAGGCGGAAAAGCTGCTGGCTGCCTTTGGTAAGATGGCGAAGGCTTACCCCCACGAACAGGAGATCGCTTCCGAGCGGGAGCTGATCGCGTTGGCGCAGGAGCGTGCCCGGTAAGAAGTAGAACCAAAAAAGAACCGCAGACCCCTGCCGACGGCATTGACGGCAGGGGTCGTTTCTGTTATCGTATACGGTAATATCCCGATTTTTACAGCAAGGAGGGGTTCACCCATGGCGAATACCCACATTGAGACCAAGGTTCTGCAGGAAGGCTATAAGCCGGAAAACGGTCAGCCGCGCATCCTGCCCATTTATCAAAGCACCACCTACCAGTACGAATCCTCCGAGTTTTTGGGGCAGCTTTTTGACCTGACGGCGGATGGTCATATGTACACCCGTATTTCCAACCCCACCACCGCCTGTGTGGAACAGAAGCTGGCTGCCATGGAGGGCGGCGTGGGCGCCATGCTCACCTCTTCCGGACAGGCTGCGTCCCTGATGGCGGTGTTCAACATCGCTTCTGCGGGCGACAACATCGTTTCTTCCTCCACCATCTACGGCGGCACCCTCAATCTGTTTGCCGTTACCATGAAGCGCATGGGCATCGAGACCCGCTTCATCACCCCCGAAATGAGCGAAGCTGAGATGGATGCTCTCTTTGACGACCGTACCCGTCTGGTCTTTGGCGAGACCATCGCCAACCCCGCCCTTACCGTGCTGGATATCGAAGCCTACGCCGATCTGGCCCACCGCCACGGTGTACCGCTGATCGTGGACAACACCTTTGCCACCCCCGTGCTGTGCCGCCCCTTCGAGTTCGGCGCAGACATCGTTACCCACTCCACCACCAAGTATCTGGACGGCCATGCCAGCGTGGTGGGCGGCTGCATCATCGACAGCGGCAACTTTGACTGGACGGGTGGCAAGTACCCCGAGCTGTGCGAGCCGGATGAGAGCTATCACGGCGTCCGTTATACCGAGCAGTTCGGCAAGGCTGCCTACATTACCAAAGCCCGTGTACAGCTGATGCGCGACTTTGGCTGCACCCCCAACCCCATCGGCATGTTCCTGCTCAACAACAATATCGAGAGCCTTGCCGTGCGCATGGACCGCCATTGTGAGAACGCCCTCAAGGTGGCGCAGATGCTGGAAGCCGACGAGCGCATCTCCTGGGTCAACTATCCCATGTTGCCCTCCAACCCGGACTACGAGCTGGCAAAGAAGTATCTGCCCAAGGGCGCTTCCGGTGTTGTCAGCTTCGGCGTAAAGGGCGGGCGTGAGGCTGCCACCCGGTTTATGGACAGCCTGAAGATGGCAGCCATCGTGGTGCATGTGGCCGATGCCCGCACCAGCGTGCTGCATCCCGCCTCCACTACCCACCGTCAGCTGACCGACCAGCAGCTGGTGGATGCCGGCATCGGTCCGGATCTGGTGCGTATGTCTGTAGGCATTGAGCATATTGATGACATCATCGCCGATATCAAGCAGGCGCTGGATCAGATCGGAGGTTAAGGCATGCCCATCAAGATCCCCAACGCCCTTCCGGCGACCCGTACGCTGGAGGAGGAGAACATCTTCGTAATGACCGAGACCCGCGCCATTACGCAGGATATCCGTCCGCTGAAGATCCTCCTGCTGAATCTGATGCCCACCAAGATCGTTACAGAGACCCAGTTTGCACGCCTGCTGGGCAACACCCCGCTGCAGGTGGAGCTGACCCTTCTGCAGACCTCCACCCATAAAGCCACCCATACCGCCGAAGAACATATGATGGCCTTCTACAAAGTCTTTGACGATGTAAAGGATCAGAACTTCGACGGCATGGTCATCACCGGCGCACCGGTGGAGCAGATGCCCTTTGAAGAAGTCAACTACTGGGACGAGCTTTGCCGGATCATGGAGTGGAGCAAGACCCATGTGCATTCCACCCTGCATATTTGCTGGGGCGCACAGGCAGGGCTATATTATCACTACGGCATCAGGAAGCATCAGCTGGAAAAGAAGCTCTTCGGCGTGTATCCCCATACGCTGGATAAGCCCCGCGCCATTCTGCTGCGCGGCTTTGACGAGGTGTTCATGGTGCCCCATTCCCGCTACACCACCGTAAAGCGGGAGGATGTGGAGAAGATCCCCCAGCTGAGCATTCTGGCTTCCTCCGAAGAGGCGGGCGTATTCCTGATCGCTGCGCCCGAGGGCAAGCACATCTTTGCCACCGGGCATGCCGAGTACGATGCCCGCACCTTGGAAAACGAGTACCTGCGCGACAAAAACGCCGGGCTGGGCACCGCTGTTCCCGAGAATTACTACCCGGGTAATGACGATACCAAAGCGCCCAATGTTACCTGGCGCGGTCATGCCAATCTGCTGTTTTCCAACTGGCTCAACTATTTTGTGTACCAGACCACCCCGTACGATCTGGATACCCTGTAAACGATGCAAAACCCCGCCGGAGCGCATTGCTCCGGCGGGGTTTCCGGCTTTTTGGTCAGATTTTCAAAAACTGCGGCATATCAAACGTGATGCCGCCTTCCAGCAGATGGTCGATGAACAGGCGGTAGTACCCCGGCAGGAGGGCTTCGCTCTCCTCGTGGTCATGCAGCAGCAGAATGTGCCGGTGCCCCTGTGCAAACAATACTGCACCGCTCTGCGGGTTTTGGTCGTGCATCCGCTCCCATACGCTTTCCTTGGTAAAGGTGGGCTCGGAATGCATTCTGTATTCGGCAAAATCGAAGGTCCAGAAGGTGTCGATATCCTGATCCAGCCCATTCTGCTTCCACCACGCATAGGGGATATGCCGGTCATCCAGCTTGTGGATGCCATATTCCTTCAGCATGCTCTGCAGCCGGGCTTTGTTTTCACCACCCTTATCTCCGTAGGGAAAGCGGAAGGGCTTGTATTTACGCTCCACACCGCATCGGGCATAGAGCTGATCCAGCAGCTTCTCCGTTTTGCCGATCTCCCTTTGGGCTTCCTCAAGCGTCAACGATGAGAATGCCGGATGGGAATAGCTGTGGTTGCCTACGATCATGCCGTGCTTTACAGCATATTCCGCCTGCTCCGGGTATTGCTCCAGATGCTGTCCGGTTGCAAAGAGCACGGCGGTAATGCCTTTTTCACAAAGGCAGTCGACCAGCGCCGGAGTGTTTCGGGAGGGGATATCATCAATGGTCAGAATTGCGGTATTCATGTCGGCTTCCTTTCGTTACAGTATTTCGTCTTCAAAGTAGGCGTTGGTGTCAGCTGTCAGACCGGCTTCGTCAATAACGGTCACACGCACATAGCCAAAGCCTTCCGGCAGTTCGTAGCTACCGCCGTGCAGCAGTTCGCCCTCCGCTGCTTTCAGGCGCAGCCCGTAACGATTGCCGCAGGCAAAGCAGATTTCCCGGGCGGAGGAAGTCTCCACCACCAGCCGTCCATCCTCCACCCGGAGCGAATGGATCTCCGGCCCACGGGAGGAATAGAAATGGCCCTGCTCCAGCGCTCTGGTGATGCTGCGGTATTCCAGCCGGTCGGCTTTGATCATGATCCAGGCACCGCAGGTATCGTAGGTGTTGTGGTTGTCATCCGTGCCAAGGCAGAAGATGCGCTTGCCGCCCCTCAGCATATCATCGTACACCCGGGGATCGTAGTCCGGGAAGCCGTCCGCTATGCAGCCGTAGTTGCAGATCTCCATGGCGTGCATATGGTGGTAGCTCATATACTCCGGATAGCTTTCCAAACTCCATGAAGGATGATTGTAGGTAACAAAGAACCCGTTCTCTCTTGCAATGCGCATCATATCGCTGATGCATTCGCCGGTATAGGCTCTTTCGTAAGGGGAGGTGTTTTCATCAAAACAGATCTTGTGGCGGTGATCCAGAGCATTGCCTTTTACGTACTTCTCCGGGTGCCAGCAAACCTGCTTGCGGTTCTTTTCCTCCAGAGCGATCAGGCACATGTGGCAGGTGCGTGCTCTGGCCTTGATGGGTTCATCCAGATCCTTGATCCCCATCTCATAGCCGTTCAGGGTAAGAAAGGTTTCATCGTTCAGCTCCGGGTGGGGCAGCAGGATCTCATGGTCGGTGATGGAAAGAACGGAATAGCCCATGCTCTTGTAGCGTGCCTTCAACTCCTCCGGGGTCATCAACCCGTCGGAAAGGTTGGAATGGCAATGAAGATTGGCTTTGTAGAACGTGCCCGTTTCGGGCAGAAGATACTTTGTCATAATGCCTCCTGTGGCAGGGCAACATCGCCCCACACCTGTGCTTCCATGTATTGATGCCCCTGAAGTGTATCCGCCAGCCAGCCACGGGCACCTTCCGGGTGACTGCGGATGGCGGCTTTCACCATGGGCAGGGTGAACATTTGCAGGGCACCTTCTCTTGAAAGTGTGCTCATGCTGTCACCAACGGTAAAGCTGATCCTGTCTTCCTCAATAGCGGACAGGGGAATGCGCAGGATCTGTCCGCTGCCGAACCATTGGTGCAGGTAAGCGCTGCTGCCAAGCACAAAGGAGAGAGGGTGCTCGCATTGCGGTTTGCCGCCCAGCTTTTGGAACATGCCGTAGAGCAGCTTGTCGGTTTCCAGACGGCGGGGATAGTAGTTTTCAAAATCGGCAAATCGGTAGAAAGCGGTGGTTTCCGGGTGGGAATCCGTCAATTGCTTTGCCAGGGCAAAGGCTTCGTCTCTGGGCAGGCGCATAATGTTTTTCAGCGGCTCGCAATCCGGGTGGCAGTAGTATTCCAGCCATAGGGTATCCATCGTGCGTCAATCCTTTCCGCTGTCCGGGCATACCAGCTTCATCTCCAGCATGCCGTTTTCGAATCGTCCGGTTTCGCGGAAGCCCATGCTGCGGTAGAGCCCCGCGGCGGCTTGGTTATCCGGCACAACGCCGGTGTAGATCTCTTCTGCGCCGAAACGTTCCCGCAGATAAGCAATGCCCAGCCGGAGTGCCTCTCTGCCGATGCCTTTTTGCTGCCAGCGGCGGTCGATCATCAGTTTCCAGAGGGTGTACTGGCTGCGCGCTTCATAATATCCCAGCATGAGAAAGCCCACCGGGGCATCATCGGCAAAGATGGCGAAGGGATAAGCGGTTTGATGGTATACATATGCCTGTGCAAGCGAATGGGCATTGTCGGATACATACCCCGCCTGCTCCGGGGCGATCTGCAATGCCAGCACCGCTTCCAGATTGTCTGGGGTGATCTCTCTCAGCTGTACCATGCTATTGCCAACCCTTCCGATCCAGAAAATCCATAAAGCGGTTCCAGTCCTCCCGGCTCAGGTAATGGCTGCCACGGCGGATGTGGTAACCGATGCTGCCCTCCTGCCATGCTTCCCCGGGCAGGGGATAGCGATCCGGTGTGATCAGCCCGGAAAGCCCCAGAGCCTCCCACGCCGGGGATGCGGCAACGCAGCCCAGAAACTCATGGGCAGGGCCTGCCCACAGGTCATCCTCGGCGCTGCTGACACAGAGCAGTCTGGGTGCAATCGTACTCAGAAGCCAGTCCTGCTCGAAGGGCATGGCATCTTCTTTATCGGCATATTGGCGATAGGAATCGCAGAACCAATAGGGGAATTTCTCGGTAATGTGGCTTACATGTTCCCCGGTCTTGCCCCGGGTGATGGCTGCGCCGCTGCAACCGGAGGCGTTGGAGATCACGCAGGCGAAGCGTTCGTCCAGCATACCTGCCAGCAGCGCGGTCTTGCCCAGCCGGGAATGCCCGATCACAGCCGTATGCTCTGCGGATACGCCGGGCTGGGTAAGCGCCCAGTCCATTATGCGGGAAAGCGTCCATGCCCAGATGGCGATCTTACCGGGCAGCTGCTCTGCGGGTACTCCGCCTTTCACGGCTTCCTGCCGCAGCAGCTTGCCCAGCCCTTGGGAATAGTCGTCGGCAGCATCTTGGGATACATCGTTGTAGCCCATGGAAAGCACACCGTAGCCCCGGTCGCAGATCTCCTCCACGGGGAAGTATTTATCCGGCACATCTGCCGTAAAGTTGGCCAGCACAAACAGGGGATACTGCTCCCGCCCCTTCGGCACCGTATGGTACATGGGGAAGGAGAAGCTGCCGCCGGGCAGGGTAAGGGTCATTTCAACAGTGCGCAGGGTGGCTTTTCCTGCGCAGAATTCCTGATCCTCCGAAAGGATACGGGCTTCGGCGGTGCAGGGAATGGGCGGGATCACACCGTATTCGTGGGTCAGCAGCATGCGGATTGCGTCGGTACGGTCTGCCGGACGCTGGGGCAGAGTAAGTTGCCGCAATTCGTTTTGCAGAAAGGCCATGGGAAATGCCTCCTTTGGTGGGTCTGCTGTTCATAGCTGCGCTTATTGTAGCATAGCGCGTGCAGAATACGCAATGCAAAACCCGCAGTTTCCATACGTTGACACCCATCCCGCCGGGATGGTATCATAAAATGGTATGTTTTTTATTAAGGGAGGGTGAGCGCATGAAGATCAGCCGGCGGTATCTGGTGTTTCCCGTTGCAAGAGGTGCAGAAGAGAAAATCGTCACTTTTTCTGTAAACGGTCAGCCGGTGTACGATCTCAGCATGCGCCTCACCCACGATGCCCCGGATTTCCATGCTTTTGTGGATGTGAGTCGCTTTCTGGGGCAGGATGTGAACATCGAAGCGGAGGGAGAAACCCTGCCGCCCATCGATGCAGCCGATGCCTACGACTGTCGCGCTCCCTTTGACCCGGCAGAACGCCCGCTTTTGCATTTTTCGCCCCGCAGCGGCTGGAACAACGATCCCAACGGGCTGGTATATGCCAACGGTACCTATCACATGTTTTTCCAGCACAATCCCTGCGACACGGTCTGGGGCAACATGCACTGGGGTCATGCCACCAGCACCGATCTTGTCCACTGGCAGCAGCAGGAGACCGCGCTGTTTCCCGACGAGCTGGGCGTAATGTTCTCCGGCAGCGCCATTGTGGATGAACGGAACCTTCTGGGACTCAAGCAGGGGGATACGGATGTGATCCTGCTGTACTATACTGCCGAGCCTATCAACCGTTTGTCGGAGGGACGGCAGACCACCCAGTGCCTCGCTTATTCTGTGGATAACGGCAAAACCTTCGTAAAATACCCCGGCAACCCGGTTGTGCCCACCATCGTGAACGGCAACCGGGATCCCAAGGTGGTCTGGGACGAAGCATCCACCCGCTATATCATGGCGCTGTATCTGGACAGCGACCGCTACGCACTGCTTCATTCCACCGATCTGCTGCACTGGGACATGGCACAGGAGCTGCACATCGAGGGTGATAACGAATGCCCCGACCTGCTGCTGATGACCGCCGACGATGGCAGCTCAAAGGCCGTGATCGGCGGCGCACATGGCTGCTATCAGGTGGGGGATCTGGAAAACGGTCTGTTTGTGCCCACCCAGCCGGTGCGCAGGCTGTACCTGAATGAATATTGCTATGCCCATCAGACCTATTCCGGCATTCCCGGGCGGGTGGTGCAGACCACCTGGCAGCGGGCGAATGCCGAAAATCTTCCATTCAGCCAGGAACTGGGCTTCCCCTGCGAATTGACCCTTCACCGCACCGGAGCGGAATACCGGCTCCGTGCCATGCCTGCCCGGGAGCTTTCGCTGCTGGCTTGCGAAAACGGGCAGGCAGAAGCCACACTTCCCTTTGTTGCAAACCTTACCGTGCCGCAGGAAGCCCCACTGACCCTTTCGCTGGGCGGGCAGACCATCCTGCTGGACGGGGCGACGGATACCGTAGCCGCCGCCGGTGAGATATGGCATACAGAGGCTCCCCTTGGGGGCAGTTTGCTCACCCTGTTGGTGGATCGCTATACCCTCAAGCTGCATCTGTGCGGCGGCGAAGCCTTGCTGGCGCTGCCCGTACGCTGGGAGGATGAAACCGCCGCTGCGGCTGCGCTGGCAGCCCTGCAGGCGCAGATCACCCCTCTCAGAGCAGCAATTCAGTTGTAAGGAGCTGACGATATGAAGATAACCATCCTGGGCGCAGGCACATGGGGCGTTGCCCTTGCCAGAGTGCTTGCGCTGGCAGGACACCGGGTAACGCTCTGGTCGGCGGTGGAAAAGGAAATCGACACGCTGGCGCGGACCCATCGCCATCCCAACCTGCCGGATATGGTATTTCCCGAAGAAATCCTGCTGACCAAAGACATTGCAAAGGCCTGCGAAAGCACCGAACTGCTGCTGTTTGCCGTACCTTCGGTCTATGTGCGCAGCGTGGCGGCACAGGTGCGTCCCCTGATCCCTGATGGGCTGGTGATCGCCGATGTGGCAAAGGGTATCGAACCCGATACCCTCTTTACCATGAGCCAGATCATCTGCGACGAGTTGAACCGGGACGGCGCACACGGCAATGTGAAGGTGGTCGCCCTTTCCGGACCCACCCATGCCGAAGAGGTGGCAAAGGATCTGCCCACGTTCATCGTTTCCGCCTGCGAGGATCTTTCTGCCGCCCGGCTGGTGCAGCAGGCGTTTGCCAATACCTGCCTGCGTGCCTATACCAACGAGGATGTGCTGGGGGTGGAGCTCTGTGGTGCGCTGAAAAACATCATGGCGTTGGCTGCGGGCATTTCCGCAGGCTTGGGTTTTGGCGACAATGCGCTGGCAGGGCTCATCACCCGCGGCATTGCCGAGATGACCCGCCTTGCCCGTATGATGGGCTGCCAGGAGGCGACTTGCGCCGGGCTGGCGGGCATCGGGGATGTGATCGTTACCGCAGGCAGCGTGCACAGCCGCAATCGTCGCGCCGGTCTGCTCATTGGGCAGGGCATGGCCCCCGAAGCGGCTATTGCCAGTGTGGGTATGGTGGTAGAGGGCGTTAACGCCTTACCCGCCGCCATGCAGCTGATCCGCCGCCACGGAGTGCAGATGCCCATTATCGAAAGCGTCAACGCCATCATCAACGAAGGCTGCCCGGTGGCAGAGGTGGTGCAGGCGCTTACCAGCCGCCGCCTGCAGGACGAGCTGAATTGGCAGGCACACAAAGTTTAATTTGCAAACGCACGTTCCCTTGTGGTATAATAAACCGTTGCGTCGCCTGCATTGCAGGACATACCGGCGCAAAGAAAACGGAGTGATACAACAACATGGCAAAGGCATATAACGCTGGAAGCATACAGGTTCTGGAGGGGTTGGACGCGGTACGCATGCGCCCCGGTATGTATATCGGCTCCACAGGTTCCCGTGGTCTGCACCATATGCTGTGGGAGATTGTGGACAACGCCATCGATGAAGCCATGGCAGGCTATGCCTCGCAGGTGGATGTGGTGCTGCATGCCGACGGTTCCGCCAGCGTGCGGGACAACGGTCGCGGTCTGCCGGTGGATATCCACCCCACGATGGGCATCCCCGGCGTTGAGCTGATCTATACCAAGCTGCACGCGGGCGGTAAGTTCGATAACGAGAGCTATGCCTATTCCGGCGGTTTGCACGGCGTGGGCGGCTCGGTGGTAAACGCCCTCAGCCGCTGGATGAAGGTGGAGGTGTTCCACGATTTCCGGCATTATCAGATCGGGTTTGAAAGCACCGTCAGCGAGGAAACGGGCAAGATTGTCTCCGGCAAGCTGGCCAGCCCTCTCAAGGTGGTGGGAAACACCACAGAGCGCGGTTCCCTGATCCGGTTTATGCCCGACGACCGGGTGTTCGAGACTGTCAACTTCAACGGCGAGACCGTCTCCCGCCGTCTGCGGGAGCTGGCGTATCTGAACAAGGGGCTCACCATCACCTTTGAGGATGAGCGTGCCAAAAAGACCGCTTCTTTAGAAGAAACCGATGCCGAGACTGCCGGGGCTGCCGCAGAAGCAGAAGGCAGCGGCAAGCAGGTCTATTGCTATGCGGGCGGCATCAGCGATTATGTGTGCTACCTCAACGCCGAAAAGACCCCCATCCACGAAACGCCCATCTATCTGGAGGGCAGCCGGGAGGATGTGATCTTCCGCTTTGCCATCCAGTATACCGACAGTTACACTGAAAACGTGTTTTCTTACGTCAACAACATTCCCACCGGCGAGGGCGGCAGCCACGAGACCGGCTTTAAGGCTGCCTATACCAAGGTAATGAACGATTTTGCCCGCCGCCTTGGCGCACTGAAGGAAAAGGACGCCAATCTGGGCGGCGAAGACTTCCGCGAGGGCATGACCGCCGTGATGATCGCCATGGTCAAGAACCCCCAGTTCGAAGGTCAGACCAAGGGCAGGTTGGGCAATACCGAAGTGCGCCCTGTTGTGGAGGCCATCGTTACCCAGCAGCTGACCGCTTTTTTTGAAGACCTGAAGAATCAGGAGCTTTGCCAACAGCTTGTGGAAAAAGCCGTTCGCGCCGCCAAGGTGCGCGAGGCTGCCCGCAAGGCAAGGGACAACGCCCGCACCCAGAAAGCGCTGGAAGCAACGCCTCTGGTGGGCAAGCTGGCCAGCTGCACCGGCCGCAAGCCGGAGCTGAACGAGCTGTTCATTGTTGAGGGCGACAGCGCCGGCGGCAGTGCAAAGCAGGGCCGCGACCGCCGCTTCCAGGCCATTCTGCCCCTGCGCGGCAAGCCGCTGAATGTAGAAAAGAAACGTCTGGATCAGGTGCTGGGCAATGAGGAATTCCGTTCCCTCATCACCGCATTGGGTACGGGCATCGAAGAAAGCTTTACCCTGAGCAGCCTCAAGTACCACAAGGTGATCATCCTCAGCGATGCCGACCAGGACGGCGCGCACATCCGCGCCATTCTGCTCACCTTCTTCTACCGCTACATGAAGGAACTGATCACCGCCGGGCATGTGTACATCGGTATGCCGCCCCTCTACAAGGTGCAGCGGGGCAGCAAGGTGCAGTATGCCTACGACGACAACGAGCTGCGCAAGCTCACCAAGGGCTCTGCCAAGGGCTACCAGCTGCAGCGTTACAAGGGTCTTGGCGAAATGAACCCGGAGCAGCTTTGGGCTACCACCATGGATCCGGCAGAGCGCAAGCTGGTGCAGGTGACCATCGAGGATGCCGCACAGGCCGAGCGTCTGGTGACCATCCTCATGGGCGACAAGGTGGATCCCCGCCGGGAGTACATCAATCAGTATACCAATTTCGACCGTGAAGACAGCTTTACCGCTATCGCCGACACCATGGAGGAAGGGAGGCGCAACGCATGAGCCGCAAGGATGATCCCATCGCCGTAGACCGGAATATCGTCCAGATGCCCATGGAAGAGGTCATGCACATGAGCATGATCCCTTATGCGGAGCATGTTATCATGGATCGCGCCGTTCCCCGCGTGGAGGACGGTCTCAAGCCCGTGCAGCGCCGCATTCTCTTTACCATGAACGAACTGGGCATCACCCCCGATACCCCATACCGCAAGTGCGCCCGTATCGTCGGCGACTGTCTTGGTAAATACCATCCCCATGGCGACAGCAGCGTGTACGATGCGCTGGTGCGTCTGGCACAGCCCTTCAGCATGCGGGGCACGCTGGTGGACGGCCATGGCAACTTCGGCTCCGTGGACGGCGACAGCGCTGCCGCCATGCGGTATACCGAAGCCCGCATGACGCCCCTTGCCATGGAGATGCTCAAGGATCTGGACAAGGATACCGTGTCCTTCCGTCTCAACTTCGACGATACCCTGAAAGAACCCGATATGCTGCCCGCCAGCTTTCCCAATCTGCTGGTGAACGGCGCAAGCGGCATCGCTGTGGGTCTGGCCACCAACATCCCGCCCCACAACCTGCGGGAAAGCATCGCCGCCACCATTGCCTTGATCGATAACCCGGAGATCACCTCCGAGGAGCTGATGCAGTACCTGCCCGCCCCCGATTTTCCCACCGGTGGCATCCTGCTCAACACCGACGAGCTGAAAAACGCCTATCGCACCGGGCGCGGTAAGCTGCTGCTGCGCGCCCGCACCCATATCGAGGATGGCAGCGCAGGCAGAAAGCTGATCGTGATCACCGAGCTGCCCTATCAGGTCAACAAATCCGCCATGCTGGAGAAGATCTTGCGGCTTTCTGAAGAAAAGAAGGCTGCGCTGGGCTGCATCTACGACATCCGCGACGAGAGCGACCGAACCGGTATGCGCGCCGTGGTGGAGCTGCGCAAGGATGCGGATGTGGACAAGGTGCTTTCCTACCTGTTCAAGTACAGCGATATGCAGGTCACCTTTGGCGTCAACATGGTCGCCATTGCCGACGGCAAGCCCAAGCTGCTCAGCCTGCGGCATATGCTCCGGTACTATGTGCGCCACCGCAAGAATGTGGTCACCGCCCGCACCCAGTACGATCTGGGCAAGGCAAAGGCGCGGGCTCATATTCTGGAAGGTCTCATGATCGCGCTGGATCATCTGGACGAGGTCATCGCCCTGATCCGTGCCAGCGAAAGCCCCAAGGTGGCAAAAGCCGGTCTGATGGAAACCTTCTCCCTGACAGATATTCAGGCGCAGGCAATCCTTGATATGCGCCTGCAGCGCCTGACGGGTCTGGAGATCCTTGAACTGCGCAAGGAATACGAAAAGCTGCTCAAGCTGATCGCTGAGCTGGAAAGCATCCTCGCCAGCGAAAAGAAGCTGCTCAAGGTGATCAAGAAAGAACTGCAGGAGGTCGCCGACAAGTACGGCGACGACCGCCGCACCACCGTAGAGGAAGTCCACAACGTGGTGGAAGCCCTCGTGAAGGAAGAAGTGGTAGTGGAGGATGCGGTGGTCACCTTCTCCCGGGAGGGCTATCTGCGCCGAACCGCGCCCCGTCCCGTGCGCCGCAACGCTGCCGCCGCCGAACCGGTGGATGAGTACAACGATCCTGCCCTGTTCCGCTTTGAGACCGACAGCCAGCACACCCTGTACTTCTTTACCAACCTGGGCAACTGCTACCAGTACAGCGTGGGTGCGCTGCAGGAGATGAACAAGCCCAAGGATCGTGGACAGCTGCTCAGCGGCGTGCTTGCCGGTCTGGAGGACGAGGAAAAGCCTGTGCTCATCCTCTGTGCCAATGGTCAGGAGCTTACCCAGACCCCCGATCTGCTCTTCGTTACCCGCAAAGGTCTGATGAAGCGTACTCAGGCTGCCGAGTATGATGTGCGCCGTGCCAAGTTCGCTGCCCTCAACCTGAAGGATGGCGACAGCCTGCACAGCATCCTGCTGCTGGATCCCGCCAAGGATATGCTCATGTTCAGCCGCAGCGGCATGTGCATCCGCTTCCATACCGACAACATCCCCGTGATGGGACGTATTGCCGCTGGTGTAAAGGCCATCAATCTGGAGCTGAACGACGAGGTGCTCTGGTGCGGTCAGCCCAACGATACCGACCAGCTGCTGCTGTTCAGCGACCGGGGCTTTGCCAAGCGGATCCTGTACCCCGATTTTGAACCCCAGGCACGCGCCGGTAAGGGCGTAAAGAGCTTCTACTTCAACAAGAGCGGCTCCAACGGCAATGCGCTGGCGGATGTGTGCCTCATCACTGCCCCCGGTCAGCAGGTGGAGGTGGTGCAGAAGGTAAGCGCCCCCAATGTGGTCTGTGCCGACGAAGTGATTCTGCAGGGCAAGACCGACAAGGGCATGCCCTATGTAATGGCCCTGATGGACGATGTGGTCGTTCAGCTGCGCCCGATGTCCGGCGCTACCGCAGAAACGCCCCAAAACGGCGATGCGCCCATCGTGGAAACCTGATCACAACCAATATGCCGCCCGGCTCCGCTGTGGAGCCGGGCGGTCAGCTCGTCAAAAAACACGCCTGCGGCGGCTTTTTTGACGACATTTGCACCGTTTGCCTAGGAGCCTACGGCTCCCCGGGCGGCAAACGGCGATAGGAACCCCTTGCTACGCAAGGGTTCCGAAACCACCGTACACGCC
>JAFXBE010000051.1 GCA_017516765.1 Clostridia bacterium | reverse complement strand
TGCATCCCGAACTCGGGTTGGCAAACGCCGTCGGCTAAGAAAACAACAAATTACCAATGGCATAGCTGTCGAGCGGCGGTAAAAGCTACCAGTGTAGGCTCCCTTGTGCAAAGGGAGCTGCCCCGTAGGGGCTGAGGGATTGTACTTGGCGAGGGATGTTACGTACAACCCTTCCGTCTGCCCTTCGGGCAGCCACCTCCCCTTGCACAGGGGAGGCTCCTATGCTTGGCTGTCCCCCTTCGTAGACAGCCAACCGAAAAGGCTTCTTCCCCCAGCGGGGGAGGAAGCTGTCAGGCGTAGCCTGACTGATGGTAGGGGTCATTGCAAGGCGCAGGGGACGGTAGTCTTCTGCCTCGATTATCACCCACCCCGAACCGGTACCCCCCTCACATACAGCACCTTCAGACCGGCAATCCGCCATCCCCTCTGCGCCGTGTAACGGCGCAGACCCGGAGGTGCAGGAGGCACTGCCTCCTGCCGGGTGTGGGCAGAGCCCACAAGCCCCGCAAGCCCACACTCCGCCCCGTTCACCTTTTCTCCGTCCGTGCCAGCTGCACCGCCATCAGCGCAGCCAGCGCAAAGGCGGCGCAGCCGAAGACAAAGGGCATTTTGAGCGTCCACTCGTAGAGGAAGCCCGCCAGCGCAGAGCCGAAGATGCTGCCGAAAGACTTCATGGCGTTGAATGCGCCCATCACCAGATTGCTGCCCTCGCCCTCACCCAGAACGGCGGCACGGTTCTGCATCAGGGGTACGGAAACAAAATAGAAGGCGAAAAACAGCACGTTTACCAGAATAAAGGGCACCACGTTTTCAAAGAGAATCACGCCCAGCATGGCGGCGGTGCAGACCCCCATCACCCCGGCAATGTAGGGGGATACCTTTTCTTTGCGCAGGATCCACATACACAGGGTGGCGTTGGAGATGATGGAGATAATGCCCAGCCCGGCCTTGATGATGCCGTTGTAGCCGCTGGTCAGCAGGAACTGATCCCGCAGATAGAAGTTGAAGCACTGCTCAAAGGCGATGTAGCCCAGATTGCCCAGCCCGTAGGCGGCAAAGAGGAAAACCAGGGCTTTGGTCAGGTAGGCGCGGCATTGAAGGATCGCCCCGAAGGGGTTGCAGGCACGAAGGGTCAGCTTTTCCAGCTTGATGCCCGGGCGGCGGTCATCCTCGCAGCCCAGGAACAGCAAAAGCCCCATGGAGGACAGGGTGGCAGCCTGCAGCCATACCGGGTAGAAGATGTTGATCTCGCCCAGCATGCCGCCCACGAAATAGCCGAAGGAGGCGGATACCGAGTTTACCGCGGCGTTCACCGCCAGGTTGCGCCCCCGGTTTTCGGGGGTGGATACGTTTACCGTGTAGGTAAGGAACGCCGTGTAACAGCCGCCGATAAAGATACCGGCAAACATGCGTGCCAGCAGGAATTGCAGCTCGGTGCGGGCGATGCCGAAAAAGATCTGCCCAAGGGCATAGCCCGCGCCGCAGATCAGCAGGATGGTTTTGCTGGACAGATGCCCCGCCAGCTTGCCCCACAGGGGGGAGAAAAGAAAGTTGAAGAGCATCATGGCGGCCAGCGCAAGCCCGAACATGTAATCGTTCAGCCTCAGCTCCACGATGATGGCAGGGGTAACGGGATGCACAAAATTCGCCGCCATGTTGAACACGAACATCACGGGAAAGAAATATCCAAGCCTGCCCTGACGGTTTTTCACGGTTCTGCCCCCTTGGTGCGCCGCATTGGCGGCGGTTTGCGGGTTCATCTTATCAGAGGCAAAGGCAAACGTCAATGCCGGGTGTTTCCTTGTCAGCCAAAGGGCGGCATGGTATAATGAGCCAAGCAAATACAAACGGAGGCACACAGAAGTATGAGTCATTTTTTCGCCTATCTGGACAGGCTCAAGCTGATCCGCCGCTGGGGGCTGATGCGCAACATCGAGCAGGAAAACGATATGGAGCACAGCATGCAGACCGCCATGATCGCCCATGGGCTGGCGGTGCTGGGCAGGCAGCGGTACGGGCGCAGCGTTGAGCCGGAAAAGGTGGTCGCCACGGCGTTGTACCACGATGCCAGCGAAGCGCTCACCGGCGATTTGCCCACCCCGGTCAAGTACAAGAACCCGGAGATGCAGAGCGCCTATCAGGACATCGAACGCCGTGCCCGACAGCGGCTGATGGATATGCTGCCCCCCGAGATGCAGCCGGATTTTCTGCCCTACATCCAGCCGGACGAGGAAAGCGAGTGCTGGCAGCTGGTCAAGGCTGCGGATCGGATCAGCGCATATCTGAAATGCCTTACGGAAGAAAAGCTGGGCAACGGCGAGTTTGCCAAGGCCAAGGAGACCATTCTGGCAAGCCTTCTGGCCAGCCCTCTGCCCGAAGTGGGGGACTTCCTGCGGGAGTTCGTACCCAGCTATACCCTCACCCCGGACGAGCTGAGCCGGGGCTGACGGAAAGGGGACGCTTCCCTCTTCCACCCTGCCCACGCGCCTCCCGGTATTTCCCCTGAGGATCCCGGTACTGTACCTGCTTGCAGGCATGTACGGACGGGTTTCCCGGAAAACGGTTATGGAAATACAAACAAGCCCCCGCAGTCTGCGAATACAGACTGTCGGGGGCTTGTTGTATGCATGATCATCCCCGTGCCATCCCCTTGAGCATATCCCGCAGGGTATGCTGGTTTTCGTTGGGCATGGAGGGCACCAGCAGCAGCGTAAAGCCGAAGCGCAGCACCACGGAGATCAGGATCAGCACCTTGTAGCGGTCGAAGCTGCCGGTAAACCACCCGGCGGCGTTGCAGCCCTCCAGGAACCAGCCGCCGCACAGGGTGCCCAGCGCAATGCCCGCCAGCGCAGAGATGCAGGAGAACAGCGCGATATAGGTGGGTCGCCCCTCATCCGGCGATGCGGAAAGCTGCATGCCGTTGGCTGCCAGATTGCTGGCGCTCCAGAAGAATGCGCCCAGCACGTTGTGCAGCAGGGTGGGCCAGATGCTGCCCGGGGTGGACAGCAGATAGAACGCCGGGGTCAGCGATGCGCCGATGCAGCCCAGCAGCATCACGTTGCGGCTGCCGAACCGGTCCAGCGCCCGTCCCCACCGGGGTACGGCGATCACCGTTGCCACAGAGGCCGCCACTGTACCGAAAACGGTGATCTGCATAAAGTTGAGCCCCATGCTGTTCATGGCGTAGGGGGTCAGGAAGGAGCCGGACAGGTTGGCGGTAAAGTTCCACACCGTCCACATGATGACCAGTTTCATAAAGGGCTTGTGGCGCAGGGCTTCCATGATGGTCTTGTGGAAGGGCGCGCGCTTGGGCTTTGCGGTGCGCACCTCCGGCGCAAAGGCGAAGCAGATCATGTCCAATACGCCCAGCCCGCCGCCGATGAGGAAAATGATAATGTATTTACTGTTGACGGGCAGCACATCCAGCAGATAGGCGACCAGCAGCCCGAACAGCAGGCTGCCCGTGGCGGTGATGGTATCCCGCAAAGAAAGCCATCTGCCCCGGATCTGCAGCGGCGCCAGATCGGAAAACCAGGGGAACCAGCATACGTTGATCATGGAGCCCATGATCGAGGAGATCCCCAGAAGGGTGATCAGCGCCAGCAGGGGCAGTTGGCTTTCCGGGGTCTTTGCCAGCAGGGGCATAAAGCCGAAGAACATCCACAAAAGGCGGGAGAACAGCCCCACGGTGAGCATATACAGCTTGCGGTTCTGGGTGCGGTTCACCAGCAGCGCAAAGGGGATCTGCATCAGCGCAGCGATCTGGGGGATGGCCACCAGCAGCCCGAATTCCATGTCCCCTGCGCCCAGCATGCCTGCCAGACCCACCAGTGCAGCCGTACCGCCGCCGCATACGATGCCGTGGAGCGTGCCGAACAGGTTGCCTCCAAGGATCCAGTTGAGCCCCCGGCGTACCGGCGCGGGCAGTCCGGCTTCTGCATACAGGCTGGAAAAACCATTGTTACTGCGGAAAAGACTCATGGCAGGATACTCCTTTGCGGATGTACAGATCGTTTCTGCGTGGATAGTTCGACCACAGGCAGCGGAATCCTGCCGGGGGGTAAAAGATATTTTTCGGGGGGAAGATGGGGAGACGCTGCCTCCCTCCACCCTCCGCACAAGGGGCAACGCCCCTTGTGGATCCCGGTGCTGCGCCAGCTTTGCAGACGCAGGGGGAACAGCTTATTCTTCTTCCCTTTTCAGATAGCCCATCTGCTCATAATACGCCCGGAACCGTTCCCGCTGCCCGGGGATCATATCCTCCGAGTTGACGAAGGCGGCAAACTCCGCCTCTGTCAACCAGCGGTACGCCACCGTCTCGCCCTCCTGCAGGGTGATGGAGGCTTTGTCCTGTCCGGTGATGCACAGGTGCTGGATGTAGATGGTATCCCGGTGTACATACCGTCCGATGGGGGTAAGCTCCCCGTCGGTGATCCCCGTTTCTTCCCGCAGCTCCCGCCTTGCGCAGGCATATGCATCCTCGCCCTTCAGGGCAGAGCCGCCCGCGGTGGCTTCAAACCAGCCGCCGTAGTTGGGCTTTTGGGGATCCCGCTTCATCAGCAGATAGTCCCCGTCCCGGTGACGCACCAGAATGTCGCCCACCAGATGGTACAGCCCCTCGGGAACAGGCTCGCCCCGGATAAGGTCGCAACCGGCAAGGCTGCCGTCGGCAAGGTAAGCATCCCAGATTTCCATGGATATCACCTCCGGATGTGAGTGGTCGTTGTTGAGGAAGGGGCACAGACAGCAGAGGAAGGCTCCTTCCGAAGGAGGGCGCTGTCGCCGTCAGGCGACTGAGGGTGCTGGAGCGGGGCGGTGTGCCGGTTCGGGGTGGGTGTTGCCGGGAGGCAGAGGACTGCCGTCCCCATCGCCTTGCAATTACCCCTACCATCAGGCACTTCGTGCCAGCTTCCTCCCCCGCTGGGGGAAGAAGCCTTATGGGGTGGCTGTTTTCCTTGGGGACAGGCAACTCCATGAGCCTCCCCTGTGCAAGGGGAGGTGGCTGCCCGTAGGGCAGACGGAAGGGTTGTACATAACATCCCTCGCCAAGCACAATCCCTCAGCCCCTACGGGGCAGCTCCCTTTGCACAAGGGAGCCTACACTGTTGGCTTTTACCGCCGCTCGACAGGCTAACCGATGGTAACATTTTGTTTTCTTGGCTGGCGGCGCATGCCAACCCGAAGTTCGGGATGCAGCGAAATCAACTTCAGCGCCCACCAGCCGGCCCGCACCGCGACGATAGAGAGCGACGTCAAATCCCTGTGCCCTTTTTCGGGGCGGCATAAAGGGCGCACCGTGTGACAGCCAAGACGGCGTATTGTGTCCAGTAACGATAACAGCAGGTGATTGCGCCCGCCGCCACGAAAATGGGCAATTAAGAGGGATTTGACCAAAGCGAACGTGTCGCCCTTTTCTGGTCACTCT
>JAFXBE010000032.1 GCA_017516765.1 Clostridia bacterium | reverse complement strand
GCCAAGACGGCGTATTGTGTCCAGTAACGATAACAGCAGGTGATTGCGCCCGCCGCCACGAAAATGGGCAATTAAGAGGGATTTGACCAAAGCGAACGTGTCGCCCTTTTCTGGTCACTCTTTTCATAAAAGAGTGACCGCCCGTGTGGGGTGCGCAGCCCCACCCAGTTCCTCGCAGCGGCACTGCGGGGATCTAATACCAAGCCGCGCAGCGAAATGCAGATCGGCTTGGCTACCACACCAGCAAAAGTCTACCGTCCCCATCGCCTTGCAATTACCCCTACCATCAGGCACTACGTGCCAGCTTCCTCCCCCGCTGGGGGAAGAAGCCTTTGGGGTGGGTGTTTTCTTTGGGGACAGCCAACCCATAAGGCTCCCCCTGCAACCGCAAAGCAAAACAGGCATCCGGTCAAGCCGGATGCCTGTTTTTTTCCTATCAAATGAACCTCTTACTCCGTCTCCCCCAGATATTCCTCCAGACACTGCCCCTTGTCCCGCATGGGAAGGGAATGCACCGTGCCTACAAAGCGGATGTGCCAGCACTCGGCCACAAAACCGGTGATATCCTCCTTGCCCTCCTGATAGCGGATGATGAACCCGTATTCCCAGCAATGCTCGTGGAGCCATTTCTGCTGGGGCGTGCCCGCAAAGCTCTTGCCGGGGGTGGTGATATCAAACGCCAGACCGGTGTGGTGCTCGCTGGTGCCGGGGTCGGCAACGGTGTTGCGGGTGGCGGAGCGGGCCTTGTCGCCGCTCATGCCCTGCTGACGGTACTCTGCCACCTTGTTGTCGAACAGCTTTTTCTGGTAGACGATGCTCCGGTACCCCGCGCTGATCTGCCAATCCCCCACGCCGTCGGCAACAGCGGCGCGGAACATGGCTTCCAGCGCAGCCGCGGCGGTGCGGTCGCCCTCGATCTCGCTGCCCTTTACATGCACCACATCCTCGGGCAGGGTATTGCGCAGCAGCACCAGATCTGCCGGGTGATAATCTTCGGGCAGGGTATGGGTGCGGTTCACCAGCAGAGGCGGCGCATCGGGGTTGAAGGTGGGCGGCGGGATCATGGGCTGGGCATCCTCGCTGTAGAGCATGCCAAGGGTCTTCTCTCCGGCTGCACCGTCCACGGTCAGCCCATGTTGGCTCTGGAACAGGCGCACCGCACTCTGGGTGCCGGGGCCGTAGTCCCCGTCGCATTCCCCATCATAAAAACCCAGCTCCTTCAGCCGCTGCTGCATCTCCACGACCGGATCCCCCTCCGCGCCCCGGGACAGGGCGGAAGGGGTCTGGGTGGGAGCAGGGGTGGCGGCGCAGGGCTGGGCGTTCTGGGAATACAGCATGCTCCGGGTACGGTCGCCTGCAATGCCGTCTGCATCCAGCCCGTGCTGGGTCTGGAACAGCAGCACCGCCGCCTGGGTGCCCGGGCCGTAGGCGCCGTCCACCTCGCCGGTGTAGTAGCCCAGCTCGCTAAGCCGCTGCTGCAGCTTGGTCACATCATCACCCGCCACGCCGGGTTTGAGCAACAGCTCGGTGGGGCGGGGTGTGGTGCCCGGCTCCAGCGTTACCAGCATCATGCTGCGTACATCGGCGGTGGGGGTAGGGGTGGCGGCAGCCTCGGTCTGCAGAAGCTGCTTTTCCCGGTTCAGCGCAGGCAGCTGGATGCCCACGGCGATGAGACCGACGAGCAGCAGCGCCAGCAAAATGACGGTTCCGGGCTTGATCTGTCTTGTTTCCACTGGGTCATGTCCTCCGTATTCGGCAGGGAGCGGGTTGCTCCGGTCAGTCCCACAGGGGCGCGGGGTAGAGCCCCTCGCCGCTCATGCGGGCCAGCGCATCCACCACGGCCTGCTTATCGGCGTTGTAGGTTACGCCGTACCATTTGTCGGGGGTGGTCAGCACGGTCACCTGCGCCTTGCCCGCCCGCAGCTGGGTATCCACCACCATGGGCAGGTAGTACTCCGCCTTCAGGGGATTCTGGGGCACGTTTTCCGCAAGGAACCGGGGGAAGCCCTCCTCGATGGCAGCCATCATGGCGGCAGGGAAGCCCCACATGTTCATGGATACCACCGTATCCTCGGCAAGGCGGGTGTAGGTGTGCTGATCCTCGGTCATCATGGGCCCGTCGATGGTGGGGATGATGTGGGTGCGCTCGGTCAGATCCTCCAGATGCCCGTCCGCATCCAGCGTGCACACGCCACGGGAGACCGAGCCGCTCTCGCTGAGGGTGTTCTTGAGCAGGTAGCCCACCATGGTCACATCCCCGTCGCCGGACAGGCTGCAAAGATGATCGTAGCACAGCTTGAAGGCATTGTAGCCGTAAAAATCGTCGGCATTGATGGCGCAGAAGGGTGCATCCACCAAATTCCGGGCAGCATAGATGGCGTGGCCGGTGCCCCAGGGCTTTACACGCCCCTCGGGGATGGCATATCCCTGCGGCACATCCAGCAGATCCTGATAGGCATAGTCGATCTGCATATGGCGGCTTACCCGGTCGCCCAGCACCTCGCGGAAGGCGGCTTCGTTTTCTTTCTTGATCACGATCACAGCCCGCTCAAAGCCTGCGCGGCGGGCATCGTAGAGGGAATAGTCCAGGATCAGCTCGCCGTGCTGCCCCACGGGATCCATCTGCTTCAGACCGCCGTAGCGGCTGCCCATACCGGCTGCCATAATGATCAATACGGGTTTGTTCATCGTCTGTCAGGCTCCTTTCAAAGGCGGCATGCGCCGCACCGCTATTATAGCACGGATGGGGGCGGGCAGGCAATGCGGCGGGGCGCGCCCTGCTGTAAAACCTGCACTGCGATTTTCTTCTCCCATTCCGGCAGGATGTGGTATACTGACATTCCCGGTGTTCTGCCGGGCAATACGATCTTTCGACCCAAGCAAGGAGGTGTCCCGCGTGCAGAAATGGTT
Organism: Clostridia bacterium; assembly: GCA_017516765.1. GTDB lineage: Bacteria > Bacillota > Clostridia > Christensenellales > Aristaeellaceae > Limiplasma. The sequence goes on along the minus strand of JAFXBE010000032.1, from coordinate 4,903 downwards.
TTCCCTTTTGCCATGGCTGCAGCCCAAGACCCCGCCTGATGAGACCCCCGCAGCCCATCCGGAGCAGAGCCCCTGCATCCCGGCGGAGCTTGCCGCCGCACAGGCCACAGCCGGAGCGCAGGTCGCCGCCGCAGCGTCTGCCATGCGCACCCGCACCGAACCGGATGCCCAGCCAAGCCCCAAACCCGCCCTTCTGCCCCTGAAGGTCTCCTATCCGGCCGCCCTGCTGCGCCGCTTCCGCCCCGATCCCTTCGGCAGCTGCGCCCCCATCCCCGACCGGGAGCTGCTGACCCAGTCCCTCAGGCTTGCGCACATGAGCTACACCCTTGCCATCGAGCCGTGGCTGCTGGCGGGCTGGCGGGATTTTTCCTTCCAGATCGACGATACGCTGGAAAGCGGCGCATCCCGCATCCGCACCGACCGGGATGCCGATTTTCTCCGCCTTGCCAATCTGGCACGGATGCACCGTGCCCGGCATGCGCTCAAGGCATCCAATCCGCTGGTGCGCATCATGGCCGCCCTGCGCCAGCGGGAGAAGAGCGACACCGTGAAGGCGGTGTGCATGATGCATCCCCTGCCCGGGGACAAATACCTGCTTGCCATCGGCTTTATGGGTACGGGCAAGCGGTTTTACGACTGGTTCTCCAACTTCCGCATGGAACGGGAGGACGGCTTCCACAAAGGTTTTTCCCAGCTCTGCGACCATTTTGAGCAAATGGCGGATGAGATCCTCTTCCCCGAGACCGCCCTTGCGCTGGGGCTGGAACGCCTGTCCCTGCGGGATGTGCTCCGGGAGATGCAGAGCCCGGGCAGCCGCTTCCGGCTCTGGATGGCGGGGCATAGTCAGGGCGGCGCAGTGATGCAGATCTACACCCACCGCCTGCTGACCCGCTACGGGGTACGCCCCGGGCTGCTGTGCGGCATCAGCTTTGCCGCGCCCACCGTTGCCTCCCCGGAGCTGACCCGTCAGCCCTGGCGGTACCCTCTGTGGCATGTACACAACCGGGATGATGTGATCTGCCGGGTGGGCGCACAGGTGCATCTGGGGCGCATGCTGGCTTTCTGCCCGGATGCCGCCTTCCGTGCCGGATCCTATCAATACAGCACGCTGCCTGCCGACGAAGCCGCGCGGGCATGGATCCGCCCCCTGCTGGACGGCATGCGGGACAACCCCTCCACCCTGCTGCGGCTCACTGCCCTGCTGCTGGCTGTGGGGCAGGAGAAGGGCGAGGATGCCATGGAAGCCATCTCCCGCCGGTACGGCAGCGTACTGGGCTGGCTGCTGCCCGCTGCGGGCGAGCGCGCCCAGGGGCTGCTGAGCGCACTGGCAGAGCGGCAGAAGCGCGCCTATCTTGCCCAGACCGGGCGCGAGATGGATCCCGCCCGGCTGGACGCCCTTGTGGAGCAGCTGCGCCCCTGTGTGGACAGTACGCCCCTGCGGCGCATCCTGTCGGTAATGGCGGCATGCCTGCTACAGCCCCATCAGCTTGCCGAGGAGGATCCCGCCGCGCCGGGCGCCTATTCCCTTATCGCCCGGGAGCACACCGGACAGCTGATCCCCTGCCGGTGGGAGATCCGTCTGGGGCAGGCGGTACGCCGCAGAAGTCCGCGCCCCTTCGCCCGGATGCAGACCGGCAGCCGCAAACACGCCCCCAGCCGGGGCAAAGCCCGGCTGATGCCCTCCCGGCGGCGGTAAGGCTGTTCTTCCTTCGTACCCGGCTTGAGTTTCCGCCCCCACGGATGCTATACTGTCCCTGCCCTGCCGGCAAGACCCCGCAACAGCAAAGACGGGCAGAACGCCGGGCGGCAGTTCCCTGCCTGCCGGCAAGACCCCGACCCAAGGAGGATACGATCCATGATCCGTTTTACCAAGATGGAAGGCATCGGCAACGATTATGTATACATCAACGGCTTTGAGGAACACATCGAAGACCCCGCCGCCCTGGCGGTGAAGATGAGCCGCCCCCACTTCGGCTGCGCCTCTGACGGGCTGATCATGATCCTGCCCAGCGACAAGGCGGATTTCCGCATGCAGATGTTCAACAACGACGGCAGCGAAAGCGAGATGTGCGGCAACGGCATCCGCTGTGTGGCGGCGTACTGCCACGACCGGGGGCTGACCGACAAAACCGAATTCACCATCGAATCCGGCGGCAGCATCAAAGTGATGCATCTGACGCTGGAGGGCGGCAGAACCAAGGCCGTCCGGGTGGATATGGGCGAACCGGAGCTGGACGGGCAGCGCATCCCCTCCACGGCAGCAGGCTGCCCCGTGATCGGGCTGCCGCTGTGTGCAAACGGCAATCCTTACCGCTTTACGCTGGTGAACATGGGCAACCCTCACGCCGTCTGCTTTGTGGAGGATCCCGATACCGCGCCCGTGACCGTGGACGGTTCCCTGCTGGAGTGCGACCCCACCTTCCCCAACAAAGCCAACATTGAATTCGTGCAGGTGCTCGACCCCACCCACGCCAGAATGCGTGTATGGGAGCGGGGCACCGGCGAGACCCTTGCCTGCGGCACCGGCGCATGCGCCGTGCTGGTCGCCTGTGTGCTTAACGGACTGACGGAGCGCAAGGCAAAGGTGGATCTGCCCGGCGGCACGCTGGAGCTGGAGTGGAGCGAGGAAGACAACCATGTATACATGACCGGCCCCGCCACCTTTGTGTACGACGGGGTATGGCTTCAGGACTGAGACATCGGAGATTTGAATACCAAAAACCACCGGAACGCGCCCTTGCATTCCGGTGGTTTTGTTGTGTTGCCTGTATTGCAGGAAAGCCCTCACTCCTGCGCCATCGCCCATGCGCCGCTGAGCGCCTGCCCCACATCGCCGTGGAGCACCAGCTCTGCCTGATGGTCGTAAGCGGTCTTGTCCATGTTGATCAGTGCCAGATTGCACCTTGCACGGCGGTACTGGATCATACCGGCGGCGGGATAGACCACCAGCGAGGTACCCCCCACAATGAGCAGGTCGCAGGTGCGGATGGCTTCCAGCGCGCGGGTGGTGATGCCGTCATCCAGCGGCTCGCCGTAGAGCACCACATCCGGGCGGATGCTGCCGCCGCAATGGGGGCACTGCGGCACCGTGGGCATGGACAGGATATCGGCAAGGGAAAACCGCCCGCCGCAGCGGGTGCAGTAGTTGCGGTGCACGCTGCCGTGGAGCTCCAGCACGTTTTCGCTGCCCGCCGCCTGATGCAGCCCGTCGATGTTCTGGGTGACCACCGCCGTAAGCCGCCCTGCCTTTTCCATCGCCGCAAGGGTATGGTGGGCGGTATTGGGCTGCGCATCGGGGTAGAGCATCACGGAGCGGTAAAAATCCCAGAAGGGCTCGGGGTGCGCCAGCATATAGTCGATGTGGAGCATCTCCTCGTAGGTCTTGCCGTGAGGGCCTGCGTAGATGCCGTGGGCAGACCGGAAATCCGGGATGCCGGATTGGGTGCTCACCCCTGCGCCGCCGAAGAATACGATGCTCTGTGCATCCTTCATCCACTGTGCCAGCTGCCGGATCTGTTGGGTCATGGTCTGTGCCCGCCTTTCGTTTGCATAGGTGTGGAGTACAGGTTTCACCGCCGCCGCGCCGCCCGGGAGGCTGCGCCCGGCATACCCTGTCCTGCGGGCGAACCGCCCTTCGTGGGCATACCCCTGTCTGCGGGGTGAAACGGTATATACATTCGATCACTCCGGGCGCAAATCCTGTTTTCCTGTCGCCTTTTCGCAAGCTTTGTTCCATCCCGGCGAGGGCTGCATCAAACCCCGCCTCCGGAACCATACTCCCAGTACAAGCATACCGGGAGGGATGTTTCTGATGGCACTGAACAAAGTAGAGATCTGCGGCGTGGATACCTCCACCCTGCCGGTGATCACCAACGAGCGGATGCGGGAATTGTTTCCTCTGGTACATTCCGGCGACCTGACCGCCCGGGAGGAGTTCATCCGGGGCAACCTGCGCCTTGTGCTCAGCGTGATCCAGCGTTTCGGCGGCAGGGGCGAGAATGTGGACGATCTGTTTCAGGTGGGCTGCATCGGGCTGATCAAGGCGCTGGACAATTTTGACGTAAGCCAGAACGTGCGGTTTTCCACCTATGCGGTGCCCATGATCATCGGCGAGATCCGCCGGTACCTGCGGGACAACAACGCCATCCGGGTCAGCCGCAGCCTGCGGGACATCGCCTACAAAGCCCTGCGGGTGCGGGATGTGCTGGCCGACCGGCTGGGCAGGGAGCCGGATGTGAGCGAGCTGGCGCAGGAGCTGCACGTGCCCAGGGAGGATGTGGTCTTTGCCCTGGAAGCGATCCAGGATCCCATCAGCCTGTTTGAGCCGGTGTTCAACGACGGCGGGGATGCGCTGTACATTATGGATCAGATCACCGATGAGCGGAAGCCGGATGTGCGCTGGCTGGATCACATCGGGGTAAAGGAGGCCATGAACCGCCTGACCGAGCGGGAGCGGCTGATCCTGCGGCTGCGGTTTTTCCAGGGGCGCACCCAGATGGAGGTGGCCGGGGAGATCGGGATCTCGCAGGCGCAGGTGTCGCGGCTGGAGAAGAATGCGCTGGAGCATATGAAGAAGCACATGTAACCTGCACGTCCGCCCCGCTGCACGTTCGACCCGCCCTTCGGCGGGTCGCCCGCGCTCATAGGGGACAGCAGTTCCGCGGCGCTTATGGGCAGGGTCCCTTCCCTGCCCGCGCCGCTGGCTTGGTCGCCTCCTCGAGCCTTCGGCTCTGCGGGGGCGCCCCCGGTTCGTGGGGCTTGGGTGCGGGGTTGGGGGGCAGCCAACAGCGAAGGCTCCTTCCGTTAGGAGGGAGCTGGCTGCCGTAGTTATCCCCCAAAGGCTCCTTCCGAAGGTGGGCGACGGAGGGAAGCGCGTGCCCAGTGCGCACAACGCCGAAGGCGT
>JAFXBE010000031.1 GCA_017516765.1 Clostridia bacterium | reverse complement strand
GTACGGTGGTTTCGGAACCCTTGCGTAGCAAGGGGTTCCTATCGCCGTTTGCCGCCCGGGGAGCCGTAGGCTCCTAGGCAAACGGTGCAAAAGTCGTCAAAAAAGCCGCCGCAGGCGTGTTTTTTGACGAGCTGAAACGCCGGACTGCCATTGATGCAGTCCGGCGTTTTGTGTTGCTCTTTATACATCTCCTTGCATGGCCCGCAGAAGCTCGCCCTGATCGTCCTCGCCATATTCCCAGCACATCAGTCCCATCAGACGGTTGTTCTTTACATAATCCAGCTTACAGGTGATGGAGGAAGGGGTATCAAAGGTAAGGAAACGGCAGTTGTCGTAGGCATAGGCGGCTTTTGCGGTATCATCCATGGCAAAGGTAAGGGCGGGGTCGGCTTTGATGCGGAAATAGGGCATGGTTTCGTTACCGATGCTGGGCGAGGAGGCAAACAGCGGCGGCATGCATTGTCCGTCGTGGGCGAAAACACGTGCATACATGGCGCAGCCAAGCATGATCTTCTCTGCCGGGATTCCTGCTGCACTGTAATCGGCAACAGCCTGTGCCGCACTCATGTACTCTGCATTTGCAGAGGGCAGCAGCGCAGTGTGATGCCCGCAAAAGCGGCTACGGTACATATCATAGGTCATCAGATTGATCTGGTCTGCAATCCTGCCGATCTTTTCGCATTCGATGTTCCCAACCAGAGAAGCGGATGCCCCAAGGGCACAGGCCAGCAGCCGGTGCTTGCCGTCTTTGGCAGCGAGAGCATCAAGCCCGTCACGCAACGCCTGCATAAGCAGGGTAAAATTCTCTTTGTCGTCTGGTGAGGAAGCGATCTCGGCAACCGAGCTGCCGGGATATTCCCAGTCGATATCCAACCCCAGAAAACCGTGTTCCTCCAGCAGCGCCATTGTGCTTTCCACAAAACGGGTACGCCTTTCTGGGGTTGATGCGGCCTCGGAGAAACCACCTGCGCCCCAGCCACCCACAGACAGTACCGGCAGAATATGCGGGTGGAGAGCAACATATGTTTTGTATGCTTCGATGCTGCGCCAATGGCTGCCTGTAACTTTGCCGTCTTTCACAAGGCCGAAAGAGAAATTCAGCTGATCCATTGCACAGGCATCCTCATCACGGTATACCACTCCCTGCCGATCCATTACATAGGCAGCTGTGCAATGCCGATATGTGCGTACATCCGCGCAGTCCGGACAGGTTCGCTTAAGCAGACAGGGCTGGATCTCCGGATAAGTCCAGTTGTCGGGCAGCGCATCCAGTTCCACCGTCTCGGCGATCTCGCTTCCCTGGGGCAATGCCTCAGTAGCATCGATCTCTGCTTTATACAGCATACCGCAGGAGGAGCCTCCGCCGAAGCGTGTCACCTGATAGGGACCGACTTCTGTAAGCTCGTAGGCAACGGCACCTGTTTCTTCGTACAATTCTCTGTGGGCGGTTTCCAGAGGCGTTTCGCCCGCCTCACGGTGTCCGCCGGGGCATTCGAGGGTCGTGCGTTGGCTGTGCCTGCAGAACAGCCACTTTCCGTTGCGTCGCGCAACGATCACCGCATATTTGATCTGAGCATCATCAACATACTTGGGGAAAGTGACCGAGATCATGCTCACCATTCCTTTCCTTCAAAAGCATTGGGTATGTGCAGTATGCCGTCCTTGGCGATCAGCAAGGCATCGAAACGTATAGGTGCATCTATGGGGTATTCGGCAAGATAGCAGCGTGCAGTCAGGCATAGTTTTCTTTGCTTGGCGGGTGTGATCGCGTAGGAACAGGTCTCGAGACCGGCGTTTTTCCGGGATTTGACTTCCACCATAACAAGGCAATCGCCGTCCTGCATGATCAGGTCGATCTCTCCATATGGAGAATGGTACCGCTGTTTCAGCAGTACCATTCCGTTGGATTCCAGATATTTGCGCGCTGCATCTTCACCAAGGATGCCCTTGGCATAGGCAGTCAGCTTGTCAGTCATTGGGATAGTTCTCGTAGAGGGGGAAGCGCTTCATCATCTCCACGACCTCGGCCATTACGGCGGGGCAGGCTTCCTCGCCGCCGTCGATCACCCGGCGGAAGAAACCGGCGATCTGTTCCATATCGCTCTCCAGCATGCCGCGGGTGGTAACGGCAGGAGTACCGACGCGAACGCCGCTGGTCACGAAGGGGCTCAGCGTTTCGCCGGGGATGGTGTTCTTGTTGACGGTAATATTGCACAGACCCAGCAGAGCTTCCAACTCCTTGCCGGTACGGCCGGTCTTGGTCAGATCCAGCAGGATCAGGTGGTTGTCGGTACCGCCGGAGACCATTTCGATGTTCTGGGCACGGAAGGCGTTTTCAAGAGCCTTGGCATTCTTGACGATCTGTTCCTGATAGGTCTTGAACTCGGGACTGAGAGCCTCCTTGAAGCAAACGGCCTTGGCAGCGATTACGTGCATCAGGGGGCCGCCCTGGGTGCCGGGGAAGATGGCCTTATCGATTGCCTTGGCATACTGCTCCTTGCACAGGATCATGCCGCCGCGGGGACCGCGAAGAGTCTTGTGGGTGGTGGTGGTTACAAAATCGGCATAGGGAACGGGATTCTGGTGGCAGCCGGCAGCGACCAGACCGGCGATGTGGGCCATATCCACCATCAGCATGGCGCCCACGCTGTCAGCGATCTCGCGCAGCTTGGCAAAGTCGATGGCACGGGGATAGGCGGAAGCGCCGGCGACGATCAGCTTGGGCTGGTGCTCTCTGGCAAGAGCGGCAACTACATCGTAATCGATGGTGCCGGTCTTCTCGTCCACACCGTAGGGAACAAAGTTGAAGTATTTGCCGCTGATGTTGACAGGGCTGCCGTGAGTCAGGTGACCGCCGTGGGAAAGATTCATACCCAGAACGGTGTCGCCGGGATTCAGCATGGCAAAGTAAACGGCAGTATTGGCCTGCGCACCGCTGTGGGGCTGCACGTTGGCATGCTCTGCGCCGAAGAGCTGCTTGGCGCGCTCCCGGGCGAGATCTTCCACCACGTCAACATACTGGCAACCGCCATAGTAACGCTTTCCGGGATAACCTTCGGCGTACTTGTTGGTAAGAGGAGAACCCATGGCCTCCATAACAGCGGGGGTGACGAAATTTTCGGAAGCGATCAGCTCGATGTGGTGGCGCTGACGTTCAACCTCATCGGTCATTGCCTGGAAAAGCTCGGGATCCTGTTCCAGCACATGGCGGTAATTCATGCGACATCCTCCTTAGGTATTGGCTGTGTTTTTGGAAAAACCGTGTACGTTCGGGCTGAGCAACCCCGCAGCACATCCCAAGAACGCTTACTGCTGCTTCCTTCCGGACCTGACAGGGTTCACGCATTGAAATCGCACAGGACTCAACCGTCATCACGCACACGGCTTTACTATTGTAACGTATACATCGGGAAAACGCAAGGGTAAATGCAAAACCGAACAAAAAATGCAGAAAAAAACCTGTTATTTGAGCTTTTCTACTTCACAAACCGTCAAAGTTCCGTCACTTACCCGGAAGCGCACCTCAAACCCGGCGTATTCAAAGCCGTAGATCCGTTCCGGGTCGTGCTGATATGCAGGACGGGGATCCTGCCGCAAAACACCGATCAGCCCGCTTTGCAGTTCGGCGGGTACCTTGCAGAGATGCTCCTTGGAAAAACAAACGTCTACGTGATCGTTTTCGTGTAGCGACGAAAAACCGCCTATCGCATCCGGTATGCTGTCCACGTAAGGCAGATAGGGCTTAATGTCGAAAATGGGGGTTCCGTCCATCAGATCTGCACCGCTTATGTGCAGCACGAGACCGTCATTGGCTGTTTGCTCGATGCTTTCCAGCTTAACACAGCTGAGTCCGATCGGGTTGGGGCGGAAGGGGGAACGCGTAGCAAAAACGCCCATGCGCGTGTTGCCTCCCAGTCTGGGCGGGCGTACGGTGGGCGACCATTCCTTCTGATTGACTTTGTGGAACTTCCACAGCAGCCACAGATGCGAATAGCCATCCAGCCCGCGCAGTGCTTCGGGGTTTCTGTAATCCGGCTCAAAGACGATGGTTGAGCGCAGTTCTTTGACCAGCCCGCTCTGGCGGGGCAAACCGAATTTGGTGGGAAAAGCGTTGCGGATATGTGCAATGATCTTCATTTGAAACATCCTTTCCTGGTACCGATCCATCATAACGCAACCGGGCTGTGTTTGCAAGGCTGCGCCTTGCAAACACAGCAGAAAACAGGTATAATGGAAACGCAGTTCACGATACTGATTCGGAAAGGAGAAAGAACGTTGCCTTCCCAGAAAAAGAAGACGCTTCTGCCGACTTTCGAGATCCTTTTCGAGAACAAATATGTGATCAGAGGCGAATTGTATCCCGGACTTGCACCCAACACAGTCGGCGCATTCATACATCTTGCCAATTCCGGCTTCTACGATGGCGCTGTTACCATCGACGGCAACAAAAATGCGCTGTTGCAGATCGATCACCTTGAAAAGAAAGCGCCCTTTTGCGTGGATGGAGAAATGCCGCTGAACGATTGCACGTACAATACGGGTAAACTCAGCTACGGCGGTCTGTGTATGTTCCATCCCAACGGCTGCTATTCCACGCGTTCGCATTTCATGATCGTGCTGCAGAATACACCCCGGTCGATCAACATGCTCAGCGCCGATTATACCTTTTTCGGTCAGGCGCTGGAGGGGCTGCAGTTTGCCAGACTGCTTTCCTGCTATTGCTGGGATAAGTACAATCAGCGTCCCATTTATCATAAGATCCAATCCATCCGGGTAGATACCCACGGGGTGGAATACCCGTTCCAAACAGTACCTGTACCCGATCGTTATCCATGATCCGGCGTTCTGTCTTCCCAAAGGGAGACTTCAGCATATCAGAAAGAAGGTTTTAGAAATGGCTAATCCTGTATTTACCATTACCATGGAAAACGGCAGCGTTATGAAGGGTGAGCTGTATCCCGAGATCGCTCCCCAGAGCGTTGGCAACTTCATCTCTCTGGCCAACAGCGGTTTCTATGATGGTCTCATCTTCCACCGCTGCATTCCCGGCTTTATGATCCAGGGCGGCTGCCCGGACGGTACCGGTATGGGCGGCCCCGGTTATCGCATCAAGGGCGAGTTTGCCCATAACGGCATTGCCAACGATCTGAAGCACACCCCCGGCGTGCTGAGCATGGCCCGCAGCATGATGCGCGACAGCGCAGGTTCCCAGTTCTTCATCATGACCAGCACCAGCCCTCATCTGGATGGTGAATATGCCGCTTTTGGCAAAGTAACCAGCGGTTATGAGGTTGCCGAGACCATCGTCTCCAAGCCCACCCTCCGCGATCGTCCCATCGAACCCCAGGTGATTGCGTCCATCCGCGTGGAGACCAACGGCGTAGAATATCCCTTCAACAAGCTGTAAGCCGGTTTGCGCCGCGCTGCGGCAACATACCGAGCAGAAAAGCGGAGATGTGGGAGCGGCAGCTCTCCGCTCTGCTTTTTTGGAAAGCGAGAGTTCATCCAATATGACACACCCTGTTTTGCCGGAGCTGCTGTGCCCTGCGGGAGATCTGAATGCCCTGAAGGCAGCCGTGGACAGTGGCGCAGATGCTGTATATCTGGGCTATAAGGCTTTTGGCGCAAGAGCCTCCGCTGTGAATTTTGATGCGGAGACCCTTGCGCAGGCGGTTTCCTATGCTCATTTGTACCATGCCCGTGTCCATGTAACGGTCAATACCCTGATCAAAGAAAACGAAATGTCAGCCGTGCAGGATGCGATCCAAACCATCAAGCTGTGCGGCGCGGATGCTGTGATCGTACAGGATCTCGGCGTTGCCTCCTTTGTCAGGGAGAATTATCCGGAACTGGCACTGCATGCAAGCACTCAGATGGGGCTTTCCAATGCTGAAGACGCTTCGTTTGCCAGAAATTTTGGGTTTTCGCGTGTTGTACTGGCAAGGGAATGCACGTTGGATGAGATCCGAAAAGTGGTCGCAACCGGGATCGAAACAGAGGTTTTTGCTCACGGTGCGCTGTGCTCAGGTGTCAGCGGACGGTGTTTGATGAGTTCTATGGCAGGCGGGCGCAGCGGCAACCGTGGCAGATGTGCCCAGCCCTGCCGTCTGCGTTTGCGCATGGGTGATCGCAGCGGTGCGCTGCTTTCACTGCGTGATCTCTGCACTCTGCCGTATTTGCCGGATTTTGTAGAAGCCGGTGTGCGGTCTTTGAAGATCGAAGGCCGCCTGAAAAGCCCCGAATATGTTGCGGTTGTGGCAAGCATTTACCGCAAAGCGCTCGATCAGATCGCCAATGGCACCTTCAATCCGGATGACCCGGCTCCCATGGATGCACTGATGCAGATTTTTAATCGCGGCGGTTTTACGCGCGGACATGCCTTTGGAGCCGAAGACGCCGATATGTGCACAACAGACCGCGTCAGTCACGAAGGTGTTCCGATCGGAAAGATTACACGCGTCAAAAGCTCGCTTGCGCAGGTAATGCTCACCCGGGATCTTCACGATGGCGACAGCCTACAGCTCCGTGGTCAAAAGGACGGCGATATGCGCTACGCCGGGCACAACATGCCTGCCGGCAGCGAAGCGACCCTCCGCCTCCGTCCGGGTTTGTCGGCAACGGCAGGTGAAACCGTGGCAAGATTGTCTGATGCTCTTCAGCTGCAGGCGGCAAGGGCCCATGCTCCTGCGCCGATTCCCGTGGTTATGAGTGCGTGCTTCCAAAAAGGAGCGCCCATGCAGCTGACCCTCAGCGACGGCATCAGCAGTGTCGAAGTGTTCGGCGATACCGTACAGGAGGCACAGAAACGCTCCGCCACCCCCGATGATGTACGCCGACAGCTGGAAAAACTGGGGGAAACACCGTTTGAATTAAGCGATACAGCCAATCTTTCCGTATACGTCGGGGAAGGCGTGTTTCTGCCTGTCAGCAGCTTGAACGAGCTGCGCAGAAAAGGCTCTGAGGCTTTGCGTGAAGCCCGTATTCTGGCGTTTGACCAAAAAGGCAGGCGGGAAACACTTCTTTCCCGCGCACCAGCCACGGATGGTACAGGTGCCCAAAAGGAAATAAGCCTGAACAAAGCCGATGATATTCCAGTACTTGCAGCGGTTTTTTCGGATCCGGGCGAAGCAACTGCGCTGAAAGAAGCCGGAGCCGATATACTCATCTTTGAACCGCTGTCTTTGACGGAATCCGCTCTCGTGAACGCTGTGGCTTCTCTGCCTGATGGGTGCATGATACAATTGCCGCCCCAGATCTCACAGTCCGCTTTGCAAACAGCGGCATCGTGCATCCGGATGCATCAAAGTAAGCTGGCAGGTGTTGTGGCAGGCTGCGTAGGGCAGATCGGGCTGTTCGGGCAGCTGCCTGTATGGGCAGGTCCCGGTATCCCCGTGACCAATCGTATGGCTGTGCAGAGTGTTTCGAGTTTACCCGTAGAGGGCTTTCACCTCTGGCCGGAGTGGAGCGGCGAAGAGTTGCGTATGCTCCGTCCTTTCCCAAAACCCGCGTGGCTCAAGGTCTACGGACGTGAAATTCTGATGCTGCTGAATCACTGTCCGGAACGTACAGCAAGACAACTATCCCAAAACAGGAATCATTGCAGCCTTTGCAGTGGTAACGACATGGCCTGCGGTATGCAGGAACCGTATCTGACAGATCAGAAGGGATACCGTTTCCCCTTGCAGCGGCAGGTTTTCCCGGAGGGGTGCATGGTGCGTGTGCTTGCCGCGCTGCCCACCGATCTTCGCCTGTATGGGCAGGAAATCATGCGCATTGGCGCGGGTTGGCTGCTGCACTTCACCACTGAAACGCTGCAGGAGAAAATCGCTGTTATCACTGCGTTTGATGCTGTCAGGAACGGTCAGCCCGCCGAAAAGGCTCCCGGTACTGCAGCCGGTTATTGGAAGCGCGGCGTAGAATAAGCTAAAAAGGAGGTTCCGGAATGGAACTTAAACGTACACTCCGTGTATTGGAGTTTCCCAAGATTCTGGAGCGTTTGGCACAGTATGCCATGACCGACAACGGAAAAGCGCTGTGCCGGACTCTTGTACCCAGCGATCAGGAGGCACAGGTGCGCCGCTCGCTGGATGAAACCGAAGAAGCGGTCGTACTGCTTACCTATCTTGGATCCAATCCCCTGATCGGTTTTCACGATGTAACGGAATACATCAGCATTGCAAAGAAGGGCGCTTGCCTCAGCCCGCGTGCATTGATGGATGTGGCGATGCTTTTGCGCGCATCGCGTTCTGCTCGTGCCAGCCTCTGCAAGGAAAGGGACAATACACCTTTATTGATTTCCCTTGCCTCCCGCCTTACGGTTCTGGAATCAGTAGAGAGCGACATTAACGATGCCATTATTGCCGAAGATGAGATCGCAGACCGCGCTTCGTCGGAGCTGTATCAGATCCGACGCCAGATCCGCTCTGCCAACGAGCGTATGCGTGAAAAACTGAACCAGATGATCCGTTCCACCAGCTTCGCCAAGAATCTGCAGGACACCATCATCACCATGCGCGGCGACAGGTATTGCATTCCCGTAAAAGCGGAATGCCGACAGAATGTACCCGGTCTGGTGCACGACCAGAGCGCCAGCGGCGCAACGCTGTTTATTGAGCCCATCGCCCTTGTGGAACTGGGCAACGATCTGAAGCAGTATCATGCCAAAGAACAGCAGGAGATCGCCCGGATCCTACAGGCGCTTACTGACCGTATTACTCCACACGCAGAATCGTTGCTGACCAATCTGGAGATTCTTGCTCATCTGGATTTTGTTTTTGCAAAAGGTCAGCTCGCCAGAGAACTGCACTGTACACTGCCCAAGATCAATACGCAGGGGCACGTACGCATCGTACGGGGACGGCATCCCCTGATCGATCCAGACAAGGTCGTGCCCAGCGATCTTTGGCTCGGAGAAGATTTTACGTCCCTTATCATTACCGGTCCCAATACAGGCGGCAAAACCGTTACGCTCAAGACAGTCGGTCTCTTTACCCTGATGGCGCAGGCAGGCTTGCATGTACCGGCTTCCCTGGGCACAGAAATGGCTGTGTTCGATCATGTGTATGCCGATATCGGCGACGAACAGTCCATCGAACAGTCCCTGTCCACCTTCTCTGCCCATATGACCAATATTGTCCGTATCATTGAAAACGTCGGCGATAACGATCTGGTGCTGTTTGATGAACTGGGCGCAGGTACCGACCCCACCGAGGGCGCTGCACTTGCAAGGAGCATTCTTTCCGAACTGCTCAAACGCCGCATCCGCACCATGGCGACAACCCACTACAGCGAGCTGAAGGCCTTCGCCCTCGGTACGGAGGGCGTGGAGAATGCCAGCGTGGAGTTTGATGTGGAGTCGCTCCGCCCCACATATCGTCTGTCCATCGGTATCCCGGGCAAGAGCAATGCGTTCGAGATCAGCCGCAAGTTGGGTCTGCCTGAACGCCTGATCAATGATGCAAAGGAACTGCTCAGTCAGGAGGATATCCGTTTTGAAGACGTGATCGCCAATGCGGAGTATCATCGTCAGATTGCCGAGAAGGAACGGCAAATGGCAGAGGAGACCCGGAAAGAGACTGTCAAATTGCGCGATGAAGCCGAAAAACTGCGTAAAGAGCTGGAGGAAAGCCGCCAGAAGAGCATCCAGAAAGCCAAGGAAGAGGCACGGCGCATTCTGGAAGGCGCACGGCGTGAATCGGACGCTATCATCAGCGAACTGAAGGCGCTCAAGAAACAGGCACAAACGCCCGAACACGAAGTACAGAAGCTCCGTAAACGCATGGAGGACGGCATCGATGCACTGGCAGAGGGACTGGGACAGAAGAGCGAGACCAACTTTACCACGCCCAAGACTGTGCGGATCGGCGATGCGGTGGAAATCGTGCATCTGGGCACCAAGGGCACGGTTCTGTCTTTGCCCGACCGAAACGGTGAAGTACAGATCCAGGCCGGTATTCTGAAAATGAAGGCCCATCTGACACAGCTGAAGCTGGTGGAAGCACCCAAGCCCAAACAGAGCCGTGTGCTCACCAAAACCGGTGCAGCGACCCGTACTGTACCTATGGAAGTGGATGTGCGCGGGCAAACGCTGGATGAAGCCATCAGCGCCGTGGATATCTATTTGGCAGATGCAACGCTGGCAGGTCTTAACGAAGTAAGCATCATTCACGGCAAAGGCACCGGCGTGCTGCGCACGGGTATCCAGCGCCATCTTCGCAAGCATATGAATGTTAAAACTTTCCGCGACGGCATGTATGGCGAAGGCGAACAGGGCGTTACCGTAGTAACGCTGAAATAAAGACATTCTTTCACAGACGTGCAAAGGAGGGATAAGAGAATGTCCGAACAACAGATTTTGATTGTGGACGATGACCCGAATATCAGCACACTGGTCAGGCTGTATCTGGAAAAGGAAGGCTTTTCGGTAATTGAAGCAGCGCGCGGCGATACGGCGCTGGAGGCATTCACGGCCTCATCGCCGTCCCTTGTTCTGCTGGATGTAATGCTTCCCGGCATCGATGGTCTGCAGGTACTCAAGGAGATCCGCAAGGTGAGCAAAACACCCGTGATCATGCTTACCGCAAAAGACGAAACCTTCGACAAGGTTCTGGGTCTTGAATTGGGAGCGGACGACTATATTACAAAGCCGTTCGAAACCAAGGAACTGGTAGCGCGTGTAAAGGCGGTTCTTCGCCGCGCTCCCGAAGCAGAAAACAAAACCGATGAGGAAGACGATACCATCACCTTCCCGCAACTCTCAGTCAGTCTAGCCCGCTACGAAGTAACATACGAAGGGCATAGCGTGGAGATGCCGCCAAAAGAACTGGAGGTTCTCTATTATCTTGCCTCGGCGCCCAACAAGGTGTTTACCCGTGCGCAGCTTCTGGCAAAGGTATGGGGCTTTGATTTCTTTGGCGACAGCAGAACAGTGGATGTGCACATCAAGCGCCTGAGAGAAAAACTGCCCGATTGCGAACAATACGGTTGGAAGATCCATACGGTATACCGCGTTGGCTACAAGTTTGAGTACAAGGCGAATCCGTAACGGATAAAGGCGGTGAAACCGATTGTTTCAAAATATGTTCAGCCGTCTGCTGGCGTTGTTTCTGGTGGTCATTATCTTAATGGCGTTCGTCAGTGCGTCCTATTCGGTTATTACCATCCGCAATACCATGACCGAAAGCCGTATGGCAAATCTGCTTGCGCAGGCACGAGATATTGCCTATCTGGCAGCTACTGCCAGAAACAGCCCCTTTGACGGTATCTTCTTTGGTGAGGCAGACCACATGCAATATCTGCAATGGAAAGCCAAACGCGTTTATGACGATTATCATGCCTACATCATCATTGTGGACAGCACCGGCCGTGTAATGGATAATATGGCATTCCTGACCCGCAACAGCGATAATGCATTGGAGACCCTTGACGGTGAGGATCTTTCTCATCTGTTGATGGATGTTCTGCGGGGCCAGGAACTGCGTACAAAGATCGTTAATTCCGCAGGCGGTGCGATTATGACGGTGGCTGTGCCCTATATGAAAAACAACAGGGTGCAGGGAGCCGTGCTGATCCATACCAGCGCGCAGGTGGTAGAAGCGGAATACCACGGTTTGCTTTTGCAGATCGTGGTGGGCTTTACCTTGGCTTCGTTTGTTGCAATGATCGGTACTGCGCTGTATACCAGAGGCATCATAAAACCGCTAACGGTCATTACCGGCGCTGCCGAAACCATGAGCCGCGGCAAACTGAACGTACGTGCAGAAGTGACGGGCGTTAACGAAGTGCGGCAGTTGGCAGGGGCCTTCAATGTAATGGCAGAAAAGCTTGAAACCGTCGAGAAAGGCCGTAAAGAGTTTGTCTCCAATGTAAGCCACGAACTGCGTTCACCCATTACCAGCATTCATGGTTTTGTGGAAGGCATGCTGGACGGTACGATCCAGCAGGAGGATCAGAAGCAGTACCTGCAGATTGTTTTTGATGAAACCAACCGCCTCAAGAGGCTGATTAACGATCTGCTGCAGCTCAGCCGTATGGATAACGGTGTGGAGCAGCTTCAATGGTCGGATTTTGATATCAGCGAGCTGATCGGCAATGTACTGATTGCCCGCATGGCAGATATCGAGCAAAAGAACCTGAACGTACAGATCGATTATGTGCTGGAACCCTGCATGGTACATGCAGACCAGGACAGAATATCGCAGGTGGTTGTAAACATTATCGACAATGCACTGAAATTTGTCAGGCAGGATGGGTGCTTGACAATATGCACCTCTTTGTTGCATGATAACACTGTAGCGGTAGATATCTCCAATGATGGTCCGGTCATCCCCGAAGAAGACAGGCTGCATATCTTCGATCGCTTCTATAAGGTGGATAAAGCCCATACCGCGGGGCAGGGCACCGGTCTCGGTCTTAGCATATCCCAGCAGATTATGCAGATGCATGGGCAGGAGATCATGCTTTTGCCGGATGACCATCAGACATGCTTCCGCTTTACGCTTGCAAGAAGCAAACATATGCCGCAGGCTTTGGAAGAGTAAACCGCGCACGTACACAAAGGAGGAACTCGGCATGGATCGGCATATCTTTTTGATCGGGATGCCCGGCAGCGGGAAAAGCGCGCTTGGCAGGCGTGTGGCTGCCAAGATGCAGCTTCCTTATCTGGATATGGATGTGTATCTGACCGAGGTAACCGGTATGGATACTGCACAACTGTACCAACAGTTCGGCGAGCAGGCCTTCCGGGATGCCGAGACACGCGTTCTTCAGGAGCTGGCGGGCGCGACCCCCGGCATCATCTCTACCGGCGGTGGCGCATGTCTTCGTCCGGAAAACCGTACGCTGATGAAAAACCATGGTGTTATCATTTTTATCGATCGCCCTGTGGACGACATCATGTCTAACTTCCGTGCCGAGAAGCGACCGTTGCTGGCGCAAAAAAGCAAAGAAGAGGTGGAAGAGATCTATCAGTCCCGTCTGCCCATCTATCAGGGCCTTGCCGATATTACCATGAATAACGGCAATGGTTTCCAGAACGGTATTGCAGCATTGGAAGAGATCGTAGGCCGTTTCTGCTGACCTGAACAAACTTCAGACTGTATCCGGGTTTTCCGGGTACAGTTTTTCTTTATGTTTGTACATTGACGGGAACGTGCGTTCGTAGTAGTATCACAGTATCAATATCGGAGGTGATCCTTATGCTTCAAAGAATCGGAAACCATTACGGAGATGAGACCTGCTCTTCGTGTGTGGTCGCAGGCGACTATGTTTTTCTTGCACATCACGGCGGAGGGCAGGATGTAGCAGATCTTGCCCACCAGACAAGGGCATCCCTTGAACAGCTTTCGCACACGCTGGCTTCTGTTGGCGCATGTATGGAAGATGTAGTGCAGATTACCTATTACATACGCAGCACGGAGGATTTCCGAAAAGGGGCGGATGTTTTCCGCGAGTTTTTCCCGAAGGGTGCGCCGGTACGTACAACTGTGGTAACCGACTTTATTGGCGCAAATTGTCTTTGTCAGGTAGATGGGATTGCCTATAAGCCGGTTCTGCCATACTGAGCGGCACAGCATTTTTGCTTGCAAAGAATCTGTATCATGAAAGAGTGGTTTCCATGAAAGTAATGCTTACTTCCTGCGGGATTGAAACCGAGACGATCAGACAGGCGTTTCTTCATATGCTCGCCAAATCTCCGGCGGAGGCAAGGGCATTGTTCATTCCGACAGCAGCGAATGATGCAGATGCCATTGCCGTATTGCCGGAGTGTATGAACGATCTTATCAAATGCGGTATACCCAAAGAACAGATTCAGGTGTTCGACCTGCATCGAAATATGCATATCAGCGAATTGCATACCTTTGATGTGGTCTACCTCTGCGGCGGCAGTACCGCATACCTGCTTGAAAGGATCAACGGTTCGGGATTCCGGGAAGCGCTTCTTGCCTATATTGCCGGCAACGGATTGGTGATCGGTGTCAGTGCGGGAAGTGTGGTATTTGCCAATAATCTCCCCGGCAATCTTGGACTGCTGGATGCGAAGCTGCTCGTACACTGTAAAAGCACGAATATGGTCGGAAAAGTTACCTATCCGCTTCCGCAGACTGTCGAATTGTCCAACACTGCTGCCATGTTGCTCCGTACCATTCCAACGGATGTGGAAGTGATAGACGGCGAAAACAATTGACGGTTTCTTTTTCGGATTCCGCACCCAACGGGGACTCTGGCATACCGTATCAATGAACGGCGGGGGAGACGAACCAGATCGTCAGCCCGGGCCGAACATTCAGAAGGAGGCTTGCCAATGTCTTTTTACAGCTACAAGAACGCCAATCCCTGTTCCTGTCCCGGCATTATCTCCGGCAGCGCACTGGATGGTCTTCAGGAAAAAGTCTGCATTCAGGTGAAGCGTGTCTACGACAGCTGCCTGCAGCAGGAGCAGCTGGATGACAAGGAAGTGGTCATCACCAGCTACGCTATGGTTGCGGGCAACAATTGCGGTTGCAATTGCAGCTGCTCTTCCGGCCCTTTGGGTGATCCCGAAACCGTAACACCCACCTCTGCGCCCGTTCCGCCCATCACGTTTGAAAGCTGCCGCTCCACCACCACGGAAGGTACCATCCGCAACCTGACCGTAGAGCGTCTGTGCGACCGCCCCTGCTTTGCCCGCGTGCGCTGCAAGGTGGATGTTCCCATCGACATTCTCTTTGTTGACAGCCGCTGCGTCGAATACATTGGCAAGGGAGTCATCACGGTCGATAAGGATGTTCTGCTTTCCATCCCCGATGAGTCCATTGTTCCGTATTGCATGGAGAGTATGGTCAGCGCCATTTGTGTGGCGGGTACCTACGAAGGCAACAACACCTTCAAGCTTACGGTATGCGTGACGGTTATCCTTAAGGTGCTGGCGCAGGTGGAGATCCTGGTGCCTTCCTACGGCTTCTGTCCCATCCCGCCCTGCGAAGAGTTCGCAGAAAATGTATGCGACGAATTCTTCAGTTTGCCTTTGTTCCCGCCTGCATCTCTGTGCAACAACGACGAGGTGAGCATCAGCCACGCAGCGTGCAACAGCGGTTCTTGTGGTTGCGGCTGCCGGCGGTAAAAGGCTTGGCGGTTCCGTTGGTACGGAACCGCCTTTTCTCTGCTGTCTGTGGCACGGGAAGTGCTGTGCGGATAGCAGTGGCGAATCAATCTAAGCAGCCGAAGTTTACATATCGCAACAGATTGTGGGTATGCAATGCAGGTTTTGTGTGCTATACTTAATATATATGCGCAGTTGCTGCCGCATATGACGACCAATACGAAAGGAGATCCTTGTATGCAGTATCATGCGCCTCAGCAGCCTGCTGCGAGACCGCGGCCCACAAAGGATTATGCTCCTAAGAAGCGTCGAAACCGTGCGCTTTCGATCGTACCGCTGCTTCTGCTGTTCCTTGCGCTGCTGGTGATCATGTACCTGATCTTCCCCAAGGAAGCAGGCAGGCACATTGGCACATCCAAGTATACCGGTCTTGTTTTCAGCGAAGCCATGAGCGCCAACGCAACCGCCGTTCCGGATGAAAACGGTGAGTTCTACGACTGGCTCGAGATCTATAACGGCTCCGGTGAAGATATCGATATGGACGGCGTTATGCTTACCAACCGTTCAGACCGCATTACCTTCTATTTTCCCAGCTATGTGCTCAAAGCGGGGGAGAGAGTTATCGTTTACGCCTCCGACAGCTATCAGCTCGATCCCACCCGTCCCTTCCATGGCAAGTTCAAGCTTTCCTCTGCCGGAGCACACGTGTACATGTACGATCCCGACATGTACCTGATCGACGAAATGATCATTCCCACCATGACGGCGGATAACAGCTACATTCTTGCCGGGGTGGATTCCAACGGCAAGCACGTATACGAGACCACCTCGTATTACAGCCCCGGGTATGCGAATACCCACGAGGGATTTTTGAACTACCGCTCTGCCAACGTTACCGAAGGCGGTACGCTGGTCATCAACGAGGTGTGCCCCGATCCCAAGATCGGTATTCCGGATCAGGACGGCGAGATCGTAGACTGGCTGGAGCTGCGCAATAACAGCAATCAACCGATCGATCTGAGCAACTATTACCTCAGCGATAAAGAAAACAAACCGCTCAAGTGGCGTTTCCCCGAGAATGCCTACATTCCCGCCGGCGGCTATTATCTGGTCTATTGCAGCGGCAAGGATCTGATGCAGCAGAACGGTATTCCTCATACCAATTTCTCTATCAGCGCCGAGATGGAAACGCTTGTGCTCAGCGATACCTACGGACGTATGATCGACCGCTTCAGCGTGGAAAATGTACCTGAAGATTTCTCCGTCGGTCGCACAAACAGCGGTGAAATGGTTCTTTTCCAGTTGTCCACTCCCGGTTACAGCAACGATGCCATCGGTCAGGCCAATGCAGATGCGCTTTTTCGCGCGTATAACTATACCGGCGTATACATTACCGAGGTACTTGCCTCCAACGATGTGATCGCTGTGGGCGAAGCTGCCCGGTTGACCGATTATGTGGAACTTTATAACTCCAGCAGCCAGACCGTAGACCTTTCCGGCTACGGTCTGAGCGATTCTCTCAAGCGTCCCCGTCGCTGGCAGTTCCCTCAGGGGGCTGTTATTGAGCCGGGGCAGTATATGGTCGTATATCTTGACGGCACCCCCGAGGCCTCGACTGCAACCGAACACCATACCAATTTCAGCCTTACCCGCAACGGCGGCGAAACCATTTCCTTCTGCGATCCTACGGGCCGTGTACTGGATCGTCTTCCGCTTTCCCTTATTCCCACCGACCACAGCTATGGCCGCACCCTTGGACAGAACGAGTTCTTTTATTACGATAACCCTACGCCCGGTCAGGCAAACGGAACGGGCTATTATGGCTATGCAAGCACTCCGTCGTTTTCTATTCCCGGCGGCGAATATAAAGGCACTATACAGGTAACCATCGACGTTCCTGCCTATATGCAGGTCTATTACACCATGGACGGATCGGCACCGACCCAGGAAAGCGGGTCGCTCTATACACAGGGTACCGTTTTCGAGCTGTCCCACGTAACGGTGCTTCGTGCCCGTGCCTTTGATCCCTCCGGGCGTTTGCAGCCCAGCGAAATAGCAACCCAGTCCTACATGATGAACCTGTACCACACCTTTCCGGTGGTAAGCCTCGTGGCAGAACCGGATCAGCTGTGGAATCCCGTAACGGGTATGCTGGTGCCGGGCGGCGAGTTGAACAAGGTGAAGATCCCTTTCAAAAAGCTGGACGGTTCCGCCCCCAACTACCGAGACGAAACCATTGGCAAGGAACCCCATGAGGGGCATCTGGAGATCTACGAGAAAGACGGAACCCAACTGGTGAGCCAGGCAGTGGATTTCAGCCTGCAGGGTCAGTACAGTCTGGATATGCCGCAAAAATCCTTCAAGATCCGGGCAAAGGCGAAGTATGGTAATAAATACTTCGATGCCGCACTTTTTGAGGATCGTCCCTTTACCCAGTACAAGAGCCTTGTATTGCGTATTTCCGGCAACGACAGTGCGTGGACAAGATTGATCGATGGTTTTCAGGATCGGCTCATCACAGCCTTCAATGAGCAGGCAGAAAAACCATCCACGCTTATCTATCAGGCATGGAAGCCTGTAGTCGTCTATCTGAACGGCGTCTATTGGGGCCATTACAATATGCGAGAACGTGTGGACCGCTACTTTGTCGCCCAGCATGAGGGGTTGACGCTGGAAGAAGCCGACAATATGGATATTCTCGAAGCCAACGGTCGCACAGTGGTGTGGGGTTCCAGCAAGGAATACCGGGATATGATCGAAAAAATCGAGGCTTCCTCTCCCGGAACCAACGAGGAAGATCTGCAGTACATTCTGGATAATGTGGATGTAGACAACTACTTCGACTATATGGCGTTCGAGATGTTCTTCGGCAATTCCGACCCCGGTAACATCCGCTTCTATAAATTGAAACAGCCCGGCGCCAAGTGGCGCTGGATCGTTTACGATCTGGACTACGGTCTGTTCAGCAGCGGTTTCAACAGCCCCTACAGCTATTTGAAACCGCAGGGTGCGGGTGAGCAGAATATCAACAATACCATCATCCGCAAACTGCTGGAGAACGACGAAATGAAGATCAAGTTCCTCAGCAGGCTTGGCGAGATCTATCAGTTCCTGACTACAGAAAAAATGGTGGAAGAACTGGATAAGATGGTCGCCATTCTGGAACCGGAGATGCCCCTTCATTTTGCCCGGTGGGCAGAGGAGACCGATAAGGCTATCACTGCCGACAATCCCACTACGCCCGAGGGTGCACTGCGGTACTGGAACAGCCGAATCGAACGCTTGCGTATCAACACGCTGGGCAAACGCCCCACCTATTTCTATGAAATGGTGCAGGAAAAGTTCGAATTGAGCGATGACCAGATGCTGCTCTTCTTTGGCCCCAAGCCTCCGCTGCCGGATAATGTAACCGTTACCGAAGGCAAGAGATGGAGCTGAGGTTGACAAATACCGCGAAATCGTCTACTATGCACACAGCAATACCACAAAGGAGGAGCCCTTCCAATGCTTTCGACCACTCTGTTTACCACAACCGCCATCACCAGCACCGCCCTTAATTCTACCGGGCTGGCTGCTCAGTTTAAGTCTATCGTTCCTGCCGATCTGTTTATGGCTCTGGGTCTGGGATTCCTGATCGGTATTGTTATTGCGGTTGTATACCGCAAAACCTACCGCGGTGTTCTTTACAGCCCCTCCTTTACCATGACGCTGATCATGCTCACGCTGATCACCACTCCTGTCGTCATGTGCATCAAGAATGATATTGCGCTGTCCATGGGCATGGTCGGTGCGCTGTCCATCGTTCGTTTCCGTACCGCCGTCAAGGATCCTCTGGATACCGCCTATATGTTCTGGGCGCTTACCATGGGCATTCTGCTGGGCGCAGGTCTGTACCTGATCGCCGTGATCGTTGTGCTCTGCATCTCGGTGCTGCTCTTTGTGCTTACCTTTGCCAAGCTGACTGCCCCCAACGCCTATCTGCTGGTTCTTCATTACGACGAACGGTACGAAGGCGCCATCATGACCGAGCTCCAGCGCTGCGTGAAGAGTCATAAGCTGCGTTCCAAAACCCTTACCCGCGCCGGTGCGGAAATGACCTACGAAGTGCGCCTCAACGAACGCCACGAGGTCGTTACCCGCATGCTGGATATCGAAGGCGTGCACGATGCCACCTTGGTTGCCTGCCAGAGCGAAGTTGGCGCCTGAGCCGCTGAGAGAAGGAAAGAAGCATGAGTATTTCCGTACCGCTTCGGCATGAGCTGAAGTATTTCATAACACCGCTGGAATATCAGGTTCTGTCCAGAGTGCTGGACAGAACGCTGCAGCGTGATCCGAATGGCGATGAGAACAACGAGTATCACATCCGTTCTCTGTACTTCGATACGATCTTCAACGATGCACTCATCGACAAGCTGGACGGCGTCAAGAACCGCGATAAGTATCGTATCCGTATCTATAACTATTCCGATCGTTTCATCCGCATGGAATGCAAAACCAAGGTCGGTTCCATGATCTCCAAACGTTCCACCGCCATACCCAAGCTGCTGGCAGAACAGCTGATCGCAGGCGACCCGACCGGTCTGGAGCGCACCCGCAGCGGCTTGCTGCGGGACGTATACCGCGAAATGAAACTTCATTTTCTGCATCCGGTGGTCATTGTGGATTATGTGCGCGAGGCATATCTGCACCCGGCGGAAGAGGTTCGTATCACATTCGATAAGCAGCTGCATACCGGTCTTGGTTCGGTGGATATGTTTAATCCGTATGTGCCGACCATTTCTCCCTTCGATCATAACGAGATGATCCTTGAGGTAAAGTTTAACCGTTGTCTGCCGCCCTATATCAGAGATATTCTTTGCACCCATGTGCACAGCGCGCAGAACAGTGCGATCTCCAAATATGTCTGGTGCAGACGCTTTGAAAATTTCGAATAAGCGCAAAGCGGCAAGGTGAACACCTGTGCCGCTTTTTGCAAAGATTTATGCAGGCGCACAGTCGGAGGATGTATGGATAAAAATTTACAAATGGCGGAACAGCTTGCCATGAAAGTGGCTTCGGCAGGTGGCAGAGCCTATTTTGTAGGCGGTTTTGTCAGAGACAGACTGATGGGTCAAAACGGCAAGGATATCGATATCGAGATTCACGGTATTGCGCCGCAGACGCTGGAAAGGATTCTGGATACTTTGGGCGAGCGTACGATAATGGGGATCAGCTTCGGCGTTTACGGGCTCAGGCATTACGATCTGGATATTGCCATGCCCAGAAGCGAAACCAAAACAGGCCGCGGTCATAAAGATTTTGCGGTGGATGTGGATCCTTTCCTTGGTACTCAAAAAGCTGCCCAGAGACGGGATTTCACCGTCAACGCATTGATGCAGGACGTGCTTTCGGGAGAATTGATCGATCATTTCGGTGGCATACAGGATCTTCGCGAGCACAGGATCAAACACGTGAATGATGCTTCCTTCGGTGAAGACCCTCTTCGTGTATTACGCGCAGCCCAATTTGCAGCAAGGTTTGCATTTGAGATCGCACCGGAGACGATGGCACTTTGTTCCCAAATGGATCTGTCGACACTGGCAGGGGAAAGAATCATGGAGGAGCTGAACAAAGCGCTTCTGAAAGCACAGCGTCCATCGATCTTCTTTGATGCACTCCGACGAATGGGGCAGCTGCATTTCTGGTTCCCTGAGGTGGAAGCCTTGATCGGTACCCCTCAGGAACCCCGGTTTCATCCGGAAGGCGATGTATATACCCATACCATGATGGTGCTGGATCAGGCTGCGCAATTGCGCGAAAATGCGGTTTTTCCCCGTGGGCTGATGATCTCTGCGCTCTGTCATGATTTTGGGAAACCCAGCACTACGGCAGCGGACAGCACCGGCAGAATTCGTTCGCTGGGGCATGAGATCGCAGGTGTATCCTTGAGCGAAACCTTTATCAGCCGCATGAACAACGAAGTGCGTTTGAAGAAGTATGTTGCCAATATGGTAAAGCTGCATATGCGTCCCAATGCACTGCCTGCAATGGGCTCCGGCAGCAAAGCCTATATGAAGCTGCTGGATGAAGCCGTTGAACCGGCAGATCTTCTGCTGCTGGCCAAAGCAGATCATCTGGGCTGCGTAGGGAACAGCGACTATTCCGCAATCGAACAGCTTTTATCTGCCAAGTTGGCGGAATACAAGCTTTTGATGCAAAAACCGCAGGTGTGTGGCGAAGATCTGATCAATGCAGGCATAAAACCCGGAAAACAGATGGGGGAAGCTCTTGCTTATGCACATAAACTGCATTTGAGCGGTTGCGACCACCAAACGGCTCTGACGCAGACTTTGGCATGGCTGAAGGACAGGAAGATATAGTTTAAAATCCGCATGAACGAAAGAAAGTGATGCCGTTAATGGACAGATCTGTGCTGTTTACGCCCATCAAGTTGAAAAACATCACGCTTCCGGGGCGCATTGTACGCGCTGCGACGGAGTATTTCTGTGCTTCTGTGGATGGGCATGTAGCGGAATGTGAGTATACGGTTTATCAGAGCCTTGGCCGGCAGCCCCTCGGAATGATCCTTACCGGCAATACCTGCGTTTCTCCGGAAGGGCGCAGCAATTTATGGCAGAATGCGCTATGGGACGATGCCTACATTCCCGAAACAAGACGCATTGCCGAAGCGGCACAGGCTTGCGGCGTACCCGCAGTTATGCAGCTGGGGCATGGCGGCAGCCGAGGGGAGGGCAATAACGGCGGGCTTCGCGTACTGACCCCTGATTGCATGACGATACAGGATATCAAGGCTGTTGTGCATGCCTTCCGTGATGCTGCATTGCGGGCCAAGCAAGCCGGGATGCGCGGGGTCATGCTTCATTGTGCTCACGGATTTTTGCTGTCGCAATTTTTCTATCCTGCATACAACCATCGTACCGACAGGTACGGCGGCTCTGCTGAAAACCGTTTCCGGATCATCCGTGAAATCATGGAAGCAGTAAAGAATGCATGCGGCGACGATTACCCGCTGTTTATCAAGATCAATGTGACAGATGTCGATAAAACGGATTCTTACTATACCGATCTTGTAACAGTCCTTACGACTTCGAGTGATCTGCTTGATGCTGTTGAGACTTCCGGTTGGGACGCGATCGAGAACGGCGTCGCCCGCAGACCTTACTTTATTGATGTAGTAAGGCGTTTGCATAACGATGTTGAGGTGACGCTGATAGAAGTGGGTGGATTCCGCGATGCCCATGGTATGCTGTCTGCCCTTCAGGCAGGTGCAAGCGCAGTATCCATCAGCCGTCCGCTGCTGCGAGAGGCGGACTTTGCTACAAGGATCAGAGATACAGTGGATGCGGTATCCAAGTGCAAAGGGTGCGGCTTCTGTCTGAATCCTCTGGATACAACAACGATGATACGTTGCCCTTTTGCAGAAAAATAAAGGAATATCGACTCCGGCTGTGTTCAGAAGAGCGCGGCCGGAGTTTTTGGTATCTCCATTATTATGGTCAAATCGATCGGCAATGGAATGGTCGTTTGCGAGCAGAATCTGACTGCTTTTTGTTTGACTGCTGCGCGGTAAAAAAACTATCATGATTTTAGATCTATAGGCAACGCAATAAGCCGCATAAAGGAGCATTGACAGCTATGTACGACATCAGACCGTTTATTCAAACTGTAAAGCAAATCGTAGACAGACATGCCTTGAGCAAACCGGGAGAATATGCCAGATGGATCGAGCAGGATGCAAAGGGCAGCCGTGATCTGGGCAGCACACCGTATGGCTGTGCCAATGCAGTAAATATTCTTTATACCATCGGAGAGTTACCTGCTTCTTTGAGCGGGAAGCAAGTCTTTGTTGATGTGCTGCAGAATTTTCAGAACAAGGAAAAGGGCCTGTTCGAAAACACTGGCAATTATCAAACCCACACCACCGCATTTCTGTCCGGTGCGTTGTATCTGCTGGGCGCAGCGCCTTTGTACAAGGCGGACGGTTTTCACAAATATCTGGATAAGAAAGAACTGTATGCTCTGCTTAACGGCATTGACTGGGCAAATGAACCCTGGTTAGGCTCCCACATCGGTGCAGGAATCTATGCCTCTATGGTGCTGACCGGTACTGCAGACGATGCATGGGAAGATCTATATTTTGACTGGCTTCGCGATAACGCAGACCCGGAAACGGGACTGTGGAAACGGGGCTGTCTGAAAGGCGCGCCAGGCTTTCATTATCTTGCAGCGGCTTTTCATTACGTGTTCAATCATGAATATGCCAAACGGTCTTTGCCGTATGCCGGGGCATTACTGGATACCTGTATCCGAGCGTATGAACAGGGTGAGTGTATTGATTTTGCCACCGAAATGGGCTGGGCAGATATTGATTATGCTTATCTTCTTGCAAGGGTGCAGCGAAGAGCGGGTACCCGTTATGAAGAAACCCGGAGGATTCTGGAGAAGATCGCAGATGGTCTGATTGCACAGCTGATGAATATGGATGCGCTCACCAATGAACGTTTGAACGATCTGAATACGCTTTTTGCCATCGTCAGTGCACTTGCGGTTCTGCAGGATGCGTTGCCGGGCTATATCCGTACCTCCAAACCGCTGAAACTGGTATTGGATGTCAGGCCGTTTGTGTAACGAAAAGCGCGGGCATTTGCCTGCGCTTTTTGATATGTGGGGTATGGGGGGACTGAAAAAAGAGCCTTTCCATTTCGAGAAAAGCTCTTATGGCAGGGTAGAAAAACGTGACCCTCAACAAAGGTTTTGGAAAGCGCACAAATGTCGTTCATGCATGCCAACGACGATAGCAAATGCTGCTCAAACGCGAATGACGTTGGTTCTTGACATGAAGAATGCCTGATACTCAATTATTGTAGTCTTCGGCACTTCGATCTGCTTCAGACTGTGACAACGGGCAAAAGCATGCGTGCCGATGCTGCGGAGATGCCCGGGTAAGTGAATGCATTCCAGATTGGTGCAACTTTGGAATGCATGCGCCCCGATCACCTCAACGCTTGCAGGCAGATAAACCTCGCGGATAAACTCAAATCCACATAATTCTTCGTGAGTTCCCACATTGGTCTCAGAGGTTTCCATGCCGCCCCAAGAACACATCGGCGGCGGACCGCCATAACCCAAAAAGGTAACAGGCTTGGCGAATGCTCCTTCACCAATGCGAACTACGCCATCCGGTACATGTATAACAGCTTGATCGCCATGGTATTTTACCAATTCACCGTTGATGATTTCAAAGAAGCTCTGATCCGAATTAGAAGACATAGTCTTATCCCTCCTCGTCAATTCCTCAATGTAATCTTTTCATCCTATACGCTATATCAATCATTATATACTGTATGTTCCTTTTTTCAAGAGTCCGCTTGCAAGAACTTCCGAAAGATAAAAAAGAACCGGTCTCTTTCGAAACCGGTTCTTTTGGCTAATCCGGTTGATTGTGATACAACCGCTTTCATGCACCAGGTTGAAAAATCTGGGTGCATTTTTGCACCCGTTATTCTTCAACGAACATCGCATTGATCTGATCAATCAGTTCCTTGTGTAGCATCGTGCGTCGGCGTACCATACAGATGATGCGGACCACATCGTCCCCTGAGGCATTAAGGTCATCGTTCATCACAACGTAGTCATAGGCGTATGCCATCCGCATTTGTTCTTTGCCTTTCTCTAAGCGCTTCCTTTATATTTCGCCGCTGAGAATAATGCACAGCTCCGTGCAATGCTCCGACAGCATGTTCATGGCCTTTTCCAGCGCTGCCATAGACGGTGTACCGAAGTGTGCATTCCACAAGGCCAGCTGCGCTCGGTAGTAATCCATAAATGCTTCCTGATGCTCTGTGATCTGCTGAGCGTATTCGGGACGCAGAGCCGCCCATTGCTGATAGATGCTTTGCAATTCTTCCATCCAGAAGGTGTTCGCAGCCTGCAGGCCTTCGATGATCTCCTCATCGTTCTGAAAATCT
Organism: Clostridia bacterium; assembly: GCA_017516765.1. Classification (GTDB taxonomy): domain Bacteria; phylum Bacillota; class Clostridia; order Christensenellales; family Aristaeellaceae; genus Limiplasma. Next base: position 1,452 of record JAFXBE010000031.1, on the reverse strand, counting down.
TGGTTTACTGCATCCGAAGCTTCGGTGTACACCTGCATGTGCTTGGAGCACATCACCAACGCGCGGGTGCCGTTGGCATAATACTCCCAATAGCAGTATGGGTAAGGTTCTTCCTCCCCTCCCTGCGGTTCCATGCGATTTTCCCATTCTTCATCCAGTGCCATCTGGGTAGCCGGACAAACGATGCCAGTCGCCTCAATGCCGTGCTCCTTCTGGAACTGTCGTACGGCAGCCTCCGTCTTCTGATCAAAGACGCCGTCTACTGCAAAAAGATCATCTCCCAGATAACCAGCATAGAACAGCTGATACTGGAGAGATTCAACTTCTTCCGTGTAGCCGGTAATTCCCCTGTGCAGCGTGCCCTCCGGATACTCAAAGGGCAGTTCAGCCACCAGCTGATAGACCACAGAACACAGCTCACGGCACTGTTCTTCCAGCAGCTCCTCGACCGCATACTTTCCTTCCCGGGAATCCGCTCCATACAGCGAATCCATCGACGCCTGTTTGGCGTCCCGTACTTGCTGATAGACGGCTCTTTGGTTCAGAACAACTGTCTGATCCTCCGGTGCGCAGTACTCGTACCAAATCTGAAACAGTCTGTCCAGTTCATTCCGCCAGGCAGTGATGAATATCTGGAGCATTTCATCTTCGCTGGCCTCCGCAGAGGTCGCCTTGGATGCCTGAACGCTTACCTGATCATGCTGCTGGCAGTCGAGCCAGTATTCCAATCCATCCTCCGTGGCCATCAGCGTGCAGTACGCGGGATATTCCGGATCGGATTCATTAGAAAACACGGCGCTCCATTCGTTTTCCAGATCATGCAGAACCTCGGGCCAGGCAACGCCATCAGCAGAAAAGCCATAGTCCTCCTGAAACGCTTTCAGGGCGCTCTGCGTATTCTTGCCAAATTTGCCATCCACCTTGTCATTTAGGTAGCCAAGATCTTTCAGCCATTGCTGAAGGTCCTTGACTTCGGCAGTGTGTCCTGTCATACCTTTGTACAGCGTACCCTCCGGGTACTTCTCCGCCAGAGCGGCGGAGAAGCAGCACAGAAGCAGCACAGTAACTAAAAGAATAGCTGTAACCTTCTTCAAATCGCTAAAATAGATTTTGTTCTCTCCCAAAGTGCCTCAGGCCCCCTTGAATCCTATATTTTCCTGTTTGTATTATATCACTGCTCAAAATATTCAGCAAGTACAGCAACATAGCAGCAAAATGAATCATAGATTCCTCTAAAACTGTGGAGTATCATACTCGGGACGTTTCCATTATATTATGCACGTTTTATGATAATCGTCCATAGTAGGTGCATTTCTTCTCACCGTTCAGAATCGTTATTTCAAAATCTTTCTCCTGTAAATATAAAAAGGCCGTCTGGGAATGATCCCAAACCGGTCATATCATCATATTCAGTGGATATAATGCGACTTTTCGCCCAGAATTGTCGCTATT
>JAFXBE010000030.1 GCA_017516765.1 Clostridia bacterium | reverse complement strand
GCAACGCCCACGGTTGCGCCTACAGCAACGCTGACCGTTGCGCCCACGGCAACGCCCACGGTTGCGCCTACAGCAACGCCGACTGTTGCCCCCACGGCAACGCCTACGGTTGCGCCTACAGCAACGCTGACCGTTGCCCCCACGGCAACGCCCACGGTTGCGCCTACAGCAACGCCGACCGTTGCCCCCACGGCAACGCTGACCGTTGCCCCCACGGCAACGCCGACCCCGGAATCTACCCCGACCCCCACGCCCTATCCATGGGCACCGCCCACGCCGGAGCCGCCCCCGCCGCCGCAAACCGGCGACCCCGGCGCAGCGCTGTGGCAGTGGATGTTCCTGCTCTCCGCAGCAGCCATGGCAGGCCTGACCGCATGGCAGCGCAAGCGCATGCAGAGAAGCTGATGGGGAACCCAACCAAACAAAACAGGGATACCGCTGCTTGCGGTATCCCTGTCAGCTCGTCAAAAAACACGCCTACGGCAACTTTTTTGACAGTCTGAAACGAGTATCCGAATATCGGATGCTCGTTTGTTTATGGGGCGGGGGCAACATGAAAAACAGCCAACAAAAAGGCTTCTTCCCCCAGCGGGGGAGGAAGCCGGCAGGTCGTGCCTGAGGGTAGGGGTATTTGCAAGGCGTGAGGGACGGTGGTCTTATGCTGGTGTGGTAGCCAAGCCGATGTCGGTAGCCACCACGCTCCAAGCACCCTCAGTCGCCTTACGGCGACAGCTCCCTCCTAACGGAAGGAGCCTTGGGAGATAACTACGGCAGCCTGCCCCATCTAAAGAAGAAGCCTTCTCTCTTGGCTGCCCCTCCATCAGGTATTCACAACATAATCCTTTTTGAACCCGTGCGCGCCGAAGATCTGCCACTGCCCTACACCCAGCCGCTGCATGACCGCCTTCCGCTCTTCCGCGCACAGCTTGGGATCGGTATCCACAGAGGTCATCAAAATGGGGGCGTACTGGTTATACCTTGCCTGCTCCGGGGTCAGCCCGTGGGTATTCACATAGATATCGCCGGTAAAGGCCAGATGATGCTCATAGTCGATCAGCACCACCTCTCCGGGCAGATGCCCGCCTTTGCCCTCGTAGACTTCAAAGTGCAGTTCCTCAAAATCAAAATACCCGATGGGGGTCAGCGGGGCGTGCAGCTCGCCGGTCTCCCGCCAGGGAACGGTCAGCAGGGCAGGATCGGTCGCCTGATAGGAGGTGAGGATCTTGCAGATGTTGATGTAGGGCTTGTGCAGCGGGTTCTGCTCCCGGTAGCCGTCCTGCCCCTCGTATTCCCGGCGCAGGCAGTATGCCGTCCGCGGGCTGCAAATGATCTCGTCAAACATGGGAAGCAGCCCGCAGTGATCCACATCCGCATGGGTCACAAGGATGGTTTTGCGCATCCGGTCAAAATCGGGCAGGAGCTTGCGGAACACCCGATGCATCTCCTCCCGGTAGCAGGCATAGCCGCTGTCGATGAACAGCGTCTTTCCGTTGCTCCTGATGATGATGGTATTGCTGCCGCAGGGCGGCTCGATCAGAGCGATCTCTGTCTGATCGGTCACCTGATGGTGGCTGACTCTGGGCACGAACGCATCGCCCCGGGAGGCTCCCAGCAGCTCGGCAAACTTGCTGATGCTGTCAAAGGTGCGGTAGGGGGACAGCCCGTGCTCGTCCAGCGTCTGCATGGCAAGGTTCACATGCACCAGCAGCTGCTGGCGCACATCGTCGCTCAGCCCCATGGTCTGGGCAAGACCGGCTACATAGGTGTCGTAGAAGATGCTGTTGTCATAGACCTTCTCGGAGCGGTTGTAGTCGATCACCCGCACTTTGCAGAGCTTCTCCGCTTCGCTGAGGAATGCGGCGATCCGATCCGGCTCATCCACATACAGCCCCATCTTGAAATACTGGTGATCGCTGCCGTTCTCCTGGGAGCTGATGTAGGAGATGTTCATCCCGAAATCGTTGATGAGCCGCAGCACACCGGTCACGCTGCCCGGCACGTCCGGCAGGCAGAACTCCACCAGCACCACGCTGGTCCGGGCGGCGTTGCTGCTCAGATAGCCGATCTTCTCCAGCTCCGCATCCGCCTTTTGCAGCTGCTCTTCGGTTCCCTCCGCATCGATGAACAGGGTATGGGAATCCACCGCCTTGTTGTAGCTGACCCGGGTGATGTTGATGCCCAGGGCGGAAAAGCACTCGCTGGCCTTCAGAAAGGCGCCGATATGGTTGGGCATGGACGTAACATAGGATTTCCGCATGGTTACCCTCCTTATCATCAAAAAACGTCCCAAAGCGCTTGCTTTGAGACGGGTGTAAACACATCCGCGGTACCACTCAAATTGCAGCTGTTGCTGCCGCTTAACGGGTTCCAACAAACCCTGTGCATTCACGCAGCCTCACGTAAACCTCTACTCTGCTGCCATTTCGGGGTTTCAACTCAGAAGGGATAGGTTCCTGAAGCATCCGTTGCCGATTCGCACCAACCATCGGCTCTCTGATCACATCCGCTTCGACCGGCTTCGTCATCGTCTTTTGGGGGAGATATGAAATTAAGTGCATTTTATCCCCGGCATGCCCGTTTGTCAATGGGAGAAACATGGGAAAACAGTGCAGATACATCCGTCCCGCGCCCATCCGACCGTTCGGAACGCATACGCCAAAAACATCCCGGAGCCGGAAAACCCTTCCGACCCCGGGATGCGTTTTTTGTTTATGCCAGATGTCCCTTGGCTTCGATCACGCGGATCACATCATCCACGTACTTTTGGCAGATGTCGTTGCTCTCTGCTTCCACCATGACGCGGATGACCGGCTCGGTGCCGCTTTCCCGCACAAGGATGCGCCCGGTATCGCCCAGCGCATCCGCCACCTGCTTGACGGCGGCCTGCACATCCGGGTCGTTCTGGGCTTCGGGCTTGCTCTTCACCCGCACGTTCTTGAGCACCTGGGGGTAGAACACCACAGGCGCAGCCAGCTCGCTCATGGGCTTCTTCTTTGCCAGAAACACCTCCATCATCTTCAGGGCGGTCAGCAGACCGTCGCCGGTGGTGGCGTGCTTGGAGAAGATGATATGCCCGGACTGCTCGCCGCCGATGCGGTGGCCGTTGGCGACCATGTTTTCATACACATACTTGTCGCCCACGGCGGTCTTTTCGTACTCGATGCCCACCTTGTCCAGCGCCTTGTAGAGACCGAAGTTGCTCATGACCGTGGTAACGATCTTGTTGTTGAGCAGCTTGCCCCGCTCCTTCATATACAGACCGTAGATGTAGAGGATGTGGTCGCCGGTGATCTCGTTGCCCTTCTCGTCCACGGCAAGGCAGCGGTCGGCGTCGCCGTCGAAGGCAAAGCCCACATCCAGCCCGTTATCCACAACGAACTTCTGCAGATGCTCGATATGGGTGCTGCCGCAATCGGTATTGATGTTCAGCCCGTCGGGAGCGTCGTTGATCACATAGGTCTTTGCGCCCAGCGCATCGAACACGCTCTTGGCGATCTGCCATGCTGCGCCGTTGGCGGCATCCAGACCCACCTTTACGCCCTTGAAGCTGTACTTGGACAGGGAGATGAGGTAACCCATGTAGCGGTTGCGGCCCTCCACATAATCCACCGTACGACCGATGTCGTCGCGCTCGGCAACAGGGATCTCCAGCTTGCCGTCGATATAATCCTCCACCTTGAGGATGGTTTCCTCATCCATCTTTTCGCCGTTGCTGTTGAGCAGCTTGATGCCGTTATCGTAATAGGGATTGTGGGAGGCGGAGATCATGATGCCGCAATCGAAGCCGTCCACCCGGGTGATATACGCCACCGAGGGGGTGGTGGTAACGTGCATGATGTAGGCATCCGCGCCGCTGGCCATCAGACCGGTGCAGAGCGCATACTCGAACATGTAGCTGGAGCGGCGGGTATCCTTACCGATCACTACTTTGGCCTTCTTGTTGAGCCGCTTGCCGTAATACCAGCCCAGAAAGCTGCCGATCTGCACCGCATGCTTGAAGGTGAGATCCTTATTGGCTTCACCGCGGAAGCCGTCCGTACCGAAATACTTGCCCATGTCCTGTTCCTCCTTATGGATGGATCCCGACCCGCTGCCGCCGGAGCGGCTGCCCCGGCGCAGGGTCTGCCTCTGCGGCAGGCGGGATCCCTCATTGGCTTTCCCGGAGCTGCGGCGTGTGATACCCCGCAGCGGGGAAAGCCGCCTGTTGCAAGCCTATGCGGCACACCCCGGGGATCTGCCCGGGCGGCGCAGCTTACAGGCGTTCCTTCTTTTCGATATCCAGAAAATACTTGTAGGTATCCACGGTCAGTTCGCCGCAGGCGGCCTCGTCGCAGGCGATGATGGCGCCGTTGTGCATCTGCAGGGCGGAGCAGGTCCACTTGTGGCTCACATTGCCTTCCACCGTGGCAGCCAGCGCGCGCGCCTTATTATGCCCGTTGATAAGGATCAATACTTCTTTGGAATCGGTTACCGTGCCAACGCCCACGGACAGCGCCATGGCGGGCACCTTTTCCGGATCGTTGCCGAAGAAGCGGCTGTTGACGATGCGGGTATCGGTGGTCAGCGCCCGCAGACCGGTGCGGGAGGAGAGGCTGGTGAAGGGCTCGTTGAAAGCGATATGCCCATCCACGCCGATGCCGCCCATGAACAGGTCAATGCCGCCCACGGCAGCGATCATCTCCTCGTAGCGGGCGCATTCACCCTCGGGGTCGTCGGTCATGCCGTCGAGGATGTTGATGTTTTCGGGCTTCATATCCACCAGATGGTTGAAGAAGTTATCGTGCATGAAGTACCAGTAGCTCTGGTCATGCTCTCTGGGCAGACCCAGATATTCGTCCATGTTGAAGGTGATCACATTGGCGAAGCTGACCTCGCCGGCCTTGTTCATCCGGATCAGCTCTTTGTAGACGCCGATGGGGGAGCTGCCCGTGGGCAGACCCAGCACGAAGGGGCGGTCTGCCTTGTGTGCGTTGATTTTGGCGGCGATATAGTTTGCCGCCCACTTGCACATTCTGCTGTAATCCTCCTGAATAACGACTCTCATTGTCGTGTATCCTCCTTTGTCTGAACGCCTCCGCCGGGGGCAGATGCCCGTGGTGCGGAAAGCGTGCGCACAGTTTGTTCCCAGTGGCGGGAGAGCCTCTGTTACGGTTCTGGATTCCGCTTTTTGCTCTCTCCCTGACGGCTCACTGATCCGGTATGCATCCATACCAAGCCGCGGCAGCATCCGCCGAGTCTTTCGACAACTGCCGTCCTCGTCACCCATCCCGCGCCCCTGTGCGGCGCATGCCGGAAAAACAGGGTCTGCCGGGCGAGCCTGGCGCTGACAACCGCCCTGCGTCTCCTTTCCGGGCGGTTGTTTTCTCTGATATCATACATCAAAATCGGTGGGAAAACAAGTTTAGCTCTTTATCAGAAAGCATCCGTTACTGTCCAAAATGGTTTCAGATTCTCCATCTGCGACTACCGGCTGTCTTCAACCAACAGCAATCCATATCAAAAACGATCTGACACCTTCCTTTTTCAAAGATCAAGTCCAAACAGCAGTATACAGACAAAAAACAGAACCTGCACCGAGCAGGCTCTGTATCATTGGCAAACAGAACGACAAGAACCGACTTCAGCGCTTCTACCTCCGGTTCGGTCTCATCGCAGATCGCAATTGCTTTTTCCTTCATATCTGTCATTCTGCACCATATTCCTTGCTGTTGGTATTTCTGCCTTACCGGTTCCCGTACATCTTCTCGTAATCGTTCCGGTACTCGCCGCTGATAATGGTCTCCCACCACTCCCGGTTGTCCAGATACCACCGGATGGTCTTCTTGATGCCATCCTTGAACATGGTCTCCGGCAGCCAGCCCAGCTCGGAGTGGATCTTGTTGGGGTCGATGGCGTAGCGCAGGTCGTGGCCCTTGCGGTCGCCCACATAGGTGATCAGGCTTTCGGGCTTGCCCAGCTCCTTGCAGATGATCTTGACGATATCGATGTTCGCCATCTCGTTGTGGCCGCCGATGTTGTACACCTCGCCCACGCGACCCTTATGGATGATCAGGTCGATGGCCTTGCAGTGATCCTCAACATACAGCCAGTCGCGCACGTTCTCGCCGGTGCCGTATACGGGCAGGGGCTTGTCATTGAGAGCGTTGGCGATCATCAGGGGGATCAGCTTCTCGGGGAAGTGGTAGGGGCCGTAGTTGTTGGAGCAGCGGGAAACAGTCACCGGCAGACCGAAGGTGCGGTGGTAAGCCATTACCAGCAGGTCGGCGCCCGCCTTGGAGGAGGCGTAGGGAGAGGAGGGGTGGATGGGGGTCTCCTCGGTAAAGAACAGGTCGGGGCGATCCAGGGGCAGGTCGCCGTAGACCTCGTCGGTGGAAACCTGATGGTAACGGGTAATGCCGTACTTGCGGCAGGCGTCCATCAGCACGGCGGTACCCATGATGTTGGTCTCCAGGAACACGCCGGGCTTCTCGATGGAGCGGTCCACATGGCTCTCGGCGGCAAAGTTGACCACGATGTCGGGATGCTCTTCCTCAAAGAGGCGGTACACGGCTTCACGGTCGCAGATGTCTTCCTTCACAAAGCGGAAGTTGGGGTTGTCCATCACAGGGGCCAGCGTGGACAGGTTGCCCGCGTAGGTCAGCTTGTCCAGACAGATGATGCGGTAATCCGGGTACTTGTTGAGCATGTGGAAAACGAAGTTGGAACCGATAAAGCCGGCGCCGCCGGTAACGATGATGGTCATGGAGTGATCCTCCTTATTTGTTGGGGGTATTTGTCAGTAGCGGATCTTGCCTTCCGCAACGGCACGCAGATGCTGACCGTAGGGGCTCTTGCCATAGCGGTCGGCGGATTCCAGCAGCTTTTCCTTGCTGATCCACTTGTTGATGTAGGCGATCTCTTCGGGGGCGGAGATCTTGATGGACCGGCGCAGCTCCAGGGTGCGCACAACGTTGGCGGCCTGCACAAGGCTGTCCATGGTGCCGGTATCCAGCCAGACATAGCCCCGGCCCAGCAGCTGCACATCCAGCAGCTCCTTTTCCAGATACATGGCGTTGAGGGTGGTGATCTCCAGCTCGCCGCATGCGCTGGGCTTTACTTCGTGCGCCATGGCGGAAACGCCCTTGGGGTAGAAGTACAGACCGGTGATGCAGTAATTGGACTTGGGGTTCCGGGGCTTCTCCTCCACAGAGATGACCTTGCCGTTCCCGTCGAACTCCACGATGCCGAAACGCTCGGGGTCGTTCACGTAGTAGCCGAAAACGGTGGCGCGGCCGTTCTCTTCGGCGTTCGCCACAGCGGTGCGCAGCACCTTGCCGAAGCCGTTGCCGTAGAAGATGTTGTCGCCCAGCACCATGGCGCAGGCATCGTCGCCGATGAATTCCTCGCCCAGCAGGAAGGCCTGTGCCAGACCGTCGGGGGAGGGCTGCACCTTGTAGCTCAGGTTGAGACCGAACTGCTCGCCGTTGCCCAGCAGGTTCTCAAAACGGGGGGTATCCTCCGGGGTGGAGATGATGAGGATGTCTTTGATCCCCGCCAGCATCAGCGTGGACAGGGGATAGTAGATCATGGGCTTGTCATATACAGGCAGGAGCTGTTTACTTGTAACCATGGTCAGGGGATATAACCGAGTCCCGGCGCCACCGGCAAGGATGATACCTTTCACGGAGCATACGCCTCCTTCTTTTTGCTCTTTCAGATTGTAGCATTTACAAGGATACAATTCAACGAATATCAGCCATTTCAGGTGTATACGGAAAGGGTTTCCCAACGCCCCGGGAAGGGCGACGGCGTCTGCGTTTGCGCCCCGGGCACGCCCCCCGGAGGGGGCGCCACTGCGCCGCCCGACCATAAAAGGAAGGCTGTGCAGTCCCTTTCGACCGCACAGCCCGTCTTGCGGGCGGTTGTTCCGCCCTGCTTATTTCTTTTTCAAAAACGCCGCATACCGGTCGCAGATCTCCTGCGCCTCGCCAAAGGCCATCTGCTCGCCGTGATCCAGCCAGAGCACCTTGTTGCACAGGGAGCGCACCTGTGCAAAGACCTCCATTTTGTTCAGGGCAGCGTGTTCTTATGGCACATGGATAACCGTATGAATCATATGATAAACCCCCGGGCTTTGCCAGCAACGCCCCGCCCCTGCGCCCTCCCGGCGGCCTTGCGCTTGCATTCGCCGCAACATATGATACAATCAGAACAGGTTCCTTTTCCCCCGTTTACCACCATCTGCACGGAGGTTCTGCCATGTATGATTATCTGATTGTGGGCGCCGGTCTCTACGGCGCGGTCTTTGCCCGCGAGCTGACCCTGCGCGGCAAGCGCTGTCTGGTGATCGACCGCCGGTCGCACATCGCCGGGAACGTCTATACCGAAAACATCTCCGGCATCAACGTACACAAATACGGCGCCCATATCTTCCACACGAACGACGAGGAGGTATGGCAGTATGTGAACCGCTTCGCCTCCTTCAACAACTACATCAACAGCCCCGTGGCGGTGTACCGGGACGAGCTGTACAACCTGCCCTTCAACATGAACACCTTCTCCAGAATGTGGGGCATCCGCACCCCGGCAGAGGCCAAAGCCATCATCGCCCGGCAGGTGGCCGACCTCGGCATCACCCAGCCCCGGAATCTGGAGGAGCAGGCGCTGAGCCTTGTGGGCACCGATGTGTACACCAAGCTGGTCAAGGGCTACACCGAAAAACAGTGGGGGCGCGACTGCAAGGACCTGCCTGCCTTCATCATCAAACGGCTGCCCTGCCGCTTCACCTACGATAACAACTACTTCAACGACCGGTATCAGGGCATCCCCATCGGCGGGTATACCGCCATGGTGGAAAAGATGCTGGAAGGGGTGGAGGTGCGCCTCGGCACCGATTTCGCCGACCTGATCCGCCGGGAACCCGGGATCGCACGCACCATCGTCTACACCGGCTGCATCGACGAATACTTCGGCTACCGGCTGGGCGCGCTCCGGTACCGCTCCGTGCGCTTCGAGACCGAAGAGCTGCCGGAGGAGAACCATCAGGGCAACGCGGTGGTCAACTACACCGACCGGGAGGTGCCCTACACCCGCATTATCGAGCACAAGCATTTCGAATTCGGGCAGCAGCCCACCACCATCATCAGCCGGGAGTATTCCGCCGAGTGGAAGCCCGGCATGGAGCCCTACTACCCCATCAACGACGACGAGAACACCGCCCTGTACCAACGATACCGGGAGCTGGCCGCCAAGGAGGGCAACGTGATCTTCGGCGGTCGGCTGGGGCAGTACCGTTACTACGATATGGACAAGGTGATCCGCGCCGCGCTGGACGATGTGCGCAGCCTGTGATCCCCGCCCGAAAGGGGGCATAGCCCTGTGCCGCCGGGTCTTTGCCGCGCTGAGCGTGCGCCGCTATCCGGTGGGCTGCGCCAAAGAACACATGCCCGTACGCAGGGAGCCGGAGCAGTTCGTCAAAAAGAACGCCCGCGCCGTGCCGGGCAGCAAACGCACGCCCTGGCGGGACAAGATCGCCGTTCCGGCGGTGCCGGCGGGGCCGTGGGTATACGACCTGCTCCGGCGTATTTATGCAGGCCGCAGAGGCTGATCCCGGGCGCAGCGGAAGGGGGTCTTTACCCCCCGTGCGGCAGTTCCCCAATAGAGATGTATCAATTGACAAAACGCGCAAAATAAGCTACAATAAGTAAACCCCAACATCCACATCTTCACATCCCCGAGCTGAACCCACGGGTGTTTTCATACCTTCATCTCATCGGGGATTTTTTCGTACCTCATTTTTCCCCGGGAAGCGTTTCCCGTATACCATCCCAGACCATACAGGAGGCAACATGGCAACACTGAAGCGCAGCGAGCTGCTGGAGAAGCTGCTCCGCCAGGCCGAGACGCTGGCAAAGGAAAACGAATGCTCCACCGCCACCCGCGACCACATCATCGCGGCAGCGATCCGCTATGTGCAGAGCAGCGGCGCCGACGGCGAGCCTGACGAGAACGACCAGCTGAAGAAGGTGGTCTCGCAGGCGCTGGGCACCGGCATCTCTGCCGATGCGCTGCTGTCCCACTGGCGGGGCAAGACCGTACCCAGCATGGAACGCACCCTGCTGGTGCTGCTGAAGAACAAGGTGGCGGATGCCGCCGAAAAGCAGAGCCTGCCCACCATCCCTGCCGACCTGTTCCTGAGCATGCTCATCAAGGAAAGCACCGCCGCCCTGCGCACGCTCACAGGGGGCGAAAAGCCCGCCAAGCCCGCGGATGTCTCCGAACCCGGGCCGGACACCGGCTACGGCGTACACCAACCCGGTACGGAAAGCCGCACCGAAGCGGAACCCGTACCCGCCCAGCCTGCGGATATCGCCACGCTGGTACAACAGACCAAGGAGCTGCAGACCCGGCTGGACGAGACCGTTCTGGGACAGGCGCACGCGGTAAGCAGCTTTATTGCCGGCTATTTTCAGGCAGAGCTGCAGGCCATGATCGAGAAAAACCGGGAGCGTCCCCGGGGCACCTTCCTGTTTGCGGGCCCTCCCGGCGTGGGCAAGACCTTTCTGGCACAGGAGGCGGCACGGGAGCTGAAGCTGCCCTTCCGCCGCTACGACATGAGCGAGTATTCCAACCCCAACGCCGTGGATGAGCTGGCAGGCTCGGACAAGAACTACAAAGCCAGCGCAGAGGGACAGCTGACGGGCTTCGTTGCCAAGAACCCCCGCTGCGTGATCCTGCTGGACGAGATCGAGAAGGCCAGTCTGGATGTGATCCACCTGTTCCTGCAGGTGCTGGATGCAGGCCGCCTGCGGGATAACCACACCGACCAGGAGGTATCCTTCGGGGATGCCATCCTCATCTTTACCACCAACGCCGGCAGGGAGCTGTACGAGAACAGCGATGTGCGCAACCTTTCCACCCTGAGCCGGGACACCATTCTGGATGCGCTGGGACGGGATCTGAACCCCAAGACCAAGGAGCCCCTGTTCCCCGCCGCCATCTGCTCCCGCTTTGCCTCGGGCAATGTGGTGATGTTCAACCATCTGGAGGCGCACATCCTGCGCACCCTGATTGAGAAGCGGCTCGCCTATCACGGCGAAAACCTGCATTCCTCCGCCGGGGTGTCCATCGAGACAGACGAAGCCATCTCCACCGCGCTGCTGCTGGCAGAGGGCGCATCGGCAGATGCCCGCATGGTCAAGGGACGAGCGGATGCCTTCTTCGGCGGCGAGCTGTACGAGCTGTTCCGCAACCTTACCTCCCCCAAGATCGGCGCATCCCCCTCCACGGTCAAGAGCATCCACGTGGGGCTGGATGTGGCGGGCATGAGCGACGAGATCGCCGCCCTGTTCACCCCTCAGGAGCCGGTGCACGCGCTGGTATTCTCCGGCAAGACGCTGCTTTCCGATACCGACAGCCCCGATCTGCCCGTGTTCCACTACGTACACACCGCCGAGGATGCCAAAGCGGTCATCAAGCGCAACCCCATCCAGATGATCCTGTGCGACTACACCGATGCGCCCACCTCCGCCCGCATGCTGAACCGGGAGGATATGCTTTCGGACAACCGCACCTTCCTGCTGGAGACCCTGAGCGCCTACCCGGATATCCCCATCCTGCTGCTGGAGGCCGCAGACAATCCCTTCAGCAAGGAAGAGAAGGATTCCTACCTGCACAGGGGCGTGCAGGGCTTCATCTCCGTTTCCGACGACCGGCAGGAGCTGGTGGAGCAGCTGGTGGAGCTGGTGAACCGTGCGCTGCAGCAGAACAGCCTGACCTCTCTGGCACGCGCCAACAAGCTGCTCACCTACGATACCTACCAGCAGCTTTCCGACGACGGGGAGAGCGCCCGCATCACCCTGTTCGACATGCGGCTCAAGACCGCCGTGAAGGCCGAGGATACGGGCAACGTGCTTTCCATGCTCAGCCGCCCGGATGTGCGCTTTGACGACGTGATCGGCGCAGATTCCGCCAAGGACGAGCTGCGCTACTACTGCGACTACATCCGCAACCCCTGGAAGTACCTGACCCAGGGCGCGCCCGCCCCCAAGGGCATCCTGCTCTACGGCCCGCCCGGAACGGGCAAGACCATGCTGGCAAAGGCCTTTGCCGCAGAGGTGAACGCCGCCTTTATCGCCACGGAGGGCAACCGCTTCTTCAAGGGCATTGTGGGACAGGGCGCAGAGATGGTGCACAAGCTCTTTGCCGCCGCCCGCCGCTACGCTCCCTCGGTGCTGTTCATTGACGAGATCGACGCCATTGCCCGCTCCCGCACCGGACGCGACACCGACCTGGCGCAGGACAGCGAGCAGATCCTGACGGCATTGTTTGCCGAGATGGACGGTTTTTCCACCAACAGCGCAAAGCCCGTTATCGTGCTGGGCGCAACCAACTACGGCATCTCCGCCAGCGACCGGCTGCAGCTGGATGCCGCCATGCTGCGCCGCTTTGACCGGCGCATCCTCATCGACCTGCCCGCCGAGAAGGACCGCAAGCAGTTCCTGACCAATGAGATCCGCCAGAAGCGGGGGCAGCTGTTCCAGATCAGCGATGCCATGATCGATTCCCTCAGCGAGCGTTCCACCGGCATGAGCCTTGCCCAGCTGACCTCTGTGGTGGATATGGCGCTGCGCAACAGCCTGCGCAAGAGCGGGCAGTTCATCGACGATGCCATGCTGGAGGAGGCGTTCGAGACCTTCGTAAGCGGCGACAAGAAGCAGTGGGATGCGGAAACCATCCTGCGCACCGCACGCCACGAGGCCGGGCATGCACTGCTCAGCTGGCTGGGCGGCGAGAAGCCCAGCTATGTGACCATCGTCTCCCGTGGCGACCACGGCGGCTACATGCAGCACGCCGCCCAGGAGGATAAGTTCGGCTATACCCGCGCAGAGCTGCTTGCCCGCATCCGCACCGCACTGGGCGGCCGGGCAGCCGAGCTGGTCTGCTACGGTCCCGAGGACGGGGTGACCACCGGCGCATCCGGCGACCTGAAAACCGCCACCAGCCTTGCCCAGCGCATGCTGTGCACCTACGGCATGGTGCCCGACTTCGGGCTGGCGGTGGTGGAGGATACCTCCCAGCCCATCAGCAAATCCATCCGCGCGCAGGTGAACATGATCCTGCAGACCGAGCTGGAAAACGCCGTTTCCCTGCTGACCGCAAGCCGTGCCATGCTGGATAAGCTGGTGGAGGAGCTGCGTAAGCGCAACAGCCTGAACGGCAAGGAGCTGGACGATCTGCTCACCGGTATGGAAGGCGTGGATGCATAACGCCCCCGCAAGCGAAAGGAGAGGATCCCCATGAGCCGCGCTCAGGAGATCTATCAGGCGGTGACCGCCTATCTGGAGAAGAAGAATCTCCCCTATGAGCCCCACCCGGATGCCGGGCTGGTGCATCTGGAGATCAACCGGGATGTACTGCCGATGCACATCTTTCTGCGTGCGGTGGACAGCAGCGATGCGCTGCAGGTGATCTGCCCGCAGGGCACCAAGGTGCCTGTGGAGAAGCGCACCGATGTTGCGGTGGCGGTTTCCGTCGCCAACTACGGCATGGTCAACGGCGGCTTCGATCTGAACATCAAAGACGGCTCCATGCACTTCCGTCTCTGCCACAGCTGCAAGGCGGGTCTGCCCGACGACGAGCAGCTCCGCTACCTCATCGGCTGCGCCGCCTCCACGATGAAGCAGTATCAGGAACGGTTCTTCATGCTCATCAAAGGCATGATCGATCTGGAAAAATTCCTGGAGCTGGAGAAGGCGGACTGACCGGCGGAAGGAGCGACCCAGCATGGCAAGCGAAAAGACCATGGCGGCTTTCCGGGCGGTGCAGGAGCATCTGCGCCGGAACAACTTCTCCTTCAAAGCCGAGGAGGAAAAGCTGCGCATCCACTTTACCGTCAGCGGCGATCCCACGCCCATCACCGTGGTCTTCCACTTCCGGGATGAGCAGGAGCTGATGCAGATCTTCTGCTATCTGCGCAGGATCCCCGAAGGCAAGCGCATGGAGACCACCATCGCCGTAGCGCACCTCAACAGCCGTTTCGTCAACGGGCTGTTCGACTACGACATCTCCGACGGCGAGATCCGTTTCCGGGTCTCCCAGAAATACAACACGGATCTGACCGACGATCTGATCCGCTACCTGCTGTCCATCGCCTTCAATGCAGCGAACAAGTACAACGACCTGCTGTTTATGCTGGGCAAGGACATGATCACCATGGAGCAGTTTATCGAGAAAGCAGAGAACTGACCCCCTCATGCATCGATAACCAATCATATAAAAAAAGGAGCGAGAACACATGGCAAAGGAACTGGCACAACAGGTTTATCAGGCATTTCAGGCGCATCTGACCAAGAACGACTTCAAGTACGACACCTTCGATGATGATCTGGTCATCAGCCTGACCGTGAACGGCGACGACCTGCCCATCAAGACCATCATCCGCGTGATGGAGAACCGCGATCTGGTGCAGGTGCTGTGCTACTGCCCCAAGATTCCCGAGGACAAGCGTGTGGAAGCCGCTACCGCCGTTGCGGTCGCCAACTACGGTGTGGTGAACGGCAGCTTCGACTACGACATCTCCGACGGTGAGATCCGCTTCCGCGTGGTGCACAACTACTCCACCGGCGTACCCAGCGACGAACTGATCCGCTACCTGCTGGGCATCTCCTTCAACACCACCGACAAGTACAACGACCTGTTCTTCATGCTGGGCAAGGGCATGATGACCCTTGAGCAGTTCATCGAGAAGGAGAACGCCGACAACTGATGCTGCCCCTCCGGGCAGCGGATGGCTGTACCAACCAACCCAAAAGGGCTGCCGCAGGTTTTCTGCGGCAGCCCTTCATTATGTTGGCACTGTGTGTGGGCAGGGGGGGCTGCGCGGCGTGTGTAAGATACCCGCAGAACCGCTGCGAGGAACTGGGTGGGGCTGCGCGCCCTGCCTGCCATGAGCCTCCCTTGTGCAAAGGCACCGGAGGGAAGCGCGTGCCCAGTGGGCACTTGCACGAAGTGCAAAGCGACCCGCAGGTGGGGAGTGAAAC
Organism: Clostridia bacterium; assembly: GCA_017516765.1. Lineage (GTDB taxonomy): Bacteria > Bacillota > Clostridia > Christensenellales > Aristaeellaceae > Limiplasma. The sequence continues at coordinate 185 of JAFXBE010000030.1, read as the reverse complement.
GAGCAGAGGGCACGGTTAGTGCGCTCTGCGACGATTGAACGACCGGGCCGGTGGCACGGCTTTGCCGTCTCTCCTTCAAGGCTCCCCTGTGTAAGGGGCGACGAAGGGAAGCGCGTGCGCAGTGCGCACAACGCCGAAGGCGTTAGCGACCCGCAGTCGACAACCGAAGCAAGTACAGACCACGG
>JAFXBE010000004.1 GCA_017516765.1 Clostridia bacterium | reverse complement strand
TATCCTCGCTTTCTGCTGCAATAGAAAAAGCAGCTATGTATTTGAAGGTTTCCCTTCAAGCCATAACTGCTTGAATTTACTGTATTTCCCGCGACTCATGACGAGGAGGGGTAAACCTTCCTCTACATAATAACGCGTTTCACCGGATGCTCATCTGCTTTTTCGCTGCTGGATAAATTGTTCCTTTAGAATCCTCCCGCCATCGTTGTTTTCTTTGTTGCTTCTCTCAGTCCCCGCCGCTCATGGCTTCCCGCTCGTACATGACCACCCGCATCTCCGGCTCCACGATCATGGCCAGACCATCGGTGAGCAGCGCCCCGTCGGTGCCGGTCAGGGTGGTCAGCACCATGTGCGCACCGTCCGCGGTGGAAAGATCGTCCACCGGAGTTGCGCCTGCGATGCTGCGCCCGGGCAGGCAGGCTTCCGCAAAGGCGGCAGCATACCGGTCAAGGCTAGGGGAGGGGGCCGCCTTGGTGTGCAGCCAGCTCAGGGCGGTCAGCCTGCCAAGGGCGGGAGAACCGTCATAGAGCAGCACCTCGCCCTCCGGCGAAAGCAACAGGGTAGACAGAGGACTGGCTTCCCCCTCACTGCAGCAGGCGGTGATGCACCAACCCCGGGTATCTGCCTCACAATGGAGGGCTGCCCCGGCGGTATCCAGCCCGATAAAGGGCGATTCCAGAAACCGGCGGGCGGCAGCCAGCGCGGCATTGGAATCCTCCAGCGGTTCCGTTGCCGCCACCCAGCTTACCCGGGGGATATTCCTGACAAAAACGGGTCGGTGGCTTTCGCGGGTGGCAAACGCGCCTGCCAGCACCACTGCGCACAGGATGGATGCCAGCGCAACGCCCCATTTCCGCACTGCGCCGCTGCGCAATACGCCGTTGATGCGCTCCTTCAGCCACTTGCCGCTGAGCATCAGCCGGGTCGCACCGGTGCAGCACCGTCCCGCGGCCCCCGCCAGCGCATGGGCGTAGGCAAGCCGCTCCATGGCGGGCAGCTGCCCGGTCACCCGGCTGTCGCAGGCACGCTCCGCATCCTCCCGGCTCAAAAAGGCAGCCAGCCACACCAGCGGATTGATCCAGTGCACAAGGCAGCATACGTTGCGTACCGCAGACCACCACTGGTCGCCCGCCTTCAGGTGGCAGATCCCGTGCGCCAGCATATGGGGAATATGGGCGGGGGCAGAATCTTCGGGGATGGCGATGAAGGGGCGCAGCCTGCCCACGATGCAGGGCGCGGCAAGGGACTGCACCAGATACACCGGCACGGGATGGAAATGGTAGCGGCTGCACAGCTCCAGATATACGGCGTTTGTTTCCTCGTCCGGCACGCCGGTACGGTTTCGCAGAATGCGGTTCTTGCGCTTTTCCGATCGGTAGACCAGCCATACGCCGGTGGCTGCGCCGATCACCGCATATTCCGCCAGCAGCCATTTTCCGGCGCGCCCGCTGCGGGTCTCGTCGCTCAGATGGGTCAGGGCATCTGCGCCGCCTTTTTCGCTGATGGCATCGATGGTGTCCAGAAACCGGGTGCGGATCTGATCTGCCACCGGGCGGGCCTCCCCGTCCACCGACAGGGTGGGGCGCAGGTGATTCATCAGCGGGTTGGGCAGGCTGATGGGCAGAAGAAGCCGCAGCGCCACCACGATCCACAGCGCGTAAAGCACCCGGGCGGAGATCCTGCCCCGCAGAAGCGCGCGCACAGCGACCATCACCAGCACAAGCGCGCCCCCGATCAGCGAGGATTCCAGCAGAAAATTAAACAGCGTCATACTTCGCATGGGTGTTGCCCCCTCTTTGGTATTGCGGAGTCTCTATAAAGATATAGACGAAGGTAACGGGGAAAAAGTTGCATATCTGCCAAAAGAATTCTACCACATCACTGCCGCCGGGGAAAGAATACGGAAAGATTGCTCCGTAGCAGGAGGATCCTGAAGGATTGATTGATCCCGCAGCAGGAAGAAAGGAGCGTCCGGGTCAGCGGTTTTTTCTTCACCGGACTCTGATATTTTATAGACAAACTTCTCTTCATCACCCCCTGCGAAAGGTTGACAAGCCCCCCTACAAATCCTATAATAAGTACGTTGGAAACCTCCGTCTGTTTGCCATGGGTACAGGCTGCGCATGCTGCCTGCCGCAGGCTGTAAGCGCTTCCGCATCCCGGCAGCGCCCCGCCTGTACAGCAATGCAGACAGACGGCTTTCAATGATAAATACTTAGGAGGGAATCCCAATGGCCATCAAAATGACCGTAGACGGCAACACTGCTGTCGGCCACGTTGCGTATGCATTCAGCGATGTGGCAGCCATTTACCCCATCACCCCTTCCTCTCCCATGGCTGAAGTCGTGGACGAGTGGGCGGCTCGTGGCCAGAAGAACCTGTACGGCCAGTCCGTGCATGTCAGCGAGATGCAGTCCGAAGCAGGCGCCGCCGGCGCTGTGCACGGCAGCCTCGCCGCCGGTGCCATGACCACCACCTTCACCGCTTCTCAGGGTCTGCTGCTGATGATCCCCAACATGTACAAGATCAGCGGCGAGCTGCTGCCCAGCGTGTTCCACGTCAGCGCCCGTGCTCTGGCTGCCCACGCTCTGAACATCTTCGGCGACCACAGCGACGTTATGGCTTGCCGCCAGACCGGTTTCGCCATGCTGGCCTCCAATTCTGTTCAGGAAGCGATGGACCTGGCTGCTGTGGCTCACCTTGCCACCATCGAGAGCAGCGTGCCCTTCCTGCATTTCTTCGACGGCTTCCGTACCAGCCACGAAGTGCAGAAGATCGACGCTTTCGAATACGAAGAGCTGCGTCCCCTGGTCAACTTCGACAAGGTAAAGGCTTTCCGCGAGAATGCTCTTAACCCCGAGCATCCCCACCAGGCCGGTACCGCCCAGAACCCCGACATCTACTTCCAGGGCCGCGAAGCTGCCAACAAGTACTACGAAGCCACTCCCGCCATCGTGGAAGAAGTGATGGAGAAGATCTCCAAGCTGACCGGCCGTGAGTACAAGCTGTTCAACTACGTTGGCGCTCCCGATGCCGAGAAGGTCATCATCGCCATGGGTTCCGGCTGCGAAACCATCGAAGAGACCATCAACTACCTCAACGGCAAGGGCGAGAAGCTGGGTCTGGTAAAGGTTCACCTGTACCGTCCCTTCTCCACCAAGCACCTGATGGCCGCCATCCCCGCCACCTGCAAGAAGATCGCCGTTCTGGACCGCACCAAGGAGCCCGGCTGCCTTGGCGAGCCTCTCTACGCCGATGTCTGCACCGCTCTGATGGAAGAAGGCCGCACCGATATCGAAGTTGTCGGCGGCCGCTACGGTCTGGGCTCCAAGGAGTTCAACCCCACCATGGTCAAGGCTGTGTACGACAACCTGAACGATGGCGAAATGAAGAACCACTTCACCGTTGGTATCAACGATGACGTTACCTTCACCAGCCTCAAGCTGGGCGAGCAGGTTATCGCTGCTCCCGCCGGCACCGTCAGCTGCATGTTCTATGGTCTGGGTTCCGACGGTACCGTTGGTGCCAACAAGAACTCCATCAAGATCATCGGCGACCACACCGATATGTACGCTCAGGGCTACTTCAGCTACGACTCCAAGAAGTCCGGCGGCATCACCGTAAGCCACCTGCGCTTCGGTAAGACCCCCATCCAGTCCACCTACCTGATCGACGCCGCCGACTTCGTGGCTTGCCACAAGTCCAGCTACGTCACTCAGTACGATATGGCCTCCAAGCTGAAGGAAGGCGGCGTGTTCCTCCTCAACAGCCCCTGGACCGCCGAAGAGATGAACGATCGCCTGCCCGCCAAGATGAAGCAGCAGCTGGCCAAGAAGCATGCCCGTCTGTTCAACGTAGACGCCACCAAGCTGGCTCTGCAGGTTGGCATGGGCAACCGCATCAACACCATCATGCAGGCTGCTTTCTTCAAGCTGGCCGACGTTATCCCCTACGAGCAGGCCGATGAGTACATGAAGGCTTATGCCAAGAAGGCTTACGGCAAGAAGGGCGACGCTGTTGTCCAGAAGAACTGGGATGCTATCGACATCGCCATCTCTGGTCTGGTGGAGATCCCCGTTCCCGCTGAGTGGGCTACCTGCACCACCGGCGCCGAGCCCGTAAAGGTTGAAGCTACCGAGTACTTCAACGAGTTCGTTGCTCCCTGCCTGGCTCAGGAAGGCGACAACCTGCCCGTAAGCGCTCTGAGCGCCAACGGCTTCGTGCCCACCGGCACCACCAAGTTCGAGAAGCGCGGCATCGCCGTGACCGTTCCCCAGTGGATCGCCGACAAGTGCGTGCAGTGCGGCAACTGTGCTCTGGTTTGCCCCCACGCCTGCATCCGTCCCATCTATGCCTCCGAGGAAGTGATGAAGAACGCTCCCGAAGGCTATGTAACCAAGAACGCCACCGGTAAGGAGTTCGCCGGCATGCAGTACCGCATGCAGGTAAGCCCCCTGGATTGCACCGGCTGCGGCAACTGCGTTGAAGTCTGCCCCGCCAAGGAAAAGGCTCTGGTCATGATGCCTCTGGACAGCCAGAAGGCCGAAGAAGCCAACTGGTCTTTCGCCATGACTGTGCCCGAAGTGCAGACCATCGAAAACGTTGCCACCGTTAAGAACAGCCAGGCCCTCAAGCCCCTGTTCGAGTTCTCCGGCGCTTGCGCCGGCTGCGGCGAGACCCCCTACGTCAAGCTGGTTACCCAGCTGTTCGGCGATCGCATGATCGTAGCCAACGCCACCGGTTGCTCCTCCATCTACGGCGGCTCCGCTCCCACCTGCCCCTACACCACCAACGAAGACGGCCACGGCCCCGCTTGGGCTAACAGCCTGTTCGAAGACAACGCTGAGTTCGGCTTCGGTATGAACCTGGCCATCAATCAGCGCCGCGCCAAGCTGGCCGAGAACGTTGCCGCTCTGGCTGCTTCCGAGAAGGCTTCCGACGAAGTGAAGGCTGCCGCCGCCAAGTGGCTGGAAGTGAAGGACGAAGGCAAGGCCTCCAAGATCGCCGGCAAGGAACTGCTTGCCCTGATCGAAGGCTGCGACTGCGACCTGTGCAAGGCCATCGTTGCCGATAAGGACCTGCTCACCAAGAAGTCCATCTGGATCTTCGGCGGCGACGGCTGGGCCTACGACATCGGTTACGGCGGTGTGGACCACGTGCTGGCTCAGAACGAGGATGTCAACATCCTGGTTCTGGACACCGAAGTGTACTCCAACACCGGCGGTCAGTCCTCCAAGTCCACCCCCACCGGCTCTGTGGCCAAGTTCGCCGCTGCCGGTAAGCGCACCAAGAAGAAGGATCTGGGCATGATGGCTATGAGCTACGGCTACGTGTACGTTGCTCAGGTCGCCATGGGCGCCAACCCCGCTCAGCTCATCAAGGCTATGGTCGAGGCCGAAGCCTATCATGGTCCCTCTCTGGTCATCGCCTACGCTCCCTGCATCAACCACGGTATCAACATGGGTCATGCCCAGGCTGAGATCAAGAAGGCTGTGGAGTGCGGCTACTGGAACCTGTACCGTTACAACCCCGCTCTGGCCGAGCAGGGCAAGAACCCCTTCACCCTGGACTCCAAGGAGCCTCAGGGCGGCTACCAGGAGTTCATCAAGTCCGAGAACCGCTACGCTTCTCTGGCCAAGATGTTCCCCGAGGTTGCTCAGGGTCTGTTCCAGCAGAACGAGGAAGACGCTATGAACCGCTACCTGCGGTACAAGGGTCTGGCCGAGTAATCTGCCCGATTCATTCCGGCAGGGCTCCTTCGGGAGCCTCTGCCGGATGGCATAACAAGCCCCGGAAAGAGATTCGTCTCTTTCCGGGGTTTTTGCATGTTTGCAGGTATGTTCCCACCCAAGTGGCGCATAGGCTGGGGGTAAGGGAAGGGGGCGGCGGAATGTCGAAATATGCGGGAATGCTGTCTGCGCTGCTGCTGACTGCGCTGGTGCTGCTGCTTTTTCCCGGACTGCTGTCCCGGCAGCTGAGCGATACCGGGCGCACGGACGAGCGGCTGCGCCCGCCCGAAGCACGAACCGTGGTGGTGTGGGTCACCTCCTGGACGCCGGGCGACCGCGCGCTGCTCAGCGGGCTTTGCACGGCATACGAAAAGCAGAACCCCGGGCTCCGGATCTATCTGCGCCGGGCGGATGCCGCAGAGCTTTACGGGGAGGATGCAGTATTGCCCGATGCGGTGCTGTACGGGCACGGCGAGATTGCCGAACCGCAGAAGGTGCTGCTGCCGCTGGTTGCACCGTCCGGCTACCCGGAAAGTGCGGTGTGGAGCGGCACCTGTGGGGGTACGCTGTACGGTTTGCCCCTCTGGTACAGCCCCAATGTGCTCTGCATACCGGAACAATGGCTGGCAGCAGCGCAGGACGGGGCAGTCGGGCAGCAGGAGCAGTCAAATGCCTATTTTGCCCTGAAACCGCCTGAAACGTCCCCGCCGGCACAGCCGCTTACCGCCGAAAACATTCCGTGGCAGCGGCTGGTGGAAAGCGGCGCCCTGTATGCTGACAGTGCGGTTGGCTTTACCCAGCTGCTGCATCTTTGCCCGGCACAGCTGCGCAGCAGCCTGTGCGCTGCAACGCCGGTGCTTGGGCAGCCCGGGGAGGATGACGCGGTGATCCGCAGTCTGCAGAGCCACCTTGCGGCAAAGGATGGGCGCACTGCCCTGTGTCTGCCGGCAGTTACGACCTTCAGGGTACGGTATGCATCTCTGTGCAGCCAAAGCGAGGATGCCGCAGGGTTTGTGCGGTTTTTGGCGGGTACGGCACGGGCGGCGGAGGAAAACGGTCTGCTGCATGTGATCGGCTGTACGGGACAGGCGGAAGGGCTGCTTTTGCAGACAGCAGAGCTGGCAGCAAACGGTCTGCTGCTGCCTAACGCCTTCTCTGTGGGCACGGCAGAGGCGCAGCAGCTCTGTCTGGAGGATTTTTCCCGGGGCATTGATCCCGTGGCGACCCTTCTCAAGCTGCGCTGAACGGTATAAACCATGGCACAGGAGGCATACTAAGCCCATCACAAGATCATTCGGAGGCGATGACCATGACACAGGCAGCGGCGATCCATCCCCGCAGCGGCTGGCGGCAGGAGGAAGATGATTTGCTGTTTTCGGCGATCCGGGAAGCGGCAGCCGACGGCACCCCCCTCAGAGATGTGTTTGAGCGGGTGGGCAGGCAGCTGAACCGCAAGCCCAACAGCATCCGCAATTATTATTATGCGCGGATCCGGGAGGTGCCGGAGCTTGCGCCGGGCAAAACCACCTTCCGGGTGTTTGATCAGGAGGAGCTGCATCAGCTGCTGCGGGATGTGCTGGCAGCCCGGGGCAGGGGCGAGAGCGTTCGCGCCTGTGTGACCCGCAGGGCTGGCGGCGATCGCTCTATGATGCTCCGCTACCAGAATAAATACCGTTCCATTCTCAAAAACCACCCCGAGATGCTCATGGAGGTGGCAGAGGAGCTGCGCAGCGAGGGCATTCCTTGCCCGGAGGATGCCACCGCCTGCCGCCGTTACAGTCCCGGCGCAGGGGATCAGCCTTCGCTGCCTGCGGGCTGGCAGCAGCAGCCCGGCGCAGCCGAGGTGCTGGAAGGGCTGTGCGCCATGCTGCGCCGGTTGGATGCACAGGCAGCAGCCCTGCGGGAGCGCAGCGAGGTGCAGGAACGCACGTCCGGCACAGACCTCTGTGCGGTGGAAGAACACGGAGAAGAGCCGCCGCCTCCCGGCATGCAGGTAACCTATGACCGCTGGATCAAAGCCCGGCAGGAGGCAGACCGGCTGCGGGTGGAGGTGGATCTGCTGAAGATCGCTCTGGAGGAAGCCCAGCAGAGCGGCAACCCGCAGGAATACCCGACACCATAACCATACAAAAACGCCGGACGGTGTATGCCGTCCGGCGTTTTTTGCCGCGCGGGGCGGTCTGCATCACTTTCGGTTGCTTTTTGCCGCCCCGAGCTGCTATACTGGTGCAAAGCCGAAAATAGGGGGCATAACCATGGAAAACATCCTGACGCTGGATGCTGCCAACTACGATCCGTGTCTGCCGGAAATCAAACGGGAAGCCGTCCGGGGCATTATTTTCCGGGACGGTAAGCTGCTGCTGGTGCAATCGGATTTTGGCGAGGTCAAGTTCCCCGGCGGCGGGGTGGAGACAGGGGAGAACGATCCCCAAACCCTGATCCGGGAGGTGCTGGAGGAGACCGGCTGCCATGTGCTGCCCCAGACCATCCGTCCCTTCGGGCAGGTGGTGGAAAAACGGCTTTCCGTGCATGAACCCATGATCTGGCACCAGATCAACCGGTATTACTTCTGCGATATCGGCTCGGAGCAGGAAGAGTGCCGCTACAGCGAAAACGAGAAGAAACACGGCTTCCGGGTGGTATGGATGCCCCTTGAGGAGGCGCTGACCTGCAACCGGCAGATGCTTGACCGGGAAGGCGCAAAGCCGTGGAATCAGAGAGAATACAGGGTGCTGGAGCTGCTTTGGAGCTTATGCGCCCATCGGGATACGGAGGCGACCCACCAATGATGAAACTGGATCTGAGCGGTCTGTGGCAGGTATATCTGGATGCGGAAAAAACCGAGGCGCTGCCCGAAGAGTTTCCCTGCAGCATGCAGTTGCCCGGCACCACCTCTGCGGCGGGGCTGGGGGAGGAAAACCCTGCCCGGGAGACCTATTTTCTGACGGATGCCCACAAATTCGAGGGCTATGCCTGGTTCCGGCGCAGCTTTACCGCCGGGGACTGGCAGGGCATGCAGGTGCTGCTCACGCTGGAGCGCACCCGCAAGACACGGGTCTGGCTGGACGGTACCGAAGTGCAGGGGCTGGAGGCAGCCGACCACGACAGCCTGTCCACGCCCCACCGTTACCTGCTGCCCGCCGTGGCGGCGGGGGAGCATACCCTGCTTATCTGTGTGGACAACACTGATTACCCCACCCGGGGCGGGCATCTGACCAGCCCCGATACCCAAAGCAACTGGAACGGCATCACCGGCGAGATCAGTCTGCGGGTGGCCAAGACCCTTGTTACCGGGCTGCGGGTCACGGTGCAGGGCTGTGCGCTCCGGGTACAGGCCGAACTGCGGGGCGTGCTGCCCGACAGCGCACAGGTGCTGCTGCCGGGGCAGGATCCCCAGCGGGTAGCTGTTGCGGGCGGGAAGATCGACGGCATCTGTGCCCTCACCGGCAGCGAAGCCCTCTGGGACGAGTTCCGCCCCACGCTGCATACCCTTACCCTGCAGGCGGGGGAGGATGAATACGGGACCACCTTCGGTCTGCGGGTGTTCCACAGCGAAGGGCGTGTGCTGCTGTGCAACGGGCGGGAGGTATTCCTGCGCGGCAAGCATGACGGGCTCATCTTCCCCATTACCGGCTATGCCCCCACCGATGTGGAAAGCTGGCGCAAGGTGCTGGGCACGGCAAAGGAATACGGCATCAATCATTACCGCTTCCATACCTGCTGCCCGCCGGAGGCGTGCTTTCAGGCTGCGGACGAGCTGGGCATCGCGCTTTCCCCCGAACTGCCCTTCTGGGGCACGGTGCGGGAGGAGCAGGAGCCCGAATACGATGCCCGGGAGCGGGCGTTCCTCATTGAGGAAGGCTTCCGCATCCTGCGGGAGTTCGGGCATCATCCCTCCTTCGTGTTCCTGTCCATGGGCAACGAGCTGTGGGGCAGCAAGGCAGCCCTGAACCGCATGCTGGCGGATTACCGCGCCTATGCCCCCGACAAGCTGTATGTTTCCGGAGCGAATAATTTCCAGTGGGTGCCCGAGGTGCTGGCAGAAGAGGATGTGTTCGTGGGCGTGCGCCTGAGCGGCGACAGGCTCATCCGGGGCAGCTATGCCATGTGCGATGCGCCCCAGGGCATCGTGCAGACCACCGCCCCCGAGTCGGTGCGCAACTACGATGAGATGGTCGCTCCCAAGCTGATGGCCGGGGAGGGCGGCAAAGCGGGCAAAGTGCTGATCCAGTACGGCACCGGCGTGAAGGAAGTGGAAGCAGAGGCAGCCGAAGCCTTTGTACCGCAGGTGCCGGTCATCACCCACGAGGTGGGACAGTATGAATTCTACCCGGATTTTGACGAGATCGACAGGTACACCGGCCCCTTGAAGGCGCGCAATTTCGAGGTGTTCCGGGAGCGGCTCATGGCTGCCGGGTTGTGGCAGGAGCATGAGCGTTTCTTCCGCTGTGCCGGGCAGCTGGCGGTGGACTGCTACCGCCGGGAGATCGAGACCGCTTTGCGCACAAGCGAGATTGCAGGCTTCCAGCTGCTGGATCTGCAGGATTTCTCCGGGCAGGGTACCGCGCTGGTGGGCGTGCTCAACGCCATGATGGAATCCAAGGGGCTGATCGCTCCCGAAAAGTGGCGGCAGTTCTGCGCCTCCACCGTGGTGCTGGGGCTTCTGGATACCTTTGTATACCAGAGCGGCGACGAGCTGCGCTTCTCGGTGCAGGTAAGCGAATGCGACCCGGAAAAGCAGCACAGCGGGGTGCGCTGTCAGCTGCTGGCGGGGGATGTTCTGCTCCGGGAGGAAACGGCAGAAGTCAGGCCCACCGGGCGGCGTCTGTCCGCACCGGTGCAGCTTTCCCTTGGCGGTCTCACCGCCGATGCCCCTGCCCGGCTTACCCTGCGCCTTTCGCTGGAGGATGGCACCACCAACGAATACCCCCTGTGGGTGCTGCCCAAGACCGAGGTATCCGTTACCGAAGCGGGCATCGCCATAGGTGACAGGCGAGTCGCCTTTGTAAAGACCGTGGAGGAAGCCAGACAGAGCCCCGTGCCTGCGGTGGTCGTTCCCCCGGCGGAGGGTAAGCTGCCCGCAGCCTATGCCTCCGATTTCTGGTGCTACCCCATGTTCCGCAGCATTTCCGAAAGCATGGGCAAGCCGTTGCCCATCGGCACGCTGGGTCTGTGCATCAACGGGGAGCATCCGTGGCTCCGGGACTTCTTCCGCGAGCCCCACACCACCCCGGTGTGGTACAGCATTCTGGAGACCGCCCATTGTGAGAATGTTCCCTGTGCCGATCCGGTGGTGCAGATGATCGACAATACCGAACGCTGCCAGCGGTTGTGCCTCCTGTGGCAGCAGGAGGGCGTGGCGCATCTCACCGCCCGCCTCTGGGAGAAGCCGGAGGATCCGGCGGTGCGGGCGTTAGCGGCGTCGCTGGTGAGTGCGCTGGCGTAATCAAAACCTCCGCCCCGGTTGGGGCGGAGGTTTTTTGCCTCCTACACATCGATGGAATAATACCGGCTCACTCTGCCTTCACAATAGGCATCGCTTTCCCAAAGCAGCACACCGCCGTTTTTCAGGATGGTTCTTTCGGAGGCAATGTTGTCCTTGTAGCAGCCCAGGATCAGCCTTGTCTTTCCCTTGGCTTTGCAGACGGACAGCGCATGGGCCAGCATGGCGGTGGCATAGCCCTTGTTCCGCTCGCCGGGGCGCACGCCGTAGCCGATATCGCCAAGGGTTTCGGAAAGGGCTTGGGGCAGGCTGTAGCGGATGCTCAGAAGCCCCACCAGCCGATCCCCGGCAAAGCAGAGATACAGCAGGGACTTGCCCCAATTCTCGTTGCCCACTTCGGCATTCTGCCGGATCTTTTCCACCCAGTGGGCAAAATCGGAGGCCTGCAGCCCCACGCTTGCACTGACGGTGGGTTCGCCAAATTCGTGATGCTCCCGCACATAATCCCGCAGGATGGCCTCGTCGCCAAGGCAGGGCAGGCGATAGGTAAGCTCCGGCTGCCGGGGCATGCAGTCGATAAAGGGCAGCTGTGCCCGTGCCGCTTCCAGTGAATCGAAGAAGGTGATCCCGTCGTAAGGGGTCAGCAGCTCCCGCCACCGGGCAGCGGATGCCAGAAATGCCTTGCCGCTCTCTGCCACCAGAGAGCAATGCCGGTCAGCATCGATATGGCAGATAGGGATGTCTGCTTCCAGATCGGTGGTCTGCCCCACAGAGCCGAACAGCCCGCCTTCTCCGTCGGTGGCGAAGATATCCACTCTGGGCACGGTACAGAACCCGATGGCGGGCACCTGATCCTCAAACAGGAAGCGGATACCGTATTCCTCGGCAAAGCGTTGGTATTCGCTGTTCCTGTGCTTTACGGGCATGGCAAAAACGGTGGTTCCGGCAGGGATCACTTCGGCATCCTTCACAAAAACAGCGGTGCAGCCCGCTGCCGCTGCGTCCAGATAGAGCTTCTTCATACGATCTCCCTCCCTGTGCGTGCTTTTTCACGGGCAGTATACCATGCCCGGCAGGTTGCGTGCAACAGAAAAGGGGGGGCTGCCGCAAGCGGCAGCCCCCCTTGGGGAAACAGAGTTATTCGGCAGCGGGAGCTTCGGGCACAGCCACGATGCGACCCTGGCCGTAGGGATCGGCGTAGTCTTCGCCTACAACGCCGCCCAGCTCGTTGACGATGTAGTTGATCAGCACCTGGTTGTCGATCATTACTTCGTCCTGCAGGATCTTGTTATCGGCAAAGTGGGTGTAGCCATCGCCCATATCCTTGATCTTGTAGTTGTGGGAGGCGAGGGTGTAGATCTTTTCGGGATCAACGGGTTCGCCGCCGATGAGCAGGTTCTGGACGCGGCGGGGAGCGCCTTCCTTCACGCCCACGAACATCTTGGCTTCATCCATCTCGATGGGGCTCTCGATGTAGGTGTGGATCTCGAAGGTCATGCCGCTTACCTGCAGGAAGCCGCCGAATTCGCCGGGCATGGAGCGTACGGAGAACTCAAGGGCATCCATGATCTCCTGACCGGTCACCTCGATAACGCACATGGCGTTGCCGAAGGGATGCACCAGCAGGATGTCGTTCAGGGTGATATCACCGGCGCTGATGGTCTTGCGGATGCCGCCGCCGTTTACAACAGCAACATCGGCGCCGCTCATGGCACGGTAGGCATCGGCGCACAGGTCGCCCAGGTTGGTCTCAGCATTGCGGATGATGCGGATGGGCTTGCCATTTTCGTCCACAGCAACGGGATCGTTGATGGTCAGGTCCACAGCGGTCTTGGCAACAACTTCCTTCAGCTTCTCATCCAGCTCGGAAGTGGCAGCGGCCACGGCAGCGGCAACATCGTTCTCGATGTTGAACAGGTCGGGAGCAGCTACCTCGTTGGGCCACATGTACACGCCGCTGGCAAGGGTGCCGTCGGTGCCGATGGTCAGGTAACCGATGCCTTCCATCTTGGTGCCGCAGGCGGAACGCAGAACGGTCTCGCCGTTCTTGTTGAGCATTTCGACCTGATCGGTATCATGGCTGTGGCCGTCCAGCAGGGCGTCCATACCGGTGGTGTTGGCGATCACATCGGCATAGGTCCAGGGCTGGCACTCGGCTTCGTTGCCAAGGTGAGCCAGACCGATAACATAGGCAGCGCCCTCGGCGATGGCAGCATCGATGGCAGTCTGCACGGCGGTGTAGAGAGCCTCGCCGCTTTCATCCTGGCAGAAGCCATAGATGAAGTTGCCGTTCTCATCCTGGAAGTACTTGGGGGCGGAGGAGGTGATGGTCTTGGGGGTGGAGATGCCCACGAAGGCAACCTTCACGCCGTCGAACTCCTTGATGACGTAAGGATCAAAGACAGTCACGCCGTCCTTGACGAAGTTGCAGGAAACGTAGGGGAATTCGGCCATGCCGGCAAGCTCCAGGAAGCGGGCCATGCCGTAGTCGAACTCGTGGTTGCCGATGGTGGCGATATCGTAGCCCACGGCGTTCATCAGCTTGATGTTGGCTTCGCCGGTGGTCAGGGTGCCCATAGGCTCGCCCTGAATGGAGTCGCCGTTATCTACCAGCACAATGTGCTTGCCCTGGGAAGCCAGAGTGTCGCGCACGGCAGCCAGACCGGCATAGCCGAAGCCGTTGGCAACACCGCAGTGCACGTCGCTGGTGAAGAGAACGACCAGCTCCTGCTGAAGCGCAGGGGCCTCGGCAGTTTCGGCGAAGGCAACGCTGCTCAGCAGCATGCACAGCGCCAGAAGAAGACCAAAGAACTTTTTCATGTTCGGGATCCTCCTTTTCGATGTTTGGTTTTGGGGAAACGGGTTTTAACCGTACCTTATTATACCATAACCGGCGGGGTTTTCAAGAAAGAAGTAGAAGCATTCCCCTCCGGTTGATGCGCAGTTGATGTTTTGTGGTATACTGCTGTAGAAATCATTTTACAAGCATATGGGAGGAATCCGTATGGATAAACCTTATTCCAAAACCGTTACGCTGGATGCATCCGTGTGCGATCTGTCCGGCCGCTGGCAGCCCGGTGCGGTGCTGCGTACCCTGCAGGAGGTATCCGGCGACCACGCCGAGGGCTGGGGGCTGGGGCGGGAAGCGCTGCTGAACGCAGGCATCGCGTGGGTGCTCAGCCGCATCGCCCTGAAGATGGATCGGTACCCTGTCTACGGGCAGACCGTAACGGTGCACACCTGGCCCGGCAAGACCCGGCACGCTTTTTTTCCGCGCCATTACACCCTTGAAATGGATGGGGAGACCATCGGCTGCGCCACCGCCCTGTATGTGCTGATGGATATTGCGGAGCGCAAAATGGCGCATCCTTCCCGCTTGCCCGGGCAGCTGCCCGAATACGACATCCCCGCGCCCATGCCCACTCCGGGCAACATCGCCCTGCCTGCTTCGGAGCCGGAGCAGTTCGTCCGCCCTGTGCGCTATACCGATCTGGACTTCAACGGGCATGTGAATAACACCCATTATGTGGACTGGTTCGCCGATTGCTTCGACTGGCGGTACCACGGCGAAAACGAGCTTGCGCAGATCATCGTGCATTTTCTCAAGGAGATCTGCCCGGGCGAGGAGGCGCAGCTGCTGCTTCGCCGGGAGGGAAATATCTCCGTGCTGGAGGGCTTTGTGGGGGAGGAACCCCGCTTCCGCATGCAGGGCAACTGGCGGCAGTGCGCCGGGGAATGATCCTTTGTGCACTTTCCCTGTACGTTTCGTTGAAATGCGCTCTTTCCTGTGTTAAAATGGCAACGTTTTCATTTCGCAATTGCCAAGGAGGTTCCCATGCCGAATTTTTCTTTGTCCGATGAGGTATTCTTTCAGGCTGCAGAGCAGTTCCAGACCCCGTTCCATCTCTACAGCGAGGACGGACTGCGCAAGAACGCCCGCCGTATGAATGCTGCCTTTGGCGGCGTGCCCTCCTTCAAGGAGTATTTTGCCGTAAAGGCGCTGCCCAACCCCACCGTGCTGCGCATCCTCAAGGACGAGGGCTGCGGCGTGGACTGCGCCAGCTGGACCGAGCTGATGCTGGCGGAGGCCTGCGGCTTCAGCGGCAGCGAGATCATGTTCAGCGCCAACGATGTGCCCCCTCAGGAGTTTGCCTATGCCCGCCGTCTGGGCGCTATCGTCAATCTGGACGACCTGACCCATGTGAACGTGCTGCGGGAAAACGGCGGCATCCCGGAGGAAATCTGCCTGCGGTTCAACCCCGGCGGGGCTTTCCGCATCGGCAACACCATCATGGGCGACCCCGGCGATGCCAAGTACGGCATGACCCGCGAACAGCTTACCCAGGCTCTGCTGCAGATGAAGCCCGACGGCCTGAAGCGCTTCGGCCTGCATGCCTTCCTTTCCAGCAACACCACCGATCCGCTCTACTATCCCACACTGGCAAATCTGCTCTTTACCGTGGGCAAGGAGCTGATGGAGGAGACCGGTCTGCAGCTCAGTTTTGTCAACCTGTCCGGCGGCATCGGCATTCCCTACCGCCCCGATGCGGAGCCTGCCGATCTGGAGGCCATCGGCGCGGGCGTTGCCGAGCAGTACCGCAAGGCCTTTGCGGGCATGAATATGCCCCCCGTTGCTGTCAAGAGCGAGCTGGGCCGTTTCATGACCGGCCCCAACGGCTGGCTGGTCACTCATGTGATCCACGAAAAGAACATCCACAAGCGGTACATCGGTCTGGATGCCTCCGCCTGCGACCTGATGCGCCCCGCCATGTACGGCGCATACCATCACATCACCGTGCCGGGCAAGGAGCATCTGCCCCACACCGATCTGGTGGACGTGACCGGCAGCCTCTGCGAAAACAACGACAAGTTCGCCATCGACCGTCTGCTGCCCCCCATGGAGATCGGAGACTTGCTGGTCATCCACGATACGGGCGCTCACGGTCTCAGCATGGGCTACAACTACAACGGCAAGCTGCGCTGCAAGGAAGTGCTCTATGCGCAGGACGGTTCCTTCCGGCTCATCCGCCGCGAGGAACGCCCCGCCGATTATTTTGCCACCCTGGATGTGGATCCCATCTGGGAGCAGCTTAACCGCAACAACTGATTTTTTGGGATTTCATGCCCCTTCCGCTGCCTGCACGGCGCGGAAGGGGTTTTTTGGCTGCTGCCGGAATCGCGCTATAGCCAAGCGGTGGAAACAATGCTATAATCTATTCTGGGACAGCAGTCTGTTCTTTCGCCCAGTGGGGCGCAAAGGCTGCGGCATCCCCGGAAACATGGCAGAAAAACGACCGTTTATCGGCAGCGAGGAGGCGAGTGGATGCTTACGTATATTACCAATGAATGCATGCCTTTGGAGAAGATGCTTGCCCGGGTGGAAAAGCATCATCCCGGCGGGGAGAGTGCGCAGCTGGTTAAAAAAGCATACGAGTTTGCGGAAAACGCCCACATGGGGCAGGTGCGCAAAAGCGGCGAGCCGTACTTTATCCACCCGGTATCCGTCGCCAGCATCCTTACCGATCTGATGATCGATGCCACCACCATCGCCGCAGGTTTTCTGCACGATACGGTGGAGGACTGCCCCGACGTTACGCTGGATACCGTCCGCGCCGAATTCGGCGACGAGGTGGCCCAGCTGGTGGACGGCGTTACCAAGCTGGATAAGCTGGATTTCACCAACCGGGAGGAGCAGCAGGCCGAGAGCCTGCGCAAAATGATCCTTGCCATGAGCAAGGATATCCGAGTGGTCATCATCAAGCTGGCAGACCGGCTGCACAACATGCGCACCCTGCGCTATCAGGCAGAGCACCGGCAGAAGGCCATCGCCCACGAAACGCTGGATATCTATGCCCCGCTGGCGCACCGGCTGGGCATGGGCTCCGTTAAGAGCGAGCTGGAGGATCTTTCTTTCAAATACATCGACCCGGAGGCCTTCCACGACATCGCCCAGAAAGTGGGTCTGCGCCGCACCGAGCGGGAAGAGAACATCCGCATGGTCATCTCCGAACTGTCCGAAAAGCTGGATGCGCAGGGCATCCGCTACGAGATCGACGGTCGTCCCAAGCACCTGTATTCCATCTACCGCAAAATGCACGGGCAGGGCAAGAGCTTCGACCAGATCTACGATCTCATCGCCGTGCGCGTGATGGTGGATTCGGTGCAGGACTGCTACACTGTGCTGGGCATCGTGCACACCCTGTGGAACCAGATCCCCGGGCGGTTCAAGGACTATATCTCTGTGCCCAAGGGCAATATGTACCAGAGCCTGCACACCACGGTCATCGGCGGGCGCAAGATGCCCTTCCCCTTCGAGATCCAGATCCGCACGTGGGAGATGCACCGCCTTGCCGAATACGGCGTTGCCGCCCACTGGCGGTATAAGGAAGGCTCCAAGAGCGGCTCTCTGGATGACAAGCTCTACTGGCTGCGCCAGATCCTGGACTGGCAGGGCGATACCCGCGACAGCAAGGAGTTTATCGATTCCCTCAAGACCGACCTGTTCAGCGAAGAAGTGCTGCTGTTCACCCCCAAGGGGGATATCATTTCCATGCAGCGCGGTGCAACGCCCATCGACTTTGCCTACCGCATCCACTCCGGCGTGGGCAACCAGTGCGTGGGCGCCAAGGTGAACGGGCGCATCGTGCCGCTGGAGACCGAGCTGCAGACCGGCGACCGGGTAGAGGTGATCACCTCCGCCAACTCCAAAGGCCCCAGCAACGACTGGCTGCGCATTGTCAAGACCCAGCAGGCCAAGAGTAAGATCCGCCAGTTCCTCAAGCGCGAGCTGAAGGGCGAGAACGTGCAGAAGGGGCGGGATATGCTGGAACACGAAGCCAAGCGCCGGGGCGTGGATCTTTACGCCCTAACCAAGCCCGAATACTACGAAGGGCTGCTGAAACGCTATGCCTTTGCCGAATTGAACGATATCTACGGCGCGGTGGGCTACGGCGGCATTGCCAGCGCATACGTCATCTCCCGCCTGCTGGAGGAGCAGCACAAGGCAGAAACCGCCGCCGCCCCCAAGGTGCAGGAGGTTTCCGAAGACGAGGTCAAGGCCCATCTGGGCAAGCCCAGCCACGGTATCTATGTAAAGGGCGAAAGCGGTATGTTGGTACGCTTTGCCCGCTGCTGCAACCCCCTGCCCGGCGATGAGATCATCGGCTACATTACCCGCGGGCGCGGCGTTACCGTACACAAGGCCGATTGCCCCAATATGCAGAACGAGACCGACGAACGTCTGGTGGAGGTCACCTGGGCAGACCCGGAGGCCAATGCCGAGTTCAACGCCGGCATCAACATTATCGCTTACGACCATGTAAGCCTGCTGGGCGAGCTGGCGATGGTCATCGGCAATATGGATATCCCCATCGTGGCGGCTTCCGCCAAGCGGGATCAGCGCAAAAAGACCAGTGTCATCACCACGGTGGTGCAGGTCAAGAGCCGCGAACAGCTGGACCGGCTCATCAAGCAGATCCAGAAGCGCAGCGATGTGGTGGATGTATACCGCTCGTCCAACTAAACCGACAAAAGGGAGGCGCAGCCAATGCGCGCAGTGATCCAACGGGTAAAGGAATCCTCCGTCGCCATCGACGGGCAGACGGTGGGGCAGTGCGGCCATGGGCTGATGGTGCTCATCGGCGTGGAGAACGGGGATACCGACAAGGATATGGCATATATTGCCGACAAGGTACCCAATCTGCGGATTTTTGAAGACGATAACGGCAAGATGAACCTGTCCCTGATGGATATGGGCGGACAGATCCTTGCCATCAGCCAGTTCACGCTGCTGGGGGATGCCAGAGGCGGCCGCCGCCCCAGCTTTACCGCCGCCGCCCGCCCCGATACCGCCGTGCCGCTGTACGATGCGTTGGTGGAAAAGTGGCGGGGCATGGGCATCCATGTGGAAACCGGCGTTTTCGGCGCGGATATGCAGGTCAGCCTGATCAACGACGGGCCTGTGACCATCCTGCTGGACAGCCATAAGCTGTTCTGATCTCGATTTTTTCTTCCGGGAGGGGAGTCCCTTGGCACAGGTGAAGCTGGAATGTCTGCCCGTTGGCGAAATGGGCGTGAACTGCTATATTCTGGAGAACCCCGAGACCCACCAATGCCTTGTGGTGGATCCCGGCGACGAGGGCGAAAGGATCATTCGGGCGGTTGGGGAGCGCAAGGTGTGCGCCGTGCTGCTCACCCACGGGCATTTTGACCATATCGCCGCTGTGGATCAGGTATGCGAAGCCTTTGGTGCGCCGCTGTACATCCACTCCGGCGACCTTGGCAAGCTGACCGATCCCTACGCCAATGTGGGCGGCATCTTTGGTATTCACATTACCGTACAGACCCCCGCCAGTCCGCTGGAGGATGGGGATATCATCGATTGCGCCGGGTTCCCGGTAAAGGTGCTGCATACCCCCGGGCATTCCAACGGCAGCGTGTGTTACCTGCTGCCGGAGAACGGCGGCGTGCTCACCGGCGATACTGTTTTTGCCCATGGCTATGGGCGCACCGATTTCCCGGACGGCAATTTTTCCACTTTGAAGGATTCCTTCCGGAAGATTTTTCAGATCAGCCCCAGACAAACCGCATGGCCCGGGCATGAAGGCCCCGGTCTGGTGGGGCGGGACGAGCCGGAGGATGCCTGATGGAACGTGTACAGATCGTGTTGCATACCCCGTTGGAGGGCTTTGCCAACGAGTATGCCGATGTGCTCAAGCTGTTTTACAAGCTGGAAGGTTTTGAGGTGAACCCCGCGGAACTGCCTGTGGAGCCGCCGGTGAACGGCGGGGCAGGCGGTGTTCACACCTTTGCCGCCGCCCCCGACCCGGTCACCGGGCTAACCCCCGAGACCCTTTCCCATACCCACGAGGAAACCGAAAGCGTCATGCGCTCCGTCTTTACCTTCCGGGGCGTTGCTCATTCGCTGGAAGCCCCCCTGCCCCCGGCGGAGGAAGATCAGGAGCATTACACCATCGTGCTCAAGCGCATCCGCAAGCGCACAAGCAAGACGGCTCTGTACCGGCTGCTCAAGAAGCTGACCGGGCATCAGCCCCCCTGGGGCAGCCTGACGGGCATCCGCCCCACAAGGCTGGTCTACGAAGGGCTGGCACGGGGGCTTACCCTGCCTGAAGCCGCCAGAGCGGTGGAGGACAGCTTTGATGTGACCCACGAAAAGGCCGAGCTGCTGCGGCAGATCGTTGCCGTGCAGCAGACCCTGCCCCTGCCCACCGTCAGAGAAGCGGACGTGTATCTGTCCATTCCCTTCTGCCGCACCCGCTGCGCCTATTGCTCCTTCCCCGGCGAGGCCGTGGGCAAGGGCAAGATGATCCCGCCCTATCTGGATGCCCTTCTGTGGGAGATGGAAGAGAGCGCGAAAATGATGCGCGAGGCCGGGCTTACCCTGCGCGCCCTCTATGTGGGCGGCGGCACTCCCTCTGCGCTGGACGAAGCTCAGTTTGCCCGCCTGATGGAGCGCACCATGGAGCTGTTCCCCGGTGCGGTGGAATACACCGTGGAGGCGGGTCGCCCGGACACCATCACCCGGGGCAAGCTGGAGACCCTGCACCGGCTGGGCGTGGGGCGCATCAGCATCAACCCCCAGACCATGAACGACGAGACCCTGCGCGTCATCGGGCGCGACCACACCGCCGCCCAGACCGTTGCCGCTTTTGAAATGGCGCGGGAGATCGGCTTTTCCGATATCAATATGGATGTGATCGTGGGGCTCCCCGGCGAGACCCCCGCCCATTTCCGCCATACCATGGACGAGATCCTGCGGCTTTCCCCCGACAGCCTGACCGTGCATACGCTGGCCATCAAGCGTTCCAGCCGGCTCAATCTGGAAAAGGCCCCTCTGCCCGATGCCGATGTTGCGGCGCAGATGGTGCGCATGGGTGAGGAGACTGCCCAGACCCTCGGTATGCTGCCCTATTACCTCTACCGCCAGAAATACATGGCGGGGCAGCAGCAGAACGTGGGCTACGCCCGCAAAGGCTGCGCCTGCCTGTACAACATCGACATCATGGAGGAAAACACCTCCATCGTTGCCATGGGTGCAGGAGCCATCTCCAAGCGGGTCTTCCCCGACCGGGAGCTGCGCATCGAACGCGCCCCCAACGTGACCAACGTGCAGGTCTATATCGACCGCGTGGACGAAATGATGCAGCGGAAGAAGACGCTGTTTCTGGGGTGACCAAAGTGCGCTGCCCTTTGGAAACCCGGCAGCAGGCGAGTGCCTCCTGCGCCTCCGGGCTGAGTCCATTTCATGGACTCAGGGAGGATCAAACCTTTCGTAGCAGAGCGTCCGAAAAGCAAGTGGGGAGACAATCCGGTGGTTTCACCCCCGCGCCCCTTGCCCTGCGGAGCAATCCAAAACCAAACACATAGGAGGGAACACTATGGGCAATCCTGTACTTATCGCACTGGATCAGGGCACCACTTCCAGCCGGGCGATCGTTTTTGATCTGCACGGCGCAACGCTGGCTTCGCACGCCATTGAGTTCCCCCAGCACTATCCGCAGCCGGGCTGGGTGGAGCACGATCCGGATGATATCCTGAACACCCAGATCACCGCCCTGCGGGAAGCGGTGCGCATGAGCGGCGTGGATGTGAACGACATTGCCGCCATCGGCATCACCAATCAGCGGGAGACCACCCTTCTCTGGGAGAAGGATACGGGACGCTGTGTGCATAATGCCATCGTGTGGCAGTGCCGCCGTACCGCACCTTACGTGGAAAAGCTGGTAGCGGCGGGCAAGAGCGATATGATCCGCCATAAGACGGGTCTGGTGCCGGATGCCTACTTCAGCGGTACCAAGCTGGCTTACCTGCTGGATACGCTGGGGCTGCACGAGCGTGCCCGCCGGGGCGAGCTGTGCTTCGGCACGGTAGATACCTTTCTTGCATGGCATCTGGTAGAGGGTCGTCCCCATGTGACGGACGCCACCAACGCAGGGCGCACCATGCTGTTCAACCTGCACACCCAGCAGTGGGACAGCGAACTGCTGGAAATGCTGAACATTCCCCGGGAGGTGCTGCCCACCGTGGTGGACACCGCCCATGTGATCGGCAACCTGCGCCCGGAGATCCTCGGCCGTCCCATCCCGGTGGCTGCCATGGCAGGCGACCAGCACGCCTCCCTGTTCGGGCAGGCCTGCTTTGCGCCGGGCATGGTCAAAAACACCTATGGTACGGGCTGCTTCATGCTCATGAACACGGGCGATACGCCTGTGGAGAGCAAGAACGGGCTGCTCACCACCATGGCATGGCGGCTGAACGGCCAGCCCACCTATGCGCTGGAGGGCAGCGTGTTCATGGGCGGCGCCACCGTGCAGTGGCTGCGGGACGAGCTGGGGCTCATCAAAACCGCAGCCGAGAGCGAGCCGCTGGCCGAGAGCGTTCCCGATACCGCAGGGGTGTTCCTTGTGCCTGCCTTTACCGGTCTGGGCGCACCCCACTGGGATATGTACGCCCGGGGTACCATCGTGGGCATGACCCGGGGTACCGGGCGGGCGCACATCGTGCGCGCCGCGCTGGAAGCCATCTGCTACCAGAGCTACGACCTCTATGCCGCCATGGTGGCAGATAACGGCGGGCAGAAGCCCGTGCAGATGAATGTGGATGGCGGCGCCAGCGCCAACCGGTTCATGATGCAGTTTCAGGCGGATATTCTTGGGCTGCCCGTGGTGCGTCCCGTGGTGCTGGAGACCACCGCGCTGGGCGCTGCGCTGCTGGCGGGCATCGGCGTGGGACTGTATGCCGATAAGGAAGAGGCGGCTTCCATGGTACGCCCCGACCTTACCTTCCACCCCTCCATGGCGCAGCAGGACAGGGATCTTGCGCTCTATGGCTGGCACCGTGCCATCGGATGTGCAAAAGGCTGGGTAGAGACCCGGTGAACGGATTGACAACCGCCCCCTGCCGGTGCTAAGATAGGCAGGACATCAAACATTTGATGCAATATTCTTTCTGGAGGAACACGAAAATGACTGTTAACAAGGAAATGTCCATTGGTCAGGTTTTGAATATGGATGCCACCACCGCCAACATCTTCCTGGGCTTCGGCATGCACTGCCTGGGCTGCCCCCACGCTGTGGGCGAATCCATCAAGGATGCCTGTGCTGCTCACGGAGCCGATGCCGATGCGCTGGTGGAGAAGCTGAACGCTCACTTCGCCCAGAAGGCGTAAGGTCAACGTTCTTGAACCGAAAGGAAGGGTCAGCATGCGCGTAACCTCCGAACAGGAAGCGATGTACATTGCCTGCGCCATGGAAAGCGCTGCCGTGCAGCTCTACGGGCGTGCCATGCAGGTGCTGGAGGGCATGGGGCGTACGCAGGATGCGGTCTACCGCTCCGTTGCAGCCATGCGGCTGGAGGAGATGAGCCACCTGCAGCGTTTCCGCTCGCTGTATACCGGTCTGGATGCCGGTGTGGAGCAGCAGCTGATGCTGGATGCCATTGCCGACGGCATCCTGTTCGAGGGCGGTCTGATGGGCGCAGCCCGTGCGGGACTGCTCAAGGATGTGGAGAGCATGCTGGCGTATGCAGCCCAATGCGAAGCCGCCTCGGTACGCAAGTACCGGGAGTTTGCCGCAAACGCTGCCGGCGATGCGGCGCGGGATGCGCTGCTTGCCATTGCCGACGAAGAAGAACGGCATCTGAAGGAATTAACGGAACAGGCGCAGGGATCAGCGTCCTGAAGACTGCGCAAAAGGGGCGGCTGCCAAAGCTGCCCCTTATCTTTGTAACAAGAAAGAAGATGCAAAAGACAATGTCCTCTGTAAAGCAAAAAAAGATATCTGTCCTGACGCTTGCCATGGGCGGTGTGATGGCTGCGCTGGTATGCCTTGCCACCCTTGTGTTCAAACTGCCGGTGCCGGTTACCCAGGGCTACATTCATCTGGGCGATGCGCTGGTACTGGTCAGCGCGGCGGTGCTGGGCCCCACGGGGATCGCTGCCGCCGCCGTGGGCAGCATGCTGGCCGATCTGCTGGGCGGCTATTTTACCTACCTGATCCCCACCTTCCTGATCAAAGGGCTGGTGGCGCTGGTGGCGTATCTGGGGCTTGGAAAGCAGCACCCCTTCTGGATGCAGCTGCTTGTGCTGATGGCTGCCGAAGCGGTGATGGTGCTGGGCTATTTCCTTGCCGAGTGCCTGCTCTACGGTGCAGCCGCCGCTGCGGGGGCCGTGCTGCCCAATGTGGTGCAGGGGATCGGCGGCGTGGTGTTCGGCGCATTGCTGATCCCGGTGTTCCGCCGTATCGTGGCGGGGCTGAAGGGGCGGTAAGTACATAAACGCTTGCAGGCTGCTGAGCCATGTGCCGCAATGGATAAGCTTCGGGGCATTTCCCGCAAGCAGGGAAGAAGACGAAGATTTTACAAGTACAAAGGGGGCAGCCGCAACGGCTGCCCCCTTCTGTTGTCTGTCGGGGGCATACCGGCATCCGTCCTGCAAATCCCCAACCAAAAAGCTTCCTCCTCGCATCCGGGAAGGAAGCCTGAAAAAACAAAACCCTGCCGCCCTTTACACATCTTCCAGCACATGCCGCCTGCGCTGGGTCTTGCTTTCGTCCTCGCCGTATATATAGCTGATCTCCATGCTGTCAAAAGGTACGGCATCCACAAAGTGCTCGGGCCTAAAACGGGTCATGGCGTATTCCCCCCAGTCCGCTTCGTTTCGGCTCAGCCACATGGGCTGGCTCAGATCCAGCGTGGGCAGGGCTGCCTCCAGCGCAGCCTGGGGATCATCCCGGGTGCAGGGCACCATCAGGCTGTTGACCACCTTGTGCCGTTTGATGAGCCGGATCCACAGCCGTCCCTGATTCTCCTGTTGCGCCATAACGCCATCCCTCCTTGCATATGGTGGTATTATACACGTTTGCCCCGCCCGCCGCAAGGCAAAAAAGCCGCGGTGCCCATACACCTGTCCGGCTATTGACCTTGGGGAAAAAAGCGATATAATGGTGTAGAATAGCGTATATTATCGGCGTTTACCGCCTGAATGGAGAGAGTTACGTATGCCTACAGCAACCGCTTACCGCCGCGCCCCTTTGGTTGATCCCTCTTATGTGACCCTGCCGGACAGCGCCGTCCATCTGGATGGCGTGCTGGGGCAGCGTTGTCAGCAGGTGCTGAATATGGTGGATCTGAACAGCATGTCCGTGCTGGATGCCGTTCTGGCCAGCAAGCTCGGCGGCTACAGCCAGATGCCGCCCATGCCGCAGCTGGAGGAGCTGGCTGCCCGCCTGCCCGAACAGGCGGACGGGCTGATCCGCGGTCTGCTGGCCGGTATGCACATTGCTGCTTCCAACCGGGACAAGAACGGCATGCTCCGTGTGCTGGAGGGCACCCGCGCTTTTCTGGATGCGCTGCCCTACATCAGCGAAGAAGCGCTGTTTGTTACCGGCGCGGATGCCCTGCGCCTTGCGGTGGAGCTGTACCGCCGCACCGGGCAGCAGTTCCTGCTCTCTCTGCTGGAAAAGCTCCGTTCCCGTCTGCCGGATGTATCGGGTCTGATGCATATGTTCCCCTTTACCAAGGAATACCGCCCCGAGACCGGCGCTGCCAATGCGGATGAGCAGGCGTACTACGATCGTCTGGAGCGTTTTGCCAACGGCACCGGCACCGCCGATTCGCTGGCCATGACTGCGCTTCTGGCGCAGTACAGCGGCAGCCGGCGGGATGCCACCGCAGCCCAGACCGGTCTTACCGTCCTTGCCCGCTACCACGGCATGCCCGGCGGCGCTTTCTCCGCCGATCCCTATCTGGCAGGCCGCGACCCCGCCCGCGCCGTAACGCTGGAAGCACTCTGCGCCCAGATCGAAGCAGGGCTGGATATTTTGTGCGCAGACGGCAAGCCCGCCGTTGCTGAGCATCTGGAGAAGCTGTTCCTGAACGGTCTTCTGGATATGCTTTCCGATAAGGGTATTCGGGAAATGTCGCCCACCAACCGCCTTGCCGGGGATGACAGCTGCGAGGTGTGCGCCCCCGGGACGGCGCATGTTTCCTGCCTGCTGCGCGCCCTTTTTGCCCTGCGCCGCTCTGTGTGGCTTGCGCACGATGACGATACCGTTGCCTTTATGCTGCCCGTCGACAGCGGCTGTGTGACCCGTTTCGGCGGCATGCCCGTGCGCCTTACCGCCAAGTGCGAAGGCGTGTGGGAGCGCAAGGTAAGCATTCTGGTGGAAAGCCGCCAGCCCGTGCGCTTCTCCCTGCAGCTGCGCATTCCCTCCTATGCCGAGGAAGCCAGCGTCAGCGTCAGCGGCGTCAACGGCCGGGAAGCCGCTCCCGGCGAATTGTATAACCTGAGCCGCATTTTCCATAACGGCGACGAGATCACCCTTACCTACAGGGTTTCGCCCCGGCTGGAAAAAGGCTACCGCAACAGCACCTCCGTGTGGTGCGGCAGCCAGCTGATGAGCTTCTGCATGCCCCGGGATGATATGGAGTGGCGTTACGCCTACGTGGAGGGCGCACGCCTTACCCCCCGCCGGCAGGATCAGCAGCCTCTGGTGATCATGACGGCCTGCGCTGCCCCCGAATGGAAGGAAAAAGGCGGCTTTATTCTGCCCCCGCCGCAGGGCGTTGCCGCCGGGCAGGCATATGAGCTTACCCTGCTGCCCTTTGCAGGCACCGAGGGCCGTATCGCAGCCTTCCCCACGGCGTATGCCGGTGATCGGGAGGCCTAATGAACAGCGAAACCATTCTCGGTCTTGCCCCCATGGCGGGCCTGACCGACTGGCCCATGCGTGTGCTCTGCTACCGCATGGGTGCCAACTATGCCTGCTCCGAAATGGTCAGTGCCATGGGACTCATGTGCGCCAAGCCCGGCAATATGGTCTACCGTCATCTGCTGGCGGTGCACCCGGAGGAGACCAACACTGCCTGCCAGCTGTTCGGGCGCGATCCCTCGGTTATGGCAGAGGCGGCGCAGCGGGTAACGGAACTGAACCGTTTCAGCTCCATCGATATCAACATGGGCTGCCCCGCCCGCAAGGTGGTGCACTCCGGCGAGGGCAGCGCGCTGCTGCTCAACCCCGATCTGGCGTACCGCATCATGGAGGCGGTCAGGGATGCCACCCATCTGCCGGTTACGGTCAAGACCCGTCTGGGCTACGATGAGGACAGCATGAATGCCGCCGAGCTGGGCAAGGCCGCCCAGAGCCTTGGCTACCGCTGGCTGTGCGTCCATGGACGCACCCGGCAGCAGCAGTACAGCGGCAAGGCGGATTACGCCGCCATCGCCCGGGTCCGGGAGCAGCTGACCATTCCCGTCATCGCCAACGGCGACGTGTTCGCCGGCAGCGATGCTGCCCGCATCCTGCAGGAGACCGGCTGCCGCAGCCTGATGATCGGGCGGGGAGCCATGGGCAACCCCTGGCTGTTCCGGGATGCGCTGGCTGCCATGGAAGGGCGGGACGCCCAGCCCGTTACGCTTGCCGAAAGGGTGGAGACAGCACGCCTTCACGCCCGCTGGATGGTGGAGTACAAGGGCGAGCGGATGGGCGTTATGGAAATGCGCAAGCATATCGGGCAATACATCAGCGGGCTCCGGGGCGCGACCGCCCTGCGCAGGGAGCTGAACCTGTCCAAGACCCTTCGGGAACTGGAAGACCTGCTGGAAAAACTGGAAGAATAACCGCATTGGGGAGGGATGAACGTGTACAGGATCACCGGGCGCATACTGGCGTTTGTGCTTGCGCTGTGTTTCTGCATCACCGGCGCAGCGGCAGATCTGGGCTGGGTGGATGCGCAGCTTGCGCCGCTGCTGGATGAGGATCGTGATACATCGTTTTCCCTCGGTATCCGCATCAATCAGCTCTATCCTTTCGGGCAGGAGACCCTTGATATGCTCAACGGCACGCTGGAGCATATCCGGGTGCAGAGCCGGATCGGTCCGCAGGGAGTGCAGATGGGCGTTGCTGTGGCGGACGAATGCCTGCTGAGCTTCGAAGAGACCCGGCAGGACGAACGGCTGCGGCTGGTCACCGATCTGTTGCCCAATCGGGCGCTGGTGTCCGACATTTCGCCCATGGATGTGCTCAGCGGCAACGAAAACCGGCAGGAGGAGCTTTTTGATCTCTACACTGCCGTCGGCGAGGCGGAAACCCGCTGGCAGGCTCTTGCCGATGCCATTGTGCCCTTTGCGGAAGAGAAGAAAGCCAATTATAAGATTGCCGGCATCGGCTATGCCCGCTGGGTGCGCCTTGCCAAGCTGTCTGCCGAAGACAGCGCTGCACTTTTGCCGCAGATCGTTGCCCTGCTGGAATGCGGTATGGATGCCGCCTTCCGGGAGAGCATCGCTGCCCTTACCTGCGGCGACGGCTTCACCGTTGCCCTGTATTCCGACAAGGAAAACGGTACGCCCATGGCGTTGTACATGAAGGGCAATGTGTATCCGCAGGAGGGGCAGAAATGGACGCTCACCTACCAGTGGGCGTTTGTGCAGGAGGAGACCCAGCGGAAGGATACCTACCGCTGCGAGCTTTCCCAGTCCAAATCCCCCCGGCACAAGCGTATTGTCGAGGCCGAACGTACCGTCGGCAACGGGGAGGATACCTTCACCCTCAGCCGCAAAAGCAAGATCATCGCGGTTGATGATGTTCTCAACCGGACCATCAGTCAAAAGGACAGCCTTACCGCCCTCAGCACGGACGGTCGTGTGGAGATCACCGGCAAGCTGGAGACCACGGCGAAGGATCAGTCCGGCAAGGACACGGTAACCACCGTTACCACCATCCAGCCGGAGCTGGCGCTGGAAAATGGTGTGCTCAGCGGCACTGCCACGATTGCCGAAAAGCAGGGCAAGACCGACCTGCGGGATCTGGTCTTCACCTTCGATGCCGCGCCGGCGCTTACCCTTCCCGCACCGGCAGCCCCTGCGGATGCAGCCGTTCCTGCCGCCCCTGTCAGCAGCCTTGACCAGAACACCGATGTGCTCCGGGATGCTGCAGCCGACAACAGCTATCTGGTGGGCGCACCGCCCATCGGCATCACGCCTTACACGGCTCCCGCAACGCTGCAGACGGTGGATCTGGATACGGCAAATTCAGAACAGACCGCTGCTCTGGTGGAGGAAATGACGCAGAATGCCGCAGGCAAACTGCTCATTGCGCTTGCAAAGCTGCCCGGCGAACCGCTCGCCCTGCTGACCGATTTGATGACCGAAGCCGATTATCAGGCATTTCTCTCCCTCCTGGGGGATCTGTAAACAGGGGGTCATACGATGAAAAGAAACCTTGTGCGGCTCATCTGCGCCGCCCTTGCACTGGTTCTGTGTCTCGGCGCATCGCTGCCCGCATTTGCGGCCCAGCCCGAATATACCATGGCGGGTAAGCTGCTCAAACAGCTCTGGGCAGGCAGTGGCTTCAGCGGTACGCTGGAGGTGGAACTGGCTGCCAATCCTGCCGCGTCCGGGGATGCATGGGTCACCGACCGGCCTTTCCTGATCAACTGGGACTATATCTACGTCCGTCCCACCGATACCGCCGATGCGCAGCATCGGGTGAACGCCACGCTGATGAATGGCGAAACACCGGTCAGTCAGGCTCATTTCCGCCTGCAGGACGGGGTTGTGTCCCTTTCCTCGCCTTTGCTTGGGGATAATTGGTGGAAGCTGGAGCTGAACCGGCTTCTGCAAACTGCCGCCGAATCGGAGCAGGGCACCCTTGCCGCCCAGCTGACCCCCGGCGTGGAGGATGCCCTCAAGGTGACCGGCATGCCCTCCGTGCTCCGCCTGCTGTTGCCCCAGCTGCTCTATTGGCAGGATCATCAGGATTCTCTGGCTGCCGTGCTGGAACAGATGATGCTGCGCATGGATCTGTGGATCGAAGGCTACCGGCAGGATGCGGCGCTGGAGCGTACCGAGGATGGCAACGCCCTTGTCACCGTCAGCTATCGGGTGTCGCCCGCCAGCATCAAGGCGCAGGCCAAGCAAATGGTGCTGGATATCCTTACCCACGAAGAGGATCGTGCAGCCCTTGCCGCCGCCATGGATGGGGAACTGGCTGCCCTCCTGCTGAATCCGGCTTATCAGCCCTACTATTTTGCCGCCATCGATCAGCTGCCCCTTACCGGCGACCTGACGCTTCGCCGCACCGTTGATATGCAGGGGCAGACCGCTGCGCTGCATCTGTCCATGCCCTTTTACGATCCCCAGGGCGGCAACGTCACCCTGAAGTACGACAGGGAGCGGGGCGTGGGTGACCTGCCTGATAACAACACCATCACCGTGGAAAATCAGCTGCGCAGCATGTCCCTTTCCTACCTGACCTACCGCAGCCTGACCGATGTTACCGTCTGGCAGGGCACCTTCAAGGTGACCGATACGGGAGCAGAAGCCTTTGCCGTGCAGCCGGAGGGCGAAGAAAAGTACCTGCCCGAGGTCGCCTTTACCCTGAGCCAACAGACCGGCGAGACCCGGGAAGAGGGCGACATCAACGTATACACCGTTAATCTGCAGCTGCAGCTGGAGCCCGACCCCAACGGAGCGGATCCGGATGCTTTCCTGCCTGTACAGATGCAGCTGAACGGACGCTTCTCCAGCCGTACGCCCCAGACATCCTCCACCAAAGCAGATCTTACCCTTACGGTTTCCGGCGAGGAACGGCCTCAGACCGCAACCGTGCACTTTGTGGGCGAGACCCGCCGCCAGTGGGCGGTGGAGGAACTGCCCGCCGAAATGACCGATCTGCTGTCCCTCAGCGGCGCAGGGCTGGAAGACCTGCTGGCCACCCTGCTCACCGAGGGCGGGGAGACCTTGGGCTTCTTTGTTTCCAACACCCATAGCGAAGCCGCTGCCCAGCCCGCTGATGAGACCCGGCCCGAACCGGAAGCGGAGCAGCCCGCCGAAGCGGCACAGCCCGAACCGGAAGCCCAGCAGCCCACCGGGGAATGATCCCCCTGAACCAACCATACAGATACAGCCGCCCGACCCTGCGCCGGGCGGCTGTATCTTTTCCGTTTTTCCCGCCGGAAGGGCGGTGCGGTAACCAAAACATCCCCTGCGCCGTGGCTTGACAGCCCATTGCGCATGGCATATAATGCATAGCATGCGGCGCATGGAATGTTCCACGTGCCGCAACGCTGTTTGCGCCGTCCTTTCCCGGGCGGCAGAGGGGGAAGAGAGATGAACAATCCATTCGATCTGTTTGGCGAGAACGTTTTTGACGACAGCGTCATGCAAAAGCGTCTGCCCAAAGAAACATACAACGCGCTCAAGCGCACCACCGAGGAAGGCCGTTCCCTGAACCCGGCCATTGCCAGCATCGTGGCGAACGCCATGAAGGACTGGGCGCTGGAAAAGGGAGCCACCCATTTTACCCACTGGTTCCAGCCTATGACCGGTGTTACCGCCGGTAAGCATGATGCCTTTATTTCGCCCAAGAAAGACGGCACCGTGCTGCTGGAGTTCAGCGGCAAAGAGCTGGTGCAGGGCGAGAGCGATGCCAGCTCCTTCCCCTCCGGCGGTCTGCGCGCCACCTTCGAGGCCCGCGGCTATACCGCGTGGGATCCCACCAGCTATGCCTTTATCAAGGATGGCACCCTGTGCATCCCCACGGCGTTCTGCTCCTTCGGCGGGCAGGCGCTGGATCAGAAGACTCCGCTGCTGCGCTCCATGGAGTGCCTCAACCGGCAGGCGCTGCGCATTCTGCGGCTTTTCGGCAACACCGGCGTGGTTCGTGTGTACCCCACCGTGGGTGCGGAACAGGAATACTTCCTTGTGGATAAGGAGCAGTGGCGGCAGCGCCCCGATCTGGTCACCACCGGGCGCACCCTGTTCGGTGCCCGTCCCCCCAAGGGACAGGAGCTGGACGACCACTACTTCGGCGTTATCAAGCCCCGTGTACAGGTCTTTATGCAGGATCTGGACAACGAGCTGTGGAAGCTGGGCGTGCTCTCCAAGACCAAGCACAACGAAGCAGCCCCCGCACAGCACGAGATGGCGCCCGTGTTCTCCATCGTCAATATCGCTGCCGACCATAACCAGCTGACCATGGAGATCATGAAGAAGGTCGCCGACCGGCACGATCTGGTCTGCCTGCTGCACGAAAAGCCCTTCGGCGGCATCAACGGCAGCGGCAAGCACAACAACTATGCCCTCAGCACCAATACCGGCATCAATTTGCTGGATCCCGGCGACACCCCCAGCGAGAATGCCCAGTTCCTTTTGTTCCTCTCTGCGGTCATCGCTGCTGTGGACGATTATCAGGACATGCTGCGCATCACCGTTGCCAGCGCAGGCAACGATCACCGTCTGGGCGCCAACGAGGCTCCGCCCGCCATTGTTTCCATCTTCCTTGGAGACGAGCTGACCGCCATTATCGAAAGCATCGTCAACGCCAGCCGTTACGAAAGCCACGAGCGGGAGCCCATGCGCCTTGGCGTGCACATCCTGCCCAAATTCCCCAAGGATACCACCGACCGCAACCGTACCTCGCCCTTTGCCTTTACCGGCAACAAGTTCGAGTTCCGCTCCCTGGGCAGCGCCCAGAGCATCAGCGCGCCCAATGTGGTGCTGAATACCGCCATCGCCGATACCCTCGAGAAGATGGCGGACGAGCTGGAGGGCGCAGAGGACTTCACCACCGCTGTGGATGCCCTCATCCGCCGCACGCTGAGCAAGCATATGCGCATCATCTTCAACGGCAACGGCTACGATGATGCCTGGAAGCAGGAGGCCGCCCGCCGCGGGCTCAGCAACCTGCCCACCACCGTGGATGCTTTGCCCCATTATCTGGACGAAAGCAACATCGCCCTTTTCGAACGCCAGAAGGTCTATACCCGGGAGGAAATGCACTCCCGTTACGAGATCCACATGGAAAACTACGTCAAGGTAGTGGATATCGAAGCCCTGAGCATGCTGGACATGGCACGCCATCTGATCATTCCCGCCGCCATCGCCTTCTCGGGCAAAGTGGCGGGCGCGGTGCGCAATCTGTTGGAGGTATGCCCCGAGGTGCAGCCCACTGTGGAACGCCGTCTGCTCACCTCCCTGCATCAGCAGCTGGAAGCCCTCCAGAGCGGCATCGACGATCTGGAGACCGCCCTTGACAAGGCCAACGCCTGCTCCGATCTGCTCAGCCGCGCTCAGCTGACCCGGGACGATGTGATCTCTGCCATGGTTCGCATCCGTGCCGCAGGTGATGCGCTGGAGGTGCTGGTGGGCAAGCAGGATTGGCCCATGCCCACCTATCAGGATCTGCTCAACGGGGTGTGATCCAAGGACATGCTCTCTGGAAAACGTGCAGGGGTTCAGGCCCCTGCACTGCATATTTATCAATAAACTGAAGCGGCTGATACCAGCCGCTTTTGTTTTGCCCGTTTGCGACAAATGAGGCGCTGCTACCGACAACTGGAAAGAAAACCCTTCCATTCCATGCGGCATCTGCTATAATGGATACCGTGACAGAAACCAACAACAGGAAAGAGGGAACACAAATGGATCCGAAGTTGCAGACCTTATGCGAACAATTCATCCTGAACCGGGATCTGGTAAAGAAAGTCCGGAAAATGTGCGGCATTTATCTGCCCCCTGTCTGTGCGCATTTGTTCTGCGCTCAGGGCAAAATGGTGGATGAGGAGCGGCTGAAGGCCTGTTTGAAGCTGATCAAGGAAAAGATGGGCATCTTTTCCAGCTTCCGCAGCGTCATGGAGCTGGTCTTTGCCTGCATGCTGTCGCTGGAGGAGGATCCGGAAGCAGCTCTGGAAAAGGCGCTCTCCGCTCACGACCTTCTGAAAAAGGAATTCATGGGCTCCAATTTCCTGCCCATGGCAGCCTTTCTGTTAAAGGATGAAAACGATGTAGCCGGCAATGTTGCCCGTGGTCGGGAGATCTATCTGCTGATGCGCAAGGAGCATCCCTTCCTTACTTCTGTGGAGGACAGCGTGTTTGCCGTGATGCTGGCCTTTTCGGATAAGGATAATCAGGCCCTTGTTGAAGATATGGAAGCCTGCTATGCCCTTCTGAAAAAAGAATTCCGCTACGGCGATGGCGTACAGACTGTGTCCCATGTGCTGGCTGTTTCCGAAGGTACCCCTGCGGAGAAGACCGGCAAGCTTCTTGAACTTTTCCATACCCTCAGGCAGTCCGGCATGAAGTACCGGAAGTATTACGAATTGCCTGTGCTGGCGGCTCTTTCCACTCTGCCTGTCGATAACCGTCAGATCGCCATGGATATGCTGGACGTGGATACATGGCTTTCCCGGCAGAAGGGCTATGGTTTCTGGGGTCTGCCCAGATCCACCCGGCTGATGCATGCCGCCATGATCGTGTCCAATGCCTATGCCAGCAATCCTTCGCTGGATGTAGCTGCCTGTACCGGTACCCTCAGCATGCTGATCAGTCAGCAGCTTGCCACCATGGCGGTCGTCACCAGCACTGCTGCAGCCACCAATGCAGCGAATAACTGATTTTTTCCTGCTTCCCTTCCTTTTGGAGCGCAGGTATGCAAATGAGCCTCCCGTTTATTCGGGAGGCTCATTCCAGGTCGTCAAAAAAGCCGCCTTCGGCGGATTTTTTGACGAGAGTTGCACCGTTTGCCTACGAGCCTTCAGCTCGCCGGGCGGCAAACGGCGATAGGAATCCCTTGCTACGCAAGGGTTCCGA
The DNA here is from genome assembly GCA_017516765.1 of Clostridia bacterium. Classification (GTDB taxonomy): domain Bacteria; phylum Bacillota; class Clostridia; order Christensenellales; family Aristaeellaceae; genus Limiplasma. Next base: position 1,362 of record JAFXBE010000004.1, on the reverse strand, counting down.
AACCACCGCACATGTCGCTGGTTTCGGATTGCAAGTAGGAGGACTGCGACCCTCCTACACCTCCGGGGTTATTTGACAGTCTCAAATGAGCCTCCCGTTTATTCGGGAGGCTCATTCGTTTATGCTGTTTAACGGTATGCTTCGTCCAGCTTTTTCAGATCGGCAAAGGAGTCGATCTCAATGATGTCATCAAAGGTGCAGGAACGCACTTCAACGTGGTAGTTGTCAATGTAGCGGTCCAGGGGCACCTGATCCCAGTAGAGCTGCTTGCCGTCGGGCTGCTCAAACACCTTGACCAGATCCTCCTTCAGACGGGTACCATCAGCTTCCGTCCAGTAGGAAACGCCGTAAAGGTGGAAGCAATCCGTGCCGCCCACGCCCAGCTTGATGACCCGGCCGTTTTCATCGGTCACCAGTACCCAGTCATCGCTTTCCTTGACGGGCACGCCCAGATAGTTGGAGGTGTACTGGTATCTGCGGATCAAAGAGGGGTTGTAGAGCACCAGATCGGCCTCGAACACATAGGCGTTTGCCAGTACATCCCGGGCAAGGTAGGCAGAGGAGATGTTGTTGGCCTGATTGTAGAGTGTGTTTTCAATGAAACGGATGTTGGGATACTTGTACAGCAGCTGATCGAACTGCTCGCCCAGATAACCACGCACAACGTAGATCTCTTCAATACCTGCGGCAACAACGGCGTTCAGCAGAGTGTCGATCATACGGGTACCGTTCACGCGCACCAGAGGCTTGGGCGTGTTCAGTGTAATGGGAACGAGACGGGAACCGAAGCCTGCAGCAATAAACACGGCACGCTTTACCCGATAGGGCTCCAGCGCAGCGTAACCGGCTTCGGTGATCTGCCCGTCAGCCATCAGCCCAAGGGTTGCCAGTTCGTTTGCGATCTCGCTGAATTTTTCTTCAGAAAGCTGTGCCAGTTTGATCGGATCACCGCTGTTCTGCACTCTGCCGGCATGCTCGATGGCAGACAAAACACTGAATTGCTCTTTAGACAATGTGGTGTGTTGCATCGTTGATTACCTTCCATCCTTCTGTTCTGCAGTCTGAACCGGTGGTGGCCCGGGAACTGCGCAGAATTTGCCAAAACAGATAGTTTCAAAGCATATTCTTGTACCTAATATATCATACCACAAAGAGGATTGTCCAGCACAAAAAGCAGAAACGGCCTGCGGTGGTTGTAGCGCTACAATACATCTTGGACAGTAAAAGAAAAGAAGGATTGGCTCATGTGGTATAGTTGAGTTGCGACACAAAACTGTACGAAAGGAGCCAAACCCTTCATGAAGAGCATAACACAAGACATGAGGTATAAGCAATCCCTAATGGAGTATTCGTTGAAGTATG
>JAFXBE010000073.1 GCA_017516765.1 Clostridia bacterium | reverse complement strand
AAGGCTTCTTCCCCCAGCGGGGGAGGAAGCTGTCAGGCGTAGCCTGACTGATGGTAGGGGTATTTGCAAGGCGTTGGGAACGGTAGTCTTTTGCCCCGGGCATTATCCAACCCGAACCGGCACACCACCCCACACCAAACACCCTCAGTCGCCTGACGGCGACAGCTCCCTCTTTCAGAAGGAGCCTTCTCAATAGACCATCCCCAAACCCCGCACCCAAGCCCCACGAACCGGGGGCGCCCCCGCAGAGCCGAAGGCTCGAGGAGGCGACCAAGCAAGCGCCCGGGGCAGGGTTGGGGCCCCTGCCCCATCAGGGCGCGGAACTGCTGTCCACCATGAGCGCGGGCGACCTGCTACGCAGGTCGAACGTGCAGATTACAGGAGGTACCCTGCTATGATCAAAGAAGCCATCAACATCAAACCCATCCTCCCAATGAAGCGGGACACCGCTGCCAGCATTGCCACGCTGGCGTCCCGGTTCGACTGCACCTTTACCATTGAGGCGCACAACATGATCCTCAACGCCAAGAGCATGCTGGGGCTGCTGAGCATGTCTCTGCCCGAGGACGGTCAGGTGTCCCTGTCCGCCGACGGCGACGATGAAGCCGCCGCCATCACCGCCATGAGCGACCTGATCCGCAGGCTGATCGCCCAGCTCTGATCCCACCCGTTTTCTGCCGGAAAAGTGGAAAACCTGTGGCATGGATGTGGAGTGGCTTCCGCAGCCGCCTGCGCCGCAAGGTTTCGGTTTTCAAAAGCCGTTTTTTCCACATTCTGTGGAAACTATGGAAAACCGGTTATCATTCCCGCCGTCTTCTGTCGAACGGTGGCGAAGGGTTTTTGTATCCAATAGCAGGAAAACCCTTTGCTTCCGTCGAAATATGAATAGATGAACTTTTGCGGCAGGCTTTGCCTGTCCTTTCCGCATGCATCGGTATGCTGCCAACCGGCGGCAAAAAATTCCCCTGCATGGGTTCGCCACAAAAGGGCAATGTGGAAAGAACCGGGATTTATCATGCTGCTTTCCACCGGTCAGGGATCGGATTTCCATACCGGAAATGCAGCGGCTACACCGTAAAGACGGGTTTTCCATGTTTTCCACATGCCCTACTACTACTACTGAATATATATATACTACTACTACAGAATGTAAGTTATGGAGGTTGAACCATGAAGTTTGAATGTGCTGCCCAGGACCTTGTATACGGTCTTGTCAACGCGACCCGCGCCCTTTCATCCCGTCCTGCCATGCAGATCCTTGAAGGCGTTCTGCTGCGCACCGAGGAAGACGGCGTTTCCATCCTCTGCTCCGACGGCAGCCTGTCCATCATGGCAGATGTAAAGGCACAGGTATCCGTACCCGGCGAAGTGGTGCTGCCCGGCAGACTGCTTACCGAGATCGTGCGCAAGCTGCCCGAAGGCACCGTGTCTTTCGATATGAACGATAAACTGCTGGTCACCCTGCGCTGCGGACAGAGCCGCTCCACCATCACCGGCATGAGCGCTGCCGAATTCCCCCAGATGAAGGATCTGACCAACACCCACGCCGTGCATTTCCCCCAGAAGAAGCTGCGGGATATGATCAGCCGGGTCACCTTCGCCATTGCCTTGCAGGAGAGCCGTCAGGCGCTGACCGGCTGCCTCATGGAGATGACCCACACCGAGCTGCGTCTGGTGGGTCTGGACGGCTTCCGTCTTGCTTTGCAGGTGTACCATGACGATTTCGTGCTGCCCGACGGCAAGACCGAAATGAAGGCTATCGTTCCCGGCCGGGTCATGACCGAACTGGCCCACATCATGACCGATGACAACGGCATGGCCACCTTCCACTTCGACACCACCCACATGATGGCTGTGGTGGGCAACATCACGCTGGTCACCAGCCTGCTGGCGGGCGAATACATCAACTACCGCCAGATCCTGCCCTCCAACTGGCTCACCCGCGTTTCCGTAAAGCGCAAGGAGCTGCAGGAGGCCATCGAACGCGCCAGCCTGATGGCCAAGGAAGGCAAGAACAACCTGATCCGCATGAAGGTGACCGAGGGCAACCTGAAGATCACCTCCAACAGCGAGCTGGGCGATGTGCTGGAGAATCTGGACATCCATCTGGAGGGCGAAGAGATCGAGATCGCCTTCAACAGCCGCTACATCAGCGATGTGATCAAGAACGTGGACGAGGAATGCTGCACCCTGAGCATGAATACCAGCGTCAGCCCCTGCGTCATCTCTCCTCTGGAGGGTGAAAGCTACCTGTATCTGGTGCTGCCCGTCCGGGTATATAACTGATAAGCGATACAAAACATCGTATTTGCCGCAAATAAAGATATGCCCCTCCGCAAAAAGCAGCGGAGGGGCATTCTGTTGCCGCCATACAGGCTTACGGCATCAAAAAGGCATCCGGCGAACGACACCGGATGCCTTTTTGCAGGTTATCCTTCTAAAAAAGGGATCAGGGATGATAATAATGAACGATCTTCTTTACCCTGCCGTCCTCCAGCCAGTACTGGAGCACCCACATTTTGCTGTCCAGGGTAAAGGCGGTGTAATGTACGTACTCCTGCCCGTTTTCGTCCTTCAGATACTGTCCCACGTTGGGGTAGCTGGAATACAGACCGCGGGTACCGTCCACGGAGGGCGCCTGCCCGAAATCCTTAAAGGCGTCGGTCACCTCGCTCAGGGATGCCCCCAGACCCACGCCGCGGGGCATGGAGGTGATGCCGGAGGTCATTTCCACACGGGCGAGCTGCCACAGATTACCCACCTGGATAAACACCGCATGTCCCCAGTTGTAATCCAGCCGCTTGGCAGCGCCCTGATAGTGCATATAGGTTACATCGGTAACCGTTTTGGCTTTGCCGAATGCGTTTTCGAATTCGTACTGGGTGGTCTTGTTCAGCTCAAAGCCGCCGAAGGTGTCGTTTTCAAAGCTGATGGTACCATCCTTCTGCATACCGTACATGGTCTTCAGACCCGGGCTGACGTTGAATTTGTAGCCCACCTCCAGAATGGAGGATTCCTTGCCGTACTGGTTTACACAGATGGCCTTCAGGGTCACTTTGCCCGGGGGCAGCTGGATGGGGGTGCCGTCATAGATCGGGCTGTTGGTGGTGGGGGTGGAACCGTCGATGGTGTAGTGGTAGATCAGGTTGTCTTCCATTTCCTTCTGCTGCTTTTTGGTAAAGCCCTCTACCTTGCCCGGGCGCAGATGGATGGAATAGAGCTTGTCGTAAGTGTTGGGGGCGAGGCTGCTCTTGGGCGCGGGGGGCGTGGGATAGAAGAAGGTATAGCTTACCGAAAGCGGATCGCTGACCAGATCGCCCGATACCGCCACCGCCCGGATGCGGATGTTGCCCTCCTCGGGCAGAATCACGCCGTCGGTGGTAAGGGTGCCTTCGTCGGGCAGCACGGCTTTTTCGTCGGTGGTGTAGTACACATCATAACCCTGGGGCGAGGTGATCAGGATATCCTCCTTCAGCTTGGGGATCTCGTAACGCCCGGCAGAGAGATTCACCTCCGGCATTACGGGAATGTAGTCATCCCGCAGAAGGCGGAAGTTTTCCCGCCCGGTGTTGGTATGGGCGATGCGCATCATCTCGGCGGCTTCGGGTCTGCGCCCCTGATCCTGATAGATACGGATGAGAGCGGTATACGCCTCGGTGCGGATCAGGGATACGTTCTGGCAGAGATCCAGATAGATGGTCTCGGCGGCTGCAAAGTCGCCCAGCATTTCGTGGGTGGTCGCCTTCAGCAGCAGCCCGTCATAATTGCCCGGATCCAGAATATCCGCCAGCTGAAAAGCGGTAAGGGCGGTAAAGAGATCGCCGTTGTCCAGGTATTCTTCGGCAACCTCCCAGTAGCTGTTGGCAGGAATGCCCTTCCATTCCCGGAGCAGATCCTCCTGCTCTTCCAGAAGCAGGGGATCCTTGGTCACTGCCAGCTCGAACTGGGCAGGGGTCGCCTCCAGCACCAGCTTGCGTGCGGTGATCCTGTGCCCCTCGTCGCTCTGGCTCATGTAGAGATAGTAGCCCACACCGGCTGCCAGAGCAAGAATGCAGAGAATAAGCCCGATCAGCGCCCAGTTGGTTTTGCCGTAGTTGCGCCGATGATTGTGCTTGAGCCCGGAGGTTTGTTTTTTGGTCTCCACATACGTTTTTTTGCCGCTCTCGGGACTTTTGACGGCGGCATAGGTATTGGCGGCGCGCCTGCCCATGGACGCGCCCTGATGGGAAATATCGGGAGCGTAAGGCTCAAAGTCGGAATATTCCTTGATCGTGCCTCCGCTCTTGGCAGTTACCACCGCTTCCTTGGCAGAGGAACGCCCCTGCCGGATGGATCTGATGTCGTACCGGCTGCCCCCGCGGATGCTGTCGGCATCCTGAAAGGTGCCGCAGCGTTCGCAGGTATAGGCATCGTCCGGTACATAACTGCCGCATTTTTTACAGATCATTGAAACCCTCCCGGAATATGTTGGCTGACCCTGTGCGGGAGAAACAGTCAGCCTTCCTTGTGATTGTTTACCCGCGTGCCGTTGATGACCAGCTCGAAACGCTGGTCAAGGAAATCGGCGGCGGCTTCGCACATCTGGATGCGTTCCAGATAGATGGTCAGGTATTCCATCACGCTGGAGGTATCGTCCATGGTCAATTCCTGACGGATCACCTTATCCTCGGGGAAAACGGATACCTTGTTCTTCTGGATGGCGAAATTGACCCGGTCGTGGATATCGGTGGGGTCGGGTTTGCCGCCCCTGACGCGGCTTTTGTGGGCATCGCTTTTGTCGCCGATGGCAAGGGCCGCGCTTACGGCGTTGGAAATAAAGCCGTTGTGCTCCTCGTGGTTGCCCACGGCGGTGATGATGCATACCACATCCTGAATATCCATGCCCATTTCCCGCAGCACGGGGTAGAGCAGGATGGCTCCGTTTGCGCCGTGGTTGTGGCGGTTGATGGCGTTGCCCACATCGTGCACCCAGCCTGCGATGGCTGCCAGCTCCACAATATGGTCGTCGTAGCCAAGGCTGCGCAGAATACGGCTGGCGGTGTCGCTGACATAGCCCACATGCCGGGGGCCGTGGTCGGTATAGCCCATGGCCTCCAGATACTGGTTGCCGGCACGCACCAGTGCGCGGATGGACTCGTTCTGTTTGATCTCCTGTAAGGTCATTGCATTCTCCCCTTGTAAGGATTCACCTGCAGCCGCTTGACGGCCTTGTAGGTGGGGTCGTTGGAAAAATCGCGTACGGGGGCTTCGCTGCCCAGCCGCTCGATGGCGCTGCGGATCTCGATAAAGTCGATATACTTTACATCGTCGCTTTCGGCAACATCCAGCAGGGCTTCCAGGGCGCGGTCATCGCCCAGCTTGGCAAGGTAGCCCGCAAACAGGGCGCGTTCGCTTTCGCTGTCCTTGAAGCGGCTCAGGGTGTACTGGAACACCTCTTCGTCGCCGGGGTAGTTGCACAGCACATCCAGCAGATAGTCCTTGCCCTTCCGGTCGGCGGCGCGGAAGGCGATCAGGGCAGGGCCCTTGACGCACTCGCCCATTTCGTCCAGCGCTTCGATGGACTTATCCAGCAGGTCGTCATCCTCGGTGCGCTCCACCTGCCAGCGCAGGTAATCCACCATGGGGGCGGTGGATTCCATCTGGATCAGCAGGTCGATGGCCATCATACGGGCTTCGCAGGGAGCGGCCTTGTCGGTGAGCAGCGCCATCACGGCGGCTTCGTCCTTCAGGTCGGCAATGCGCTCCAGCAGGGGGTCGGGCACGGAAATGTCGCTGTCCACATACTCCCTGAGCAGCTGCACCAGCTGTGCGCCGTCGGTGCAGTCGTCAAAGGCGCAGCCGGGGCATTTGCCATTCAGCCACGGGGCGGGGGTGGAAAGCCATTCCTCGTAGGCTTCGGGGGCTGCCTCTTCCATTTCGTCCGCATTGCGGAAGCGGGAGGCGTTCTTTTCCATCCACAGGGTAAGGTAATCGTCGAAATAAGCGTCAAAATCCAGCAGTTTGTTCATGGGAAAAAACCTCCTTTATGCTTCGGGCTTTGCTTCGGGCTCCGTCGGCGTGATGTGCAGGGTGGTCAGCCTGCCGCCCTGCAGGGCGGCAACCTCGCCTTCCACCCCTAGCGCGGACAGCCGGGCGGTGATCATATCCAGGATCTCCGGTGCAGGCTCGCAGAAGAGCAGGAACATGCGCAGGATGGCTTCTTCCCCGGCAGGCTCCTGCTTTTTGGCAATGCGCACATAACGGAGCATCAGTTTGGGATCCATCACCTGCAGGCAGTCCAGAAAACGGCACTGGGGCATGTAGCCCATCACTTCTGCCAGCGTCTGCTTCGGCAGGAGAACATCCGGCATGCGGCGGTAGTTCATCAGCGCAACGGCGCGCCCCGGGCTTGCCGGTGAACCGTACGGGAGCAGGGGCAGGCGCAGAAGATCTTTGGCGGCGAGCTTTTCCTTCCGCGCCTCGGTGATGAGCCGGTAGAGATAGTCCACATCCCCGTCGCCGGGATCCAGCTGCCAGCACAGATTGATGAGCCTGGCAGCGGCGTTGATATCGTTCAGGTGCAGCTTGATGAGCGCATGGTCGTACAGGGCATCCAGCCGGTAGGGAGAAGCCTCCAGAATATCGGCGAGCATGCTGTCTGCCAGACGTGGCTGCTTTTGCAAAAGGCAATGGCAGACGGTATCGTATACTTCGGTCATGCCCTCTGCCACGTCTGCGGCATAGATGAGCAGGTTGCCCTCATAAGCTGCGCCCCGGAGCCGCTGCATCAGCGTGGTCAAAGCCAGCGCCTGCGAGGCATCCAGCTCCCGGTTCTGCACCATGCCGTCCACGATGGCGGCGGCTTCCTCCCCCATGCCCATCTGATCCAGCAGATGCACCTCCAGAATGGTGCGCAGGGTGTCGTGGCGCGGGAATGCGCCGGTGCTTGCGTGCATCAGAAGCCGGTTGGCCTTGTCGCTGTTGCCTTTTTCCATCTGGCGGGTGGCGCGCTCCAGCAGGCGGGCATACCGCTTGCGGGTGGGCTTGTCCGGGATGGGCGGATTCTCCTCGCCCAGATGGAGCCCGTCCTCCGGGTTTTTGTAGAGGTGCATCATGTACCGCTCGTAGGCATAGCGGGCGTTGTCGGTCATATCCAGCGCAAGCAGGTTACGGTAGATAAGCCCGTAGAGCTTTTCCTGCTGCGGATGCCAGCAAAGCAGACGGTAGCACTCCCGCAGGGAGGAACGCCAGCAGCCGCATTGCCACAGCAAAGCGGCATATTCCACACCCGCATCCCACCCGTCGGGGGATTTTTCCACCACACTGCGGTATAATTGCAGGGCGCGGGGCAGATCTTCCGCATCGCGGGCGGCTCTGGCTTTGTCCAGAAAGCGATCGTCGGGGCGGGTGAAATCCACATTGATGATCTTGTCTTTCATAATGCTGTCCTTTGTACAGTGCTTACTTTTCCACGGCCTTGTTGAGCAGCTTGATCAGATCGCCCTGAGAGAACTTGTGGCTGCGCTTGCAGAAATGGCAGGTAAGCTCTGCGCCGTCGGTCTCGTCGGCGATCATGCGGGAAAGCTCCTCCCGACCCAGAGCGATGAGGGCCTTTTCCATGCGCTCCCGGGTGCAGGTGCAGCGGTAGCTGAGGGGCTTGCGCTCCAGAATAACGGGCTTCAGACCGTCGAACCAGCGCGCCATCAGATCCTCCATGCTTTCGTAGCACAGCTCCCGGCTGATGTCGTACATCAAAGGCGAGCGCAGCTCCAGCTGATCGATGATATCATCGGTGCAGCCGGGCATTACCTGCAAGAGCACGCCGCCGGCGGAGAGCACGTTCTCGCCGTTGACCAGCACGCCAAGGCTTTGCAAAGTGGGGGTCTGCTCGCTCTGCATATAGTAGTTGGCAAAATCCTCGGCGATTTCGCCGCTGATCAGCTGGGTCTGTCCCACATAGGGGCGTGCCATGCCCAGATCCTTGACCACGCTCATGCGCCCGTCCTTACCTACCGCCATACCAACGGACAGCTTGCCGTCGGGGCGCAGGGGCATGATCAGGTTGGGCACATCCACGCAGCCGCGGACGCTTTCGGCATCAGCTACGCAGACGATCTTGCCGATGGGGCCGCCGCCGTCGATGGTAACGGTAACGGAGCTTTCCTCGCCCTTGAGCATGGCGCCCATCATGGCGGTGCCCATCAGGCTGCGCCCCAGCGCGGCGGTGGACAGGGGCGAGGTGCAGTGGATGGCGGCAGCCTTTGCCACCACGCCGGTGGCGGTCAGCAGCAGACCGCGTACCATGCCGTCTGCCAGAGTGATGTGGAGCATTTCGTCCTTCATGTTTTCGTTGGTGGGGATGGTGTTGAGGGTGGTCATGATGTAAATACCTCCTGCACGTCCGCCCGTTTTTCCCCGGGAGGGGAAAAACAGGGCGTTCGCGCTCATAGTAGACAGCAGTTCCGCAGCGCTTATGGGCAGGGTCCCTTCCCTGCCCGCGCTGCTTGCTTGGCTGCACGTTCGACCTACGTAGCAGGTCGCCCGCGCTCATAGTAGACAAAAGTTCCGCGCCCTTATGGGGCAGGGGCCCCAACCCTGCCCCGGGCGCTTGCTTGGTCGCCTCCTCGAGCCTACGGCTCTGCGGGGGCGCCCCCGGTTCGTGGGGCTTGGGTACGGGGTTGGGGATGGTCTATTGAGAAGGCTCCTTCTGTAAGAGGGAGCTGTCGCCGACAGGCGACTGAGGGTGCATGGAGCGGGGGCAGTGTGCCGGTTCGGAGTGGGTGTTGCCCGGGGCAAAAGACTACCGTCCCCAACGCCTTGCAATTACCCCTACCATCAGGCACTACGTGCCAGCTT
>JAFXBE010000072.1 GCA_017516765.1 Clostridia bacterium | reverse complement strand
TGGGGTATCCTCGCTTTCTGCTGCAATAGAAAAAGCAGCTATGTACTTGAAGGTTTCCCTTCAAGCCATAACTGCTTGAATTACTTGTATTTCCCGCGACTCATGACGAGGAGGGGTAAACCTTCCTCTACATAATAACTCGTCGGAGGGCCGCAGCCCTCTGATTGCCAATCCGAAACCAGCGGCGTGTACGGTGGTTTCGGAACCCTTGCGTAGCAAGGGGTTCCTATCGCCGTTTGCCGCCCGGGGAGCCGTAGGCTCCCAGGCAAACGGTGCAAAAGTCGTCTAAAAAGTCGCCGCAGGCGAGTTTTTAGACGAGCTGAAAACCGCCGCCCCCCTGCCGGATGGGCAGTAGGGGCGGCGGTTCTCTCCCGGTGGGTATGGGATTATTCGGCGTCGGTGTTGTTGTCGTTGTCGCCGTCGAACTTATCGGTCACGTTATCCACGACCTTGCGCACATTGCTGGCAGCGCCCTTGACCACAGCATCAAAATCGCTGCTGAAGCCGGCGGCATTGCGCTCATAGCCGAACTTGTAGCCCAGCACCAGCGCCACGATGACACCGATGACCACCAGCCAGGGAGCGGTGAGTACTGCCAGAATGCAGAAGACCAGGCTCAGGTTGATGATGGGGGTGGAATCCTTGCTTACCTTCACGCGGTTGCAGTAGAGAAAAGAGAAGATGCTGTTCTTTTTTTCCATGGTGATTGTTCCTCCTTATACTCGGCCCCGTTTTGGGGGTGTGGGGTGTTTTCCTTGGTACGGTGATATCTTACCACATCCGTGGCGGGTTGTCTTGAGATACCGCTGCATTTTGGATGAGAAACCGATGAAAAACAACCAAGCGATGCGGTGTGCGGCAGCGGGACGTTATTCGGCGTCGGCGGAGCTGTGGTCGCTGCCTTCCCGAACATCGGCGGGCTTATCGGACACGTTGTCCACAACGCTGCGTACGTTGCCGGTAACGGTCTTGACCATGGCGTCAAAATCGCCGCTGAAGGCTGCGGCATCGCGCTCATAGCCGAACTTGTAGCCCAGCACCAGCGCCGCGACCGCACCGATGACCACCAGCCAGGGAGCGGTGAGCAACGCCAGAATGCAGAAAACCAGGCTCAGGTTCAGGATGGGGGTGGAGCCCTTGCTTACCTTCACGCGGTTGCAGTAGAGAAAAGAGAAGATGCTGTTCTTTTTGTCCATGGTGGGTGTTCCTCCTTATTGCTGACCCCGGCGGGGGTGTGTGGGGTGTTTCCTTGGTACGGTGATATCTTAGCACAGCCATAAAGGCTTGTCTTGAGATACTGCTGCATTTTGGATGAGAAACAGATTAGGAAACCCCCGGAAAACTGTTACCGCCATCTTTGCATTCGCAAAGACCAAAGCCGGAAAATGGTCTGCTGTATTGTTTTTCCGCATTGACACCCATTGCGCACAACCGTATAATAGAAAATAAGAAAATGTTCCGGAATAAACAAACACACCCGCCGCGGAGGTGCCTATGCAGGCTTTTGATACCACCAAGCGTTATGCCGCTTTTATTTCCTACCGCCATGTATCGCCCGATCTGGAGATCGCCCATGCATTGCATCACCTGCTGGAGCACAATCAGGTGCGCCCGGACAGGCGTGCGCCCAGAAACATCCGTCCCGTCTTTATGGATACAAAAGAGCTGCCCCTGATGGCCGATCTGGGGGACGGCATCAAATTTGCGCTGGAAAACAGCGATTGCCTGATTGTGATCTGCTCGCCCGATCTGCCTCTTTCCCGCTACTGCATGCAGGAGATCGACTACTTCAAGCAGCTGCATGGCGGCAATATGGACAGGGTCTTTACCCTGCTGGTGCGGGGCGGGCCGGAAGAATCCTTCCCGCCCAACCTGCTTACCACCACCCGGATCCAGCGGGATGAAGAGGGTAACGAGACGATCGTCACCGTGCCCAGAGAGCCCCTCTTTGCCGATGTGCGGGGGCAGACCCTGCAGGAGAATCTGAAAAAGCTGCGCAAGAAGGAATATCTGCGCATTACGGCGGGGTACTACGGCTGCAGCTTCGATGGGCTGTACAAACGCCGCAGACGCTGGCTGATCAAAGTGGCCTCGCTGTGCGTGGCAGGCGTACTGGCGCTGGGGGCGGGCTTTGCCGGGTATGCCGCCCTGCGGAACCGGCAGTATGCCCTGTCCGCAGCCGATGCCTGCGCCGTTCAGGCAGAAAACAGCATGGCAAACGGAGATACCAAGCTGGCCCTTGCCTTGCTGGGCGAGGGCAGGGAGGCGGGCTTCGCCAGCGGCTCTGCTCATTATGAGCGCACCCTGCGCAGCGCACTGGTGCGGGATACGCTTGGGCCGGCTGCCCTGCCGGTTGCGCTGTCGTATCGGCACCCCAGCGACAACCGCACCAACCCGGTGCTCTACATCAGCCGGGACGGGGCCAGCCTTCTGTGCGTGAGCGACTATCTGGTAACGGTGCTGGATGCCCGTACCGGCGGGGTGGTCAACCGCTTTACGGCAGACAACCTGTATGTGGATGCCGACGACCTTTCCCTCTACGCCGCCGTGGATGCTGCCCGGGACGAAAACGGGCAGTATCAGGACCGGTTTACCCTGTGCCGTCCGGACGGCACGGTGCTGAATACCTTCTTCTTCCGCCCCACCGAGCAGGGCGGGCAATACAAGCTGAACAGCTATCCGGATATTCCCGGTCTGTATTCCCTTACCGACAACAATCAGCTGCTGTTCTATCTTGATGCACAGGGGCAGCAGCTGTCCCCGGCGCAGGTGCTGGAACGGTACGGCGCTGCGCCGGAGGAAACAGAGTCCGCCCCGCCTTTTACCGTGGTTGGCGGCAACCGGGTGCTGCGTAAGCCCGCCGTGGTGAAGGACCGGGCCCAGAACACCGTATTGACGCTGGAGGATGCCAGCCCCCGGTATGTGTTTTCTTCCGATTACCGCTGTTTCGCCCTCATCCGGGAGGATCTGTTCACCTTCTACGATACGGATACCTGGCAGCCCTGCGGCGAATTGACGGTGGAGAACGCCCCCCTGCTGGATGTCGCCTTGCTCCGGGACAGCCGCTACCTGCTCTGTGTATGGCGCACCGGGGATAACTGGAGCCGTTCCGTGCTCTACGACCGGCAGACCGGCGAAGCTTTGCTGACCATGGACGGCTACGCCTACCCGGACGAAGGAAATCGCTGCCTCTATGTTATGGAGCGGGACTGCATCGCCCGCTATACCTACCGGGATCTGGACACCCGGTCGCCCATGCGGGTGGCGGCTGTGCGGGATGGGATCGCTGCCACGGAAGCCTTCCGCAGCGCAGGGCTGGCAGATACCGCCGCCGGAGAGCAGCTGTGCAGAGAAGAGCTTACCTCTTTTGCACAGGCCAGCTATGCCCGGGATCTGTCCCGGGCGCTGCTGCCCTGCAACCGGTCGCTGAAGTGTGTGGACGGGCAGGGCAGGCTTTTGTGGGAGCAGGAGATGTCCTTCCCCTCCGGTGCGCTGTCGGCAGACGGCAGACTGGCTGCCTACGAGGATGCACAGGGCAATGTGCAGGTGGTCAATGCCGCCGACAACAGCCCCCTGTACACCGTTCCCACCGGGCTGCCCGGGCTGCCGGAATCTATCGGCAACCTGGCGGTGGATGAGCAGGGGCTTTTCATGGGCGGCGATCCGGCGGTGTGGCTGCCCGCAGGCAGCCACAGCCCCATCCCGCTGGGGGATTACGACCATGCCGACCTTTCCCTGCCCGGGCATCTGCTGCTGAGCAGCAGCACCGCCTATGTGCAGGATCTGGCGCTTTGGAGCATGGAAAGCCGGAATGTGGTCTGGCAACCGGAGGATAATTCCGGGCAAACGGTGCTGGGCGGCGGCTATCTGGTACGCCACCGGGAGCAGACCGGCAACCACACCACCTTCGAAATCGAGGTGCTGCACTGGGAAAAGGGCGCGCTGGTATCCAAGGGCGTGCTCACCCTGCCGGAGAAGAACATCCTTGCCATGCAGACCGATTCTTCCGGGCAATGGCTCAGCATCAATACCGACAGCCATTCCCTGCTGTACCGGCTGGATACCCTGCAGCTTGTGCTGGATACGGTGGATATGCCGGTGTTTTACGAGGATGGCAGGCTGTGGAGCCTGTACGCTTATGCTGGCGTATGCCCCAGCATGCCCTACCCGGAGGCGCAGCAGCTTTCGCCCCTGCTGGAGGAGGCGCTGACCGGCGCATATGGCCTGCGGGAGCTGACCGACGAGGAAAAAGTGCGTTACAGCACGGCAAAATAGAAAAACACAAAAGGAGACAGAACCGTGAAAAAAAAGGCATTCCTTTCCCTGCTGCTGATCCTTTCCCTGCTTATGTGCATGGCAGCCCCCGCCTGCGCGGAGGAGGAATTCATGAAGCTGTATGCCATGCCCACCACGCTGCTGGACGGCACCCTCGTCGGCGCCTCGCAGCTGGAAGATGGGGGCTATGGCATCATGTACCAAAACGCCTCTCGTGACGATCTGGCCTACTATCTGATGCTCAACTCCCTGGCGTGCAACTTTGCCATGCCTGCGGGCGAGGATGTGTTCCAGTGTTACATCCCCGGCATCGACGAGCAGGGCGCAATCGGCTATTTTGCCGATGAAAAGGTACTGTTCATCACGGTGAGCGAAGACACGGCTACCCTGGGCGACGATTCCCTTGCCGGATACATCGCTCTGCTGGGCAGCGATATCACCCTGCCTGCGGATGCCACCGGCATTGCCGCGCCCCAGTTCTACGCAGCGGTCTCCCGCCAGCCTTACCGCACCGGCCTGACCGGCAAGGACGAAAACAGTATGCAGTGGACAGAGTACTACGACGGGATCGGCTGGGACGAGCTGAGCCACTACACCATGCTGATGACCATGTTCGGTTTCCAGGTCTATGCGGTGGATCGCGTGGTGGAAGAGGATATGGACATTCTGATGCTGGTATACCTCAACGGCGATGCGGAGATCACCGTAGCCCACGAAGCCAACGACGGCACCGCCATCGTTTCCTACAAGCCCGGTGTGTCCTATTATCTGCTGGACGGCAGCCAGCTGAACGATGCACTGCAGGCGGCGCAGTAAGCAGCGGCATCCCCGATGCCCAACCGTGGTCTGACGGCAATCAGAAAGCCCTGCGGCATTATGCCGCAGGGCTCAGTTCGTCTAAAAACTCGCCTACGGCGACTTTTTAGACGACTTTTGCACCGTTTGCCTGGGAGCCTACGGCTCCCCGGGCGGCAAACGGCGGGCTACCGCCTTCCTTTCGGAACCCCTTGCTACGCAAGGGTTCTGTTTCCGCCGCACATGTCGCCGGAAACGGATTGGCAGTCAGAGGGCTGCGGCCCTCCAACACCTCTGGAGTTTGTCAGCAGTCGGAGAGCCGCAGCGGAACAATGCCGCTGCGGCTCTGCTGTTATGTGTGGGGCGGGATCAGTACCCGCCTTCCATCTCCTTGAGGGTGGTGGCTTCGGCAAGGGTGCCTTCGGCGTAACGCTTTTCGGCTTCTTCCATGATCTTGACCGTGGCGGATACGCCGCAGCGGCTTGCGCCGATGGCGCGGGCAGCCAGCACGGTGTCCAGATCCCGGATGCCGCCGGAGCCCTTCACCTGCACGCTCTGGGGCACCACGGCGCGCATCAGGCGCAGATCGTCGAGGGTGCAGCCGCCGCTGCCGTAGCCGGTGCTGGTCTTTACCCAGTCTGCGCCCGCACGGGTGCAGATGGTGCAGGCAAGGGTCTTCTGCTCGTCGGTCAGGTAGCAGGTCTCCAGGATCACCTTCACCTTTGCGCCCCGGCTGTGGGCCAGCTTGCAGATGGCGTCGATCTCGCTGAAGACGTATTCCTCGTCACCTGCGATCAGCTTGCCGATGTTCAGCACCATATCCAGCTCCACGCAGCCGTCGTTGAGGGCGGCTTCCGCCTCTGCCAGCTTGATCTCGGGCTTATGGTTGCCGTGGGGGAAGCCGATCACGGTGCAGACCTTTACATCGCTGCCCCGGAGCAGCTCGCTGACCAGCTTCATATCGCCGGGACGGGCGCACACGCTGGCGGTATCGTACTTGAGGGCGATCTCACAACCCTTGCGGATATCCTCCTCGGTCAGATAGGGCTGCAGGGTGCTGTGATCCAGCATTTTGGCGATGTCTCTGGGGGTAAGGCTCATGGGGGTGACCTCCTTTTATCGGTTGGGATGGCTTGTAACGAGCGTACCGGCTTTGCCGCCGGGTTATGACAGGTCGTCGAAACGGAAGCTGAGCTGTCCGTTCTTCATCTGCTCCAGCGAAGGATCGGGGCGGTCGTCCTGCGGGGGCTGTTCCCCTGCGGGCACGTTTTCCGGAGGCGGGGCAGGGACGGCGGCAGGCGGGGCGGTCTCCCCGGCGGGCGCAGGCTCTGCGCTTTGCTCCATACCCACCTCCCTGGGCAGGGGATCGGGCAATTGCATGGGCACCTGCCGCTTTTCCATCTCTTCTTCGGAAAAAGGCATGGTTCCTGCGGGCTTCTGCGCCTTGGCTTTTTTGGCGGTTTTCTTCTTGCCGCCCTTTTTGGGCCTGGCGGGCTTTTTCTCTGCAGGGGCATCGTCAGTCTCCGGGGCATCGGCCATGGAAGCCGGAGCTGCCGGGGCGGGATGGTCGGCGGCATATGCCAGCGCGGCTTCCCCGGTAAAGCAGCGGGGATCGGCGGCATTGAGCCACAGGGGCTGCGCCGGGGCTTCGGCAGGCTGCGCCGCTTCGGCATCAGGACGGGCTTCCCCGGCAGGGGCAGGCTGTGCCAGCTCGTCCCACGTGCAGCGCAGGCATACGCCCCGCATGGCAAAGCCGCTTTCGATGCTGGCCTGCCTGAGGGCATCCGGCGCAAAGCGGAAGGTCTTGCGCTGGTTGGGCAGAGGCTTCCATTCCCGCTCCATGCCCATGCGGCGCAGATAGTCCAGATCGGCATCATAGCCGCTGAGCTGTGTTTTTTCCATTTCTCTGAGCCCCGCCTCCAGCTTTTCTGCGGGGCGGTTCATCATATCCCGCAGCTGGGCATAGTCGGGGGAGAGATCCTGTACGCCGCCCAGCACCGATTCCCGGCGGTACAGCGCATCCACCAGCCGACCCTTTCGCTCCTGCAGAAGCGCCATCAGCGTCATCTGCCGGAGGCTTTCCGGGGTTACGACGGTGTTTCCGCACCGGTAGGCGTTCTCTTCCTCTTCCAGCCTGCCCTGCCGCAGCCATTCCCGGCTGCCGGGCAGATACACCAGACGGTTGATGGTGCCCAGCGGACTCATGCCGCTGCCGTAGGCGGGGTTGTTGAGGGTATCGGCGGCACGGAGCCGCAGCTCCTTGTCCCTGACGGCGACCACCCGAACCCGGGAGGCATAGATGCCGCCCCGGGAGGCAGGATCGTACACCGGCGCGATCTGGAAGCCCTGACACAGCGCCGCCATATCCAGCGTCTGCTTGTCGGGCAGCAGGTAGGCGGCGGCATCCTGTGCGCAGATCCACCAGTCGCTGACGAAGCCATCCTCCCACACAGGCTGCAACAGCCTTGCCGTGCGGCGGGTGTGGGGCAGCTCTTCAAACACATCGCAGGCGTACAGCCCCGGCACATACTGGCGGATATGCTCGGCGCGCTTGGCATCTTCGGTATAGAGCCCGCCGGTCTCCTCGCCCTCCCGCACGCTGCGCAGCATGGACTGGTCCTGCATCATCCGTCCCAGATCCTTCTGGGAGACCGATACGGGCGCAAGCCCCGTTTCGCTCAGGTAACGGGTTTCAAAAAGATCCGCATCAAAGGCTTCCCCGGCGCGGATGTGCCGGTATACATAGCGGGCATAATCGTGGCAGCGGTGGGTGATGCCCAGCGCGGTCTCGGCATCGCGCAGCACAGCGGCTGCTTTGGGGTACAGGCTTTCCGGCACGGCGGCGCACTGAGCGCCCCCGCCCAGAGGGTAAACCGTGAGCCGCTCGCCCGCATAGGGCTGGTACTGGGGAAAAAACGTTGTCCACGCCTCATCCACCGTAACCACGCCCCGACCGTGGAAAACGCCCTCGGCATCCAGATTGCGGCTCAGGTTGTCGCCCCTGTACAGCTTGGGCAGTTGCGCCTGCAACCGGCAATGGTACTCTGCCGGGTCGATGGAAAACCCGCCCGGCGCCACCGGCTGCCCCGGCTGCGCCACACCCACAAAGGGCATGGAAAGGATCAGCTCCTCGGGAAACAGGGGCATCAGGGAGCACAGGCGGCAGCCCTCCTCCCCGGGTTCGTTGGCAAACATCAGCCGTGCCCCTGCCAGCAGCGCAGTTACATCCAGACCGGCGTAACTGATCACTCCCTGAGGTTTACGGTTCATCAGCAGGCCTCCTTTCGGAAGAAAACGACCTTACAGGTCATACACAAACTGCAGCTTGGGCAGCAGCCTGTCGATGGTGATCTTCAGATACAGGGGCTCCACATCCCGCTCCGGGCGCAGCACATAGGCCTGCCCGTCCTCGGCGCGGAGCATGAGCAGAATGGGCTCGCCGCCGTCGCAGGTCTGCGCCATGCAGAAGCCCAGCGGCTGGGCGGGATGCTCCTTGTTCAGTCTGACGGCTTCCTCAAAGGCGCGGCTGGGCGGGGCGGATTCGGTGTTGCGCCCGGTCTCGAAGGTGCGCCCGTAAAGGAAGCTGAGGGGGCTGCCCATATGCGCCACCGGTAGATGGAAGCGGATCTCCAGAAACTGGCACATGCTTACATACTGGATGATGCTGTCGTGGAACAGGGCGGCCTGCTTGCCCAGCGGGGCTTTGTTGTCCGTCCACGCCACGGGCTGCCAGAAGGCAAAGCCGGGACGCTGGCAGCCGCTGATGACCAGCTTTTCATCCATGGGCTCCCGCAGATAGGTAAGGGGACGGCGACCGGTTTCCTTGATGGCGGTCTGCTGGAAACGGATCAGGTAATCCCTCATAATGGGGGCAAGAATCATAGCCATATCAATTCCTCCGTATGCAATGGGGATCTGGGGATGCCAAAGAAGGGTGGCGGCGGGGATCAGCCGGGGTTGTATTCCACCAGCGCGCCCGCCTGCCCGCTGACCGGGTCGGTATAAAGGGTCAGATACCCGAACGTTGCCTTGATGCGCACCGGCTGCTGGGTATCGGGGCAGGGATCCTTCAGCCCGAAAAGACCGAACAGGAAAGCCCGCTGCCTTTCGCCCGGGGTCTGCTGCCGCCCGTTGACCGACACAGCCGTGAGCCGGAGCGATGCAAGCCCGCTGCCGCCAAGCACGCAGACAGGCGCAAGAACGCCGCCCTCCACCGCCAGATGGGGCAGGCAGAAGACCGTATCCTCTCCCGGCAGGGAGCGCAGGTTGGGGTCGATCTGCTCCGCAGCGATGCCGCCCCGCAGGCACAGCCCGCCGGGGAAACGCACCTCGCCGGTATCCGGGTCAAAAAATCGCATGGTTCTCTCTCCTTCCTCCGGAAGGGATGGGCACAGCCCGCACGCCCGGAAGGGCTGCGCGGGGCGGTTGCCTTTATATAGGATGTGCAATGGTTTCGCCTCTATGAAAGTCTATCATTCGACATGGGGGATGTCAAGAAGCGGCTTGAGGGGGGGGCGGCAGATGTGATCATCCCGGACAGCGTAAAGCAGATCGACCGTTTTGCGTTTGCGGGATGCGGCATCGCTCCTGCCTGAGCACAGCCCCCGATAGCATATCCCATACAAAAAAACAGGCATCCGGTGCATTTGCCGGATGCCTCAGACTGTCGAAAAACCCATGGAGGTATTGGAGGGCCGCAGCCCTCCGATTGTCAATCCGAAACCAGCGGCGTGCATTGCGGCCCAAAGCCGACCTGTGGTCGGCTTTGGGCTTCGGCACTGCGGGAGCGCTATCGCGCTGTCCTCACGCCTCGGTTCACTGCGTTCACCCTT
>JAFXBE010000071.1 GCA_017516765.1 Clostridia bacterium | reverse complement strand
CGGGCGAGGGAGCTGGTGCAGCAGTATCTCGCTTCCGCCTGCAACAGTCGGGAGCTGCTGGTGAGCCTTATCGAGCGTGTTGAACTGACCGAGGACAAACAGATCATCATCAAATTCCGCTTCCGGGAGTTAGCGGAATTTACTTAGGGGCTATCGTTTACAATAATGGCGGTGCTATACATACGACCTGCTGATGCCCAACTCCTGTGCAATCTCATGCTGGGGATGCATCACGCCATCCTCCAGCCCGTAGCGCAGACTCAGTACCCGCCGCTCCCGCTGGGGCAGCGAGGGTAGCGCACGCCTGACCGATTGCAGGGTGATCCGTCGGCGCACCTCGTCTTCCACCAGATCCGGATCGGTTCCCAGCAGATCGGCAAAGGTGACGGCATTGCCGTCCTTGTCGGTTCCCAGGGGTTCGTTCAGGCTTACATCTGCCTGCTGCTTGCGGCTCTGGCGAAGACACATCAAAATTTCGTTTTCAATGCAGCGGGCTGCATAAGTGCTCAGCGATGTTCCGGACTCCGGCTTGTAGCTGCGCACAGCCTTGATCAGTCCCACTGCGCCGATGGAGATCAGATCATCAAAGGTGCAGCCGGGGATCTTGTATTTTTTCGCGATGTGCACGATCAGCCGCATGTTGTGCTCGATCAGCATCTGCCTTGCGTCGTCGTCGCCCTGCTGCATGCGCATCAGCGCTTCTTTTTCTTCTGCCGCTCCCAGCGGTTTCTTGAAATTCTGGCTCCCGGAGATATACCCCAGCAAAAACAGACAATCCTTGATAAGCCAAAGCAGAAATGATACGGTCATGTTGCATCCCTCCCATGGAGGGTATGCGACTTCGCAAACAGAAAACACTGCCGCCGATTGACGGAAACGCAAATACGCGTTATCATCAATACCATCAAGCGCAAGGAGTGGAAACGATGGCGGATATCACCGTTCGCAGCAAGAATGCAACCTACCAGAAGTTTGAGGTTCTGAAGACCAACCGCAACAAACGCTATAAGTACAACGAATTTCTGGTGGAGGGCGTACGCAGCCTGAACGAAGCCGTCAAGAACGGCTGGAAGATCAAATCGTTGCTGTACGATCCCGAAAATCTGTCCGGCTGGGCGCGGGATATGATCCGTCAGACCCCCACGGAGGTCAACTACCGCCTCACGCCCGATCTGATGCGGGATCTGAGCGGCAAAGAGGACACCTCCGAATTGATGGCGGTGATCGAAATGCGCCGTGACGATCTTTCCACCCTGAAGCTGTCTGATGTACCCTTTCTGGTGCTGTTTGACCGTCCCTCCAACCGGGGCAATCTGGGCACCATGATCCGCTCCTGCGACGCCTTGGGCGCGGATGCCCTGCTGATCACCGGTCACGCGGTGGATTTGTACGACCCGGATGTGGTGGTATCGGCAATGGGGTCCTTCTTTAACCTGCCGGTGATCCGTGTGGAAGATAACAATGAGCTGTTTGCTTATGTGGAAGGGCTGCGCAACCGCTACCCCGGCTTTACCCTGCTGGGTACCACCGCCCACAAGGAGTTGCCTGTCTACAACGCCGATCTGACGGTTCCGCTGATGCTGATGATGGGCAACGAGACGATGGGTCTCAATAAAGCCTTCAAAGAAGCCTGCGATGTGCTGTGCACCATTCCCATGGCAGAAACCTCCTACGCCAGCTCCTTCAATGTAAGCTGTGCTGCCTCTGTTCTGATGTACGAGATCGTACGGCAGCGGAGCGCACACTGACGATCCGTTTTTTGCCCTCTCCGCGATGTTTTCCGCGGGGAGGGCATTTTCTTTGTGAGGATGCATGGGTATTTCCGTACCAAGAAAAACCCGCCCTTTGGGAAATCCCCTCTATACGGTATTTCGTTGTTGTGGTATAATTACTCTGTATCCCTATGGATGAATACAGGAGGATGAAGCAATGGAAACCACCCAGAAGAGCCGGCGAACGGGAAAGGCCCTGCAAAACCGTGAGCTGAGCTGGCTGCAGTTTAACCGGCGTGTGCAGATGGAGGCAGACAGGACTCATCATCCCCTTTTGGAAAGAGCCAAGTTTCTGGCGATCGTTACCTCGAATCTGGACGAGTTCGTTCAGGTTCGTTACGGACGGGTGCTGGCAAAAGCACAGCGCAAACCCGAAAAGAAATTGCTGGGCGGCATTACGGCAGAGAATCTGCGCAAGAAGATCAACAAAGAGATCCTGCGCCAGAATAATGTTCAGTATCTGCTCTACGAAGGCATCCGCAGCGAACTGTACTTGCACGGCGTACGTCTCTATCCTGTCTTTACCATGACGGAAGAACAGAAAGTACGCGAGCTTTCTCTTTTTGAAAACGATATTGCTCCCAATGTGAAGGTGCTGGCGGAGGATGCGGAGCCTGCCCAGAAGCAGCTGCACATCTGCGCCAAACTGCGTGGAATGGGCAGAAAAAAGAGCCGTTTCGCCATTGTCGCCCTGCCCACCTCGCTGCCCAGACTGTACGAACTGAGCGCAGATGGCGAAAACCGTTATCTGATCCGCTTGGAAGAAATCGTTAAGCATCATCTGGAAAAGCTGTTCCCCAGAGATACTGTGGAGCATGCCGCTGCATTCCGCATCCTGCGCAATCAACATTTTGATCTGGAAGAGTGCAGCGTCGAAACCATGACCGGCGCTGTTGAGAAGATGCTGCAGAAACGCCGTACCGGCGATGTGGTGCGTCTGGAAGCGGAAGAGCGGATGAGTGAGGAAATGCTGGGCATGCTCACCCAACGCTTCGGTACCAGGCTGGATCAACGCTACCGCGCCACCGGCCCGCTGGATCTGAACAAACTGATGATGGGTCTCTACGGCATGGTCAAGCGTCCCGATCTCAAGTATCGTCCCGCCGAGCCCGTGCTTTATGAAGAGTTGATGGGTGAAGATGCCTTCGACCGGATCCTTGAGCGGGATTATCTGATGTATCACCCCTATCACAGCTTTGCCCCTGTTGTGCATCTTTTGCAGCAGGCCGCACAGGATCCCTGTGTACGCTCTATTCAGATGACCCTTTACCGGGTATCCGGCAACAGTCCCATCGTGGCGGCGCTGGCCGATGCGGCTGCGGCGGGTAAGGATGTCTTTGTTCTGATGGAATCCTGTGCCCGCTTCGACGAGGATAACAACCTGTTCTGGGGCGAACGCCTCAGCCGGGCGGGATGCAAGGTCTGTTACGGATTCCCCGGAGTCAAGACCCACAGCAAGATTGCTTTGATCCAGCGGGAAAAAGAGGGGCAGTGGCAGAGCGTGGTGCATTTGGGTACCGGCAACTACCACGACGGTACTGCCAGACTTTATACCGACTTTGGTCTGCTCACCGCCGACGAGACCCTTACCGCCGACGCGGCCGCTTTCTTTGAGCGGCTCAAGGGCTGCGAAGGCGCCATGCTGGAAGAGCTGATCAAAGCTCCCGAAGCTCTGCAGACCACCATCCTGCATCTGATCGAGCGGGAGAAGGAAAACGCCGAGAACGGTCTGCCCAGCGGCATCATCGCCAAGATGAACTCCCTGTGTGACGAGAGCATCATGGATGCGCTGTGTCAGGCTGGGCGGGCAGGCGTAAAGGTGCAGCTGATCATCCGCGGTATCTGTTGTCTTATCCCCGGTATTCCCGGCGAAAGCGACAATATCGAGGTTTATTCCCTGGTGGGGCGTAATCTGGAGCATGCCCGTGCCTTCCGCTTTGAAAACGGCGGCGAGCCGGAAGTCTATCTGTCATCGGCAGACTGGATGCCCCGTAATCTGTATAAGCGCGTGGAGCTGATGTTCCCCGTGAAGAACGAAGCCTGTAAGCAGGCGGTAGAGAATGTGCTGCGTTTGCAGCTGAGCGATAACCAGCAGCTTCGCGTGCGCCTCCCCGACGGATCCTACTCCCTCTGCGAAGAGGAAGCCCCGGCGGTGGATGCACAGGATGTGCTGCTGCATCATGTAATGGATGTGTTTGAAGGCACATTCGGCAAAGGAGAGGAAGCATGACCCATTGGAGAGAACTGGTCAAAGAAGACCGTGAAGCTGTTTTGCAGCGTGACCCCGCAGCCAAATCCATGGCGGAGGTTATGCTCTGTTACCCCGGCTTGAAGGCGCTGAAGGCGCACCGCCGCGCCAATGTGCTGTTCCGCAAGGGGCATGTGCTGCTGGCCCGTATGCTCAGCCAGCGTGCCAGGCACCAGACCGGCATAGAGATCCATCCCGGAGCCGAGATCGGCAGACGGGTGTTCATCGACCACGGCGACGGCGTTGTGATCGGCGAGACCACCATCATCGGCGACGATGTGACCATCTATCAGGGCGTTACCCTTGGCGGTACCGGCAAGGATGTGGGCAAACGCCATCCCACCATCGGCAGCAATGTGACCATCGGTGCGGGCGCAAAGGTGCTGGGTCCCATCACCATCGGCAACAATGTCAAGATCGGCGCAGGCTCCATCGTGCTCAAGGATGTGCCGGACAATTGCACCGTAGTGGGCAACCCGGGGCGCATTGTTAAGAAGAAGCAGCCCGCACAGGGAGTCGATCTGGATCAGGTCAACCTGCCCGACCCCATGCTGGAGCGCATGGAAGCGCTGGTGGCAAGGCTCAGCACGCTGGAAAGCTGTCTGAAGCGCCATGCCGAACAGCTTGGCTGTACCGAGTGCTGCGCCGAGGCGGAAGCAGCCGGAAAAGCTGTGCTGGAATCCCGTCGATGTAGCGGCGACTGCGCCAGCTGTCGGGAAGCAGCAGCCAACCATACCGCAGAATAATCCCTTTGAAGACAAGGAGTGAAATATATGCAGATCTACAACAGCATGACCCGTAAGAAAGAAGAATTCCGTCCCATCCACGAGGGTAAGGTGGGCATCTATGCCTGCGGCCCCACGGTTTATAATTTCTTCCATATCGGCAACGCCCGTCCCTTTATTGTGTTCGATGTGCTCCGCCGCTATTTCGAATACAAGGGCTATCAGGTCACCTTTGTGCAGAACTTTACCGATATCGACGATAAGATGATCCGCCGCGCCAACGAGGAAAACACCACCGTTGCTGCCATCGCCGAGCGGTACATCGCCGAGTATTTTGTTGATGCCAAGGCGCTGGGCATCCGTCCCGCTACGGTGCATCCCCGCGCCACCGAGCATATGCCCCAGATCATCGCCATGATCCAGAAACTGGTGGACAACGGCCTTGCTTACGAGAGCAACGGCGATGTGTACTACCGTGTACGCGCCTTCAAGGATTACGGTTGCCTCTGCGGTCAGAATCTGGAGGATCTGGCTTCCGGCGCCCGCGTCAGCGTGGATGAGCAGAAGGAAGATCCGCTGGATTTCGCCCTCTGGAAGGCGCAGAAGCCCGGCGAGCCCGCATGGGAAAGCCCCTGGGGCATGGGTCGCCCCGGCTGGCACATCGAGTGCTCTGCCATGAGCACCACCTATCTGGGCGAGACCTTTGATATCCACGCCGGCGGCAAGGATCTGCTCTTCCCGCACCACGAGAACGAGATCGCCCAGACCAGCGGCGCAACCGGCAAGCCCTATGTCAACTACTGGATGCATAACGGCTTCCTGAACATCGATAACGAAAAGATGTCCAAGTCCAAGGGCAATTTCTTCACCGTACGAGATATCGCCAAGGAGTACGATCTGGAAGCGGTGCGCATGTTCACCCTGTCTGCCCATTACCGCAGCCCCCTCAACTTCAGCCGCGACCAGATCGCTCAGGCGCAGAGCAGCCTGGAGCGTCTCTACATCGCCCGCGATCAGCTGGCCTTCCTGGAGAACGCTGCCAAGGACCGGGAGCCCAACGAGGCAGAAACCGCCTTTATGCAGTTTGCCGACCAGGCGCAGGCACGCTTCGTTGCCGCCATGGATGATGACCTGAACACCGCCGATGCGCTGGGTGCGATCTTTGAACTGGTGCGCGAGGTGCATAAGCTGACCGCCACCGATGTAAGCCGCAAAGCGGTTGTCTACGGCAAGGAGAAGCTGCTGGGCATGACCGACGTGCTGGGTTTGCTCATGAAGAAGGAAGACGGTCTGCCCGCCGATGTGCAGGCGCTGGTGGATGAGCGCGCACAGGCCCGTAAGGAAAAGAACTGGAAGCGCAGCGATGAGCTCCGCGACCAGATCAAGGCCATGGGGTATATTCTGGAAGATACCGCGGCCGGTCAGAAAGTCCGCAAGGGCGTGTGATGTCCGGGCGGAGGAGAGCAGCGGCTGCCGGGGGACGGCAGCCGCTGCAGATCGTTTGTGTTGTTGCGACAATTCTGTGGATTGCAATTGTTCTGATGGTCGTTCTGCACCTGCGTCCGCAACCGGAAATGCCCAGATGGTTCCTCAGGCAGCCACGAGCGGCGATGTTGCCGCCTGCCGGGCTTGCAGTTACCCTGCCGCAGGGAGAGATCTCTGTGAATTCGGCAGAGGTGGATGAGTTGATGAAGCTGCCGGGCGTTGGGCCTGTGCTTGCCGAAGCAATCGTTTCCGAAAGACAGCAGAATGGATTGTTCTATTACCCGGAAGACCTTCTCAACGTACGGGGAATCGGCGAAAAGACGCTGGAGAAGCTCCTGCCGTACGTGAATTTTCAATAATGGAGGACATCCCATGCAAAAGACGGTACGCTTTCTGGATACCACGCTCCGCGATGGCGAACAGACTCCGGGTGTCAGTTTTCATCTGCATGAGAAGGTCGAGTTTCCAAAGCGCTGGAGGCGCTGGGCGTCGATGTGATCGAAGCAGGTTTTGCCGGTTCCGGTCAGGGCGATTTCCAGGCCGTCCGGGCCATTGCCGCTGCTGTCGGGACCGGGGTGTGCTCTCTTGCCCGCTGCGTGGAGAGCGACATCCGTGCCGGCGCCGATGCGCTCAAGGGTGCCCGGAAGCCGCGTATTCATGTGTTTATCGCTACCAGCCCCGTGCATCGCAGCGCAAAACTGAACATGACCAAAGAGCAGGTGCTGGAAGCGGCTGTGCGCAGCGTGCGTCTGGCCAGGTCTCTGTGCGATGATATACAGTTCAGCTGCGAGGATGCCACCCGTACCGAACCCGATTTCCTCTATCAGGTCTACCGGGCTGTAGTGGAAGTGGGGGCGACCACACTCAATATCCCCGATACGGTCGGCTACTCTTCCGTAAGAGAATACGGTCAGCTGATCGCCGATATTCAGCAGCATGTGGTGGGGGAACGGGAGGATATCATCCTTTCTGCCCATTGTCACAATGATCTGGGGCTTGCCACCGCCACCACGCTGGAAGCGATCCGCAACGGCGCACGGCAGGTGGAATGCACGGTCAACGGACTGGGCGAACGCGCCCTTAGAAGAGATTCTGATGAACCTGCGCACCCGTAAGGATATTTATGGACTGGAGGATCATCTGCAGCCCAAGGGGATCTACCGCATCAGCCGTCTGGCGGCGGGCATCAGCGGTATCGAGGTGCAGCCCAACAAGCCGGTGGTCGGTCCCAGCGCTTTTGCCCACCAGAGCGGCGTACATCAGCATGGCGTGCTGCGGGATCGGGCGACCTACGAGATCATGAAGCCGGAGGAGCTGGGTATTCCTCAGGGCGGTGTGATGCTCGGCAAGCTCAGCGGCAGACATGCTCTTCGGGAGCATGCCAACGAGCTGGGCATCTATCTGACCGAACACGAGCTGAACCGGGCTTTCGAGAAATTCAAGGAACTGGCAGACCGTAAGAAGGATATTACCGAACGGGATGTGGTGGCGATCCTGCGCGAGCAGATGCATGGTTCGCTGGGACGGTACCGCATGCATTCCTTCCAGATCTTCAGCGGCAACCGGATGACCTCCACTGCCACCGTCAGCCTGAACAACGGCTGCGATATCATCACCCGTGCCGATTGCGGGGACGGCCCTGTGGAAGCCTGCTTCCATGCAGTGGATCAGATCACGGGCATCAGCTGCTCGTTGGAAAGCTACCAGCTGCGCGCCGTTACCGAGGGCGAGGATGCTCTGGGCGAAGTAACGGTCCGTGTCAGAAACGGCGAGGACGTAATGCTGGGTAAGGGCGTTTCCACCGACATTATCGAGGCCAGCTGTCTGGCTTATCTGAATGCGGTGAATCGTTTGCTGGAGCAGCAGACAGAGCGCGGCTGAGAGCAAAAGTTCTGTATAGTATGTAAAAAGACATTGAGCACCTGTTTTGCGTCAACGATCGTAAAACGGGTGCGCTTTTTTGCATTTTCCTGCTTGCTATCTGCACTTTTCCATGTTACAATGCTTGCGAAGGTTAACAAATAAACCATTTGTAAACCGATTTGTTAACTCCAGCGGGCAACTGCCCTCGAGCATACACAAAGGGGAGAAAAGAATGAAGAACTGGCAAAACGAGTTCCGTCAGGAACTCAGGGATCGTATCATTCCCTTCTGGCAGGGTCTTACCGACAAGGAATTCGGCGGCTATTACGGGCTGTTGGATTTTGATCTGCATCTGGATAAGAAAGCGGTAAAGGGCTGCATTCTCAACAGCCGCATCCTGTGGTTCTTCTCCAGCGCTTATCTGTGCCTGAAGGATCCTGCCCTGCTGGAAAACGCAGAGCATGCCTACCGTTTCATGCTGGATCACTGCGTGGATGGGGATATGGGCGGTGTTTACTGGTCTGTCAATTACGACGGCAGCGTCTGCGACGATACCAAGCACACCTATAATCAGGCGTTTGCCATCTATGCGCTGGCAGCTTACGCCCGTGCCACCGGCAAGCAGGAGCCCATCGATCTGGCTTGGAAGATCTATGAGATCATCGAGAGCAAGTGCCGTGACAAGGACGGCTATCTGGAAGCCTTCACCCGCGACTTCAAGCCCGCCAGCAATGAAAAGCTCTCCGAAAACGGCGTTATGGCGACCCGTACCATGAACACCTTGCTCCATGTGTTCGAAGGATATTCCGGTCTCTATCAGGCCACCAAGGACGAACGTCTTGCTGCCCGCATCCGGGAGATGATGGATATCTTTGTAGAGAAGATCTACAACACCGAACTGCACCGTCAGGAAGTGTTTTTCGATGCGGATTATCACACCCTGATCGATCTCCACTCCTACGGTCATGATATCGAGTCCGCCTGGCTGCTGGACTGGGGCTGCTCCCTGCTGGAGGATGAGCAGCTGAATGCCAGGGTGATCCCCATCTTTACCGAGATGGCGCAGAATGTGTACGAGAAGGCTTACCACGGCGCAGGTCTGTACAACGAATGCGAGCGCGGCGTGGATGATAAGAAACGTATCTGGTGGGTGCAGGCAGAGACGGTCGTCGGCTTTATGAATGCCTGGCAGCGCAACCCGGACAAGGAATACTTCCTCAAGGCTTCTCAGGAAGTCTGGGAGTATATAAAGGAAAAGATCATCGATCGCCGCGAAGGCAGCGAATGGTATTGGGCTGTACAGGACAACGGTCAGCCGGATTCCAGCCGCGAGATCGTGGAACCTTGGAAGTGCCCCTATCACAATGGCAGAATGTGCATCGAAATGATCAGGAGGTTGGAAGCATGAGATTGCATCCCGAATATGCGCCCTTGAAGGACGCTCAGGAAAAGTTCCTCGCCCGCAAGAACGAAAAAGCTGCCGAACAGAACGGCATCTATGACCGCTGGATCTATCCCGTGCTGACGGCTGCCCATGCGCCCATCGAATGGCAGTATGATCTGGATGCGGATACCAATCCTTTCTTTATGAAGCGTCTGGGCATCAACGCTGTGTTCAATGCCGGCGCCATCAAACTCAACGGCAAGTACTATGTGGTCGCACGTGTGGAGGGCTGGGATCGTAAGTCTTTCTTTGCGGTGGCAGAGAGTGATAATGGTATCGACGGTTTCCGCTTCTGGGACGAGCCCGTGTTGCTGCCCGATACCTGCCCCGAAGAGACCAATGTATATGATATGCGCCTTACCCAGCATGAAGACGGCTGGATCTACGGCGTGTTCTGCTCCGAGAGCAAGGACCCCGACAACAGTGATCTGGGTGCTGCGGTTGCAGCGGCCGGTATCGTGCGTACCAAGGATCTCAAGACTTGGGAACGCCTGCCCAATCTGGTTACCAGGCAGTCTCCCCAGCAGCGCAATGTGCTTCTGCACCCCGAATTTGTGAATGGTAAGTATGCCTTCTATACCCGTCCCATGGATGGCTTTATCGAGACGGGCTCCGGCGGCGGCGTGGGCTTCGGTCTGTGCGATGATATCACCAATGCTGTTATCGATGAAGAGATCATTACCAGCAAGCGCAAGTATCATACCATTACCGAAGCCAAGAACGGCGCGGGCGCAACTCCCATCAAGACTGATAAGGGCTGGCTGCATATCGCTCACGGCGTACGTAACACCGCTGCCGGTCTGCGCTATGTGATCTATGCCTTTGCTACCGATCTGGAAAAGCCCTGGGAAGTGATCGCGGAGCCCAGCGGTTATCTGATCGCTCCCGAAGGGGAAGAACGCGTAGGTGATGTGAGCAACGTTGTCTTTACCAATGGTGCGATCGTGGATGATAACGGCGATCTCCTCATCTACTATGCCTCCAGCGATACCCGTCTGCATGTGGCCACCACCACTGTAGAGAAGCTGAAGGATTATGTATTCGGCACTCCTGCCGATCCCATGCGCAGCGTGGATTGTGTAAAGCAGCGCATTGAGCTGATCCGGAAGAATAAGGAACTGCTGGGTAAGTGATGGTTCTGCCACAGGATCCCCTCAGAGAGAATGATCTCTGAGGGGATCTTTCTGTCATGATGTTTGGTGGGGAGACAGAAAACACCCGTAGATGCGTATGGCATCTCTTTCGTGATGGGTTAATGTTCGTGCGAGGGCGAATGATGATTTGGTGATACTGGTATGATTGTCCGGGATCCAAAGAAAATAACAAAAAACCGAAAAAAACTTGAAAAAAGGTGTTGACATTCGAACCACTCAGTGATATTATAAACAAGCTCGCTTGAGAGCACCGAACCTTGAAAACGATACAGACAAAGAAACGCAAGAACGACAGTCAAGAATTTTGAGTGAAATTCGTACTCGACGGAAAAAACGATCGAGAGCGATTCAGAAATTAAACATAAGAGTTTGATTCTGGCTCAGGACGAACGCTGGCGGCGTGCCTAACACATGCAAGTCGAGCGGAGACTTACCGAATGAAGTTTTCGGATGGATTTTGGTAAGTT
>JAFXBE010000029.1 GCA_017516765.1 Clostridia bacterium | reverse complement strand
GAGATGGTTATGCCCGGCGACAACATCGACATGGAGATCACCCTGATCACCCCCATCGCCATCGAGCAGGGTCTGCGCTTCGCTATCCGTGAAGGCGGCCGTACCGTTGGTTCCGGCGTTGTTTCTTCCGTGATCGAATAATCCCGGATGTAGAAAGCCAATCCATAAGGCTGCAGCCAAAAGCTGCAGCCTTATTTTATTATGTCAAAAGCCCGCTGCATTCACAGCGGGCTTTCGGCTTATTTCTTTCTGATCACCATGCCCACAAACCCTGTATAGGGTTTGATGATGCTTTCATAGTACTGCAGATCATCCAGCGCATATTCGTGCCCAGTGGCGAACCATTCCTGCCATGGCTGTTCAAAGGCTTCCATTTCCCATGTGTGCACGCTTTCGATCTTTTCATGTGTCCCGATGGTCTTTTGCCACCATAATGCGCTTTGGAACATGTAGGCTTCATCCCCCAGCCATGGGGAAGTGAGGGTCTCGCTTTGCCCGTCATAGACATTCTTCATTCCCGGTACAGCGATCAGCGCAACACCGCCGGGCTTCAGAAGTGGCAGGATCTTGTCTGCAAAGAAATCTTCCTTACCACCGAAATAATGGTACGCATCGATGCTGATCACCGCAGAAAACATTTCTTTCTGAAAGCCGAGGCAATTGGCATCTTCGTGCACAGGGATCAGCTGCTGCTGCATGTTCCATGCTGCAAAACGATCCCTGTTGACCTCCAGCGGGATCCAGAGGTCGTTGGCATATACGGTAGCTCCCGTCTCCCTTGCAATAAACAGGCTGGTCAGCCCGGTACCACAGCCCAGATCCAGCACCTTGTCGGTTCGGGTAAAAGCCGGCGGGCATACTGTCAGCAGTTCGTCAAGCAGGCGAATGCTGTTGGGCCCCATCAGATTTTCTGCTGTAAAGAAATCTCGATAATGATCACTTTTCATGCATTTTACTCACTTTCATTCAGCTTATGCGTTTTCATACATGTCATATACCACATAACCATTCACACCGCTCAACGCCCCGGGGCGGCTCTCCAAGCACATCATGCAGCGTGGCTCCTCCAGCGGAAAGCCGGATGTGGCAAAGATCCCGTAATTGGCAGAGGTCTCAAAGCCCAGCCGGTTATAGAAATGAAAATCGCCTTCCACCAGAATGCCCTTGCGATCAGTCTGTCTGGCTGCATCCAGCCCCAGCCGCAGCATGGTTTCGCCAATGCCCTGCCGGTAGTGGTCGGCATGCACCGAAACAGGCGCAAGGAGCAGAAAATCGGTCTGTGCCGGGTCATAACCACCCTCGGCAGCAGGAGAGAGGGGAAAGTCGGACAGCATAAAGTGCCCGACAATTTTCCCCTCCAGGATTGCAACAAAAGACAGATCGGGGCGATAATACCGCCCGGCGCGGATCTCTTCGATCAATGCCACTTCGTCTTCGCCGTCCGAATAGCCGGTGTGCTCGGCAAAGGTGCGCCGCACCAGCTGTGTGATCTCGCTGTAGTCTTCCGGGGTCTCCGGACGAATGGTGATATCGTTACGGATCATGTTCATTCCTCCTTTGTTGTACCTTCTCTGTGAATGATCACGGCGTTTTCGTCGTGCTTGCGCCCCAGCTGATGGGCGGCCTTACGGTTTGAGACCGTATCAAAAATGATGGAAAAATCGTAGTCATCCGGGTAAAGCAGCCCGGCAGGGATGCGCAGCTTTACTCTTTTGTGGTTGACGGTGATTTTTTCTCCCCTGACCTGCACCACCATCATTCCGTTATCGTCGGCGGGTTTGTATACGATCCCGGTATCGCTCTCCGGCAGCACGATGACCGAATCGCCCATGGCAAAGCGCAGCTTTACATTCTCTGTTGTTTGAGCCTTTTGGCGGTTCAGGATACTGGCGGGACGGTGCATGACCGGTCTGAGCGTATCGTTTGGCATGGTTTCGCCCTGTCTGTTCACAATCTGCCGGGCACGCTCCAGCAATCCGTCTGCCATACCAAGCCTGCGGGCAATATGCAGCGCGCAGCTTTCGCCGGTCTTACCCACCTCCAGACGGTACAGCGGTTGAAGGGTATCCCTGTCAAATGCCATTCGGGCGGCAAGCACCCGCGGCGTATCGGCAGCATATTCCTTTACCTGTGGGTCGTGGGTGGTAACCAGATAGCGGCAGCCACGGAGCCACAGCTCCTGCAATACTGCCAAAGCGATGCCCATGCCCTCTGCCGGGTCGGTGCCGCTTCCCAACTCGTCCAACAGTACCAGACTGTCGTGGCTGGCAGTTTCCAGAATACGGATCACATTGGTGATGTGTCCCGAGAATGTGCTCAGGTTCTGCGAGATGCTCTGGCTGTCACCAATGTCGCACAGAATATGGTCGTGCATGGGAATCACGGAACCTTCCCCGCAGGGAATGTGCAAACCGCTCTGTGCCATGGCGCAGAATAAGCCGACGGTTTTGATCACCAGCGTTTTGCCGCCGGTATTGGGGCCGGTGATCAGCAGGCCGTCGTTTTCTTCGTCCAGCACAAGATTCAGCGGCACGCAGTTTTCCGGAGGCAGCAGAGGGTGCCTGCCCTGGCGAATGATCAATGTGCGCCCGCCGTGTACCTCTGCGGCGCAGGCATTCAAGGCTGCGCTGTATTTGGCTTTGGCAAAGATCACATCCAATTGCTGCATCAATTGCAGATTGGTGCGCAGATCCGCTGCCGCGTCGGCCACTTCTCCGCTGAGTACATACAGAAGCCGCCGCACCTCTGCATCCTCTTCGATGGTCAGCGCAGTCAGCTGCTCCTGCAGATGACGGATCGCAGTGGGTTCCATAAACAGGGTGCCACCCTTGGCGGATGCTTCGATCACCGTGCCGCCGAAGTCGTTTTTGAAACGCTTCAGTACGGGCAGCACATAGTGCTCACCCCGGATGGAAATGAAATTGTCTGCCAGATAAGCCTTTTTGCTCTGTAAGATCCGGTCCAGCTTTTCTTTGATCTGCTCATGCAGCAGCATCATCTGCCTGCGCAGATCCCGAAGGGTTTTGCTGGCACTGTCGTAAACTGTCTCTTCGTTCACTGCCCCTTCAATGCTTGCGCGCAGAGGGCTCAGATCGGCAAAGGCACGCCCGAGTACGGCAACCTGCGTACACGCGCTGCCGCACTCTTCTCCCCGCTTCAGGTAATCGGCTGTCCGGCGGCAGGAAGAAGCGAAGCGCGCCACCTCGCACAACTGTGCAGGCAGCAGCATCCCACCGCTGACAGCAAGCTGCAAATACGCACTGATGCTGTCCACGGGGGAAAGGGGTGGATTTCCGCAGCTTTCCAGCAACGCCCGTGCGGAGGTGGTCTCCAGCATTTTCAATTTACATACGGCTTCGTTGGTAATGGGGCGCAGCTGCGCCAGCTCTTCTTTGGCAGGCACGCTGAGGGCATGCTGTCCAAGCTGCTGCAGAATGGTATCAAAATGTAAGGCCTTCAGATGATGTTCCAAGTTATCTCAGCTCCCGATTGTTGATCGCATGAGCGGAACATGAACGCCTGTTTTTGGCTGTCGCAGAAAGAAAGGCACACAAAAAGTGCTGTCTGCATTCGGAAAAACATATGTGCATAGCAAACAAAGCGGTCATGCGGCCGCTATTTGGCTCTGACGCACATGGCGTTCTTTACCGAACCGACATCCAGCACCTCCGAAAATTGATACCGTATTATAGCATGCAATCTTTTCACTGTCAACAAAAAGCGGCAGAAGCCATACGCCTCTGCCGCTTTTGGGGTTACAATGCCAACCGATAAACCTCTTCGGCCATTTCCGGGCTCAGCGGTACGAAGCCGCCCAGCCTGCCCCCGGCCATACCAACAGCGCGCGCCGCCATTTCCGGAATGCGGCTTTCGTCGATCCCGACTTCCGTCAGCGTGGTGGCAAGACCAAGAGAATGATAAAATGCCTCCAGTCTGCAAATCCCTTCGGCTGCCACTGCTTCCGTGCTGCCAAGGCTTTCCGGCACGCCCAGCACCCGAATGGCGAATTGCGCCAGCTTCTTTGCACCGCCCCGGGGCAGAACATACTTCATCCATGCCGGGAACATGATCGCCAGTCCCGCGCCGTGGGCAATGTCGTACAGTGCGCTCAACTCGTGCTCCAGTTTGTGGCTGGCCCAGTCGCCGATACGACCGGTATCCAGCAGGGTATTGTGCGCCAGGGCGCCCGCCCAGGTGATCTCTGCCCGGGCATCGTAATCGTCTGGCTTTGCCATAACGATGGGAGCGTTGTTCACCACCGTGACCAGTGCCCCTTCGATCAGACGGTCGGTCAGTTCTACGTTCTCCACCATGGTAAAGTACCGCTCCATCATGTGCGCCATAATATCGACGATGCCGCAGGCGGTTTGGTAGGGAGGCAGGGTAAAGGTGTACTCCGGGTTCAGAATGGAAAAGGTGGGGAAGTTGGTATAGGCATTGCGCCCCCGCTTGCAAAGATCCTCCTCCCGGGTGATCACGCTGGAACGGCTCATCTCGCTGCCCGCTGCCGGTATGGTCAGCACCACGCCGAGGGGCAGGGCGGTTTCGTTATTGCCTTTGCCCTCGTAAAGCTCCCATACATCGCCGTCATAGCATGCGCCGTTTACAATGGCTTTGGCGGTGTCGATGGCGCTTCCGCCGCCCACTGCCAGCACCAGCCCGATCGCTTCCTTTCGGCAGATGGCAATGCCTTCCCGTACCAGCGAAAGCCGGGGGTTGGGCTGTACGCCTGCCAGCTCCCAGACCTGCGCCTGTGCCTGTTTCAGTTTGTTCATTACATCATCATATACGCCGTTGCGCTTGATGCTGCCGCCGCCGTATACCAGCAGCACACGCTTACTGTAACGCTCCAACTCCAGGGGCAGCTTGTCCATTGCATTGCGCCCGAAGTGGATACGGGTCGGGTTCTGGAAAGAAAAATCGATCATACCGTTTCGCTCCTTTTTCCGTTTTGGTTATTGTAACACGTTTTGGTGCGGCTGCCAAACGAAAAACACCGGCAGCAAAGCCCCGTATTGCAACTGTAGCAGCGAACCCGGCCCTCCTGTAAACCTTCAGGGTTTACCTTGTGTTGCCGGGCGTTGGGTGGTATAATAAGCTGTTAAGATTTGACCATTTGGGAAAGGAGCGGAAGGAATGAATCCGAAGCGTTTCCGGTTTGCCCGTATGCTTTGTGCGGCTCTGGCGATTATTTGCTGCTGCACGGTCGTTTTACCGGTCATCACCCCGCAGACCGCCTTGGCGGAGGAATACCGCTATATTGATCCCCGTTTGCCCAGCGGCGTTGCGCCCTACGATCCCGAAAAGCCCGAAGAGCTCAGCCCCGATCAGCTTTATGCCAAATCTGCCATTCTGATCGAAGCCTCCACAGGCGAAGTGATCATGGAAAAAAACGCAGACGAAAAACGCTTTCCTGCCTCCACCACCAAGATCTTGACTACGTTGCTGGCGATCATGATGGGGGATATGAGCCAGACCGTAACCATGTCCGAAACTGCCATGGTCTATGAAGAAGGTGCAGCTTCCATCGATCTGGAGGTGGGCGAGACCATCAATTTCGCCGATCTGCTGTTTGCCACCATGGTGCGAAGCGGCAACGACGGCGCAAACCTGATCGCCGAAACGGTTGCGGGCGATACCTACCGCTTCGCGGAACTGATGAACAACGCCGCCGCCATGTACGGCTGCACCAATACGCATTTTGCCAATCCCAGCGGTCTGCACGACGAGAACCATTACACCACCGCACGGGATATGGCCATCATCGCCAGAGCGGCAATGGAGAACGATATGTTCCGCAAGATCGCCTCCACCTTTTCCTACACCCTGCCGCGATCCAACGTCAGCCGCTCCCGTCTGCTTACCGGCGCGGCCCGGAACTGGCTGAATCAGAATCAGGAAGCGACCGCAGAAACTCCTTCCACGTATTACCCCTATGCCATCGGTATCAAAACAGGCTTTACCAATGCCGCAGGCTATTGTTATGTGGGCGCCGCCGAAAGGGATGGGGTCGAACTGATCTCTGTGGTATTCTACACCACCTCCAACGGTCGCTGGTCCGATACCAAAAAGCTGATGGAGTACGGTTTTTCCCAGTTCGTCAGCATGACGCCCGAGGAACTGTACAACAAGAATCCCGTTGTGGTGGATACCTCCGGTTTCTCGCTGGAGGATGAAGAGATCGGCCGTCTTACGCTGAATGTACGTCCCAGAGCAGATCAGCGCACGGTCAATATCGTAGCCACCAAGACCGAAATGGAAGAAAAAGCCCGCAACCTTCGCCAGACCGTGCTCATCGAGTACACCCGCGACTTTGCGGCCCCCATCGAAATGGGCGAGGTCATGGGTACCATGATCTACTACCCCGATGACGGCGGCAGCGCGGTAGAGTACGATCTGGTAGCCGGGCGCACCATCCTCAGACGTTCCAATGCACCGCTTACGTTGGAAGAGATCGAAAATCTGGTTTTCTCCGATCCCAATCCCTTCCCGCCCCTTACGCTGGAACTGCTGCTGCTTTTGCTGCTCCCTGTGGTGCTGCTGGTGCTTCTGGTGCTGCTCGTTGTGCGGATGTTCAAACGCGGGCGTCGTTACCGCCACAGCAGGCTGCCCAGATCCCTGAACCGGCATTTCCGATAATATCAGCAAAGGAGGAGGAGCCATGGTTGCACAGGTCGTTGTGGATGTTGTTCATACCAATGTAGCCAAGCCCTTTTCCTATCTGATCCCCGAGGGGATGGAGCCGGTGGTGGGTTCCCGGGTGCATGTGCCGCTGGGGCGGCGCATGGTAGATGGTTTTGTGGTGGGGCTTGTAACCGAAGATCAATTGGACTGTCCCGCAGAAAAGCTGCGTCCCATCAGCAAGATGCTGGATGATTATCCCGCTTTGCTGCCCTCCATGCTGGAGCTTGCAAGAGAGATCGCCACAGACACTCATTGTCCCCTGTCGGAAGCCCTCCGGCTGATGCTCCCCGCTGCCATGCGCACCGGGCGCATCAAACAGAAGCAGGAAACCTGCGTCACCCTTACCTGCGCCGACCCCGAGGCGGAGGCTGCCAAACAGAAGCGGTCTCCCAAGCGCGCCATGCTGCTCAGGCTTCTGGCAGACGGGCGTACCCGCAGCCTGAATGAATTGGGTCAGCTGGTCAAGGATCCCCGGGAAAGCCTGAAGGCGCTGGAGCAGGCCGGGCTGGTCAGGCTGAGTCAGCGGGAGGTGTTCCGCTCGCCCTATGGCGAGGAGGACGAAAAGCCCAGCATACAGCCGCCCCTTACCCCAGGGCAGACCGAGGCGCTGGAAAGCATGCTTCCTGCCATGGAACGGGGCGAGGGCGCATTCCTGCTCCACGGCGTTACCGGCAGCGGTAAGACGGAAGTGTATCTTGCCATGGCCAGCCGTGCGTTGGAAATGGGCAAGGGCGCCATTATTCTGGTGCCGGAAATCGCCCTGACCCCCCAGATGGTACGCTGGTTCCGCAGCCGCTTCGGCCCTGCCACGGCTGTTCTGCACAGCCGCCTTACCGATGGGCAGCGCTACGATGAGTGGCGGCGTATCCGTCTGGGCGATGCCCGCATCGTGGTGGGCGCACGCAGCGCCATCTTTGCACCGGTGGAGGATCTGGGGCTGATCGTTATCGACGAGGAACACGAGCAGACCTATATCAGCGATAAACATCCCCGCTACGATGCCCGGCGGGTGGCGCACAGCCGTTGCAGACGGGAGGGGGCAACACTGGTGCTCTCCAGCGCGACCCCCAGCATCCTGTCCTTCGCCATGGCGCGCCGGGGCGACTATACGCTGGTGGAGATGCCTAAACGGGTGGCAGACCGCCCGCTGCCTGCTGTATCGATCGTGGATATGCGCAGGGAGCTGGAGGCGGGAAACCGCAGCATTTTCAGCGCACTGCTCATCCAAAAGCTGCATCGGTGTCTGGACAGCGGTCAGCAGGCTATGCTGTTTTTGAACCGACGGGGCTTTCATACCTTTGTCAGCTGCCGCAGCTGCGGCTATGTGGTCAAATGCAACGCCTGCGATGTAAGCATGACCCTCCACCGGGATCCCAACGACCCCGATGCCGACGAGCTGCGCTGCCATCTGTGCGGTGCAGCCCATAAGCCGCCTGAGATCTGTCCGGAATGCGGCAGCAAGTATATCCGCTATTTCGGCAGCGGCACCCAGCGGGTGGAGGAGGAGATGCATAAGCTCTTTCCCGGTGTTGCCACCGTGCGGATGGATATCGATACCACCAAGGGCAGGGATGCCCATGCCCGCCTGTTGGACGATTTCGGCAAGGGGCGCGCCAAGGTGCTTATCGGCACCCAGATGATCGCCAAGGGATTGGATTTTCCCAAGGTAACGCTGGTGGGCGTTGTGGCTGCCGATATGACCCTCAACCTGCCGGATTACCGTGCCAGGGAGCGCACCTTCCAGTTGCTTACGCAGGTGGCGGGGCGCGCCGGACGGGCACAGACCCCCGGCGAAGTGGTCATCCAGACCTATAAACCCGAAGATCCCTGTATTCTGGCAGCCGCCGCACAGGATTACCGCGCCTTCTTTGAAATGGAGTTTTCCCGCAGGCGCACCGGTCTGTATCCACCCTTTACCTTGCTTGCCCGTTTGCTGGTGGAGAGTGTCTCCGAAGCCGATGCCATGCAGATGAACGAGCGCCTGTACGATACCGTCCAGACCTATCTGCTCAGCCACCCCCTGCAAAAAAAGCGCACTTTGATGGTTCGCGCGGATGCCGCCCCGGTCAAGCGGATCCGGGGACAGTACCGTTATCACGTGCTGTTCAAGCTGTTCGACCACCCGGATGCCTCGCCCCTGCTCAGCCTGATGAGCGAGCTGACCAGCCTTTCGGACGAGCGCTGCCGGATCTATTGCGAAGTAAACCCTGCCACCATGATGTGACCGCGAAAGGAGATAATGATCCATGGCAATCAGAAAGATCGTAGAAATCGGTGATGATAAGCTCCGCAAGGTGTGTAAACCCGTAGAAAAGTTTGATAAGCGGCTGAAGCAGCTGCTGGACGACATGGCCGATACCATGTACCACGCCGACGGCGTGGGTCTGGCAGGTCCTCAGGTGGGCATCCTGCGCCGGATAGCCGTGATCGATGTGGGGGAAGGGCTGTTCAAGATGGTCAACCCCGTGATCGTGGAGCGGGAAGGCGAGCAAAGCGGCATGGAGGGCTGTCTCAGCGTGCCAGGTCGCCGCGGCATCGTTACCCGTCCCAATGTGGTCACCGTGGAGTATCAGGACGAGAACGGCGAGCCCGTTACTCTGCAGGTAAGCGAGTTTTTTGCCCGCGCCGTCTGCCATGAGCTGGATCATCTGGACGGTGTCCTCTATGTGGATAAGATGGATCGCGAAGTAAGCGATGAAGAATATCAGAAGTACATTGATGAAGCCGAAGAGGACGAGGAGGACGACGAATGAGGATCGTTTTCATGGGTACGCCCGATTTTGCCGTGCCCTCCCTGCGCGCCCTTGCAGGCAGCGGGCATCAGGTGGTGGGCGTGTTCACCCAGCCCGACCGCCCCAAGGGGCGGGGCGGTAAAGTGCAGATGAGTCCCGTTAAGGAGGTTGCACTGGAATACGGCATTCCTGTGTTCCAGCCTCAGCGTATCCGTGTGGATGGGCTGGAGGATCTGAAAGCCCTCGCCCCCGATCTGTGCGTAACCGCTGCTTTCGGACAGATCCTGTCCCAGGAAGTGCTGGATGTGCCCAAACTGGGTACCGTCAATGTGCATGCCTCCCTTCTGCCCCGCCACCGGGGCGCAGGCCCCATCCAATGGGCCATGCTCAGCGGCGACAGCGTTACCGGCGTTACCACCATGCTCACCGATGCAGGTATCGATACCGGCGATATGCTGCTCAAAACCGAAGTGACCATCGGCGAGGAAGAGACCGCCGGCGAATTGACCGACCGTTTGGCTCAGGAGGGTGCAGCCCTGCTGCTGGAGACCCTTCGCCGCATCGAGGCAGGCGACTGCCCCCGGGCAAAGCAGGACGAAGCCCTCGCCACCTACGACCCCAAGGTGACCAAGGAGCTGGGGCTTTTGGATTTCTCCCAGACCACCCGGGAATGTCTGATCCGTGTCCGTGCCATGAGCCCCTGGCCCTGCGCTTATGCTCAACTGGGCAACTGCGTTTTGAAGGTATGGCGCGCCAAAGCGGCAGAGGGCAGCGGCACGCCCGGGCAGGTGCTCCGGGCAGACAAGGGCGGTCTGGTGATCGCCACCGGCGACGGTGCCATGGAGCTTTGCGAGATCCAGGCGCCCAACGCCAAGCGCATGGAGGCCAAGGCCTACCTGCTGGGTCACCCCATCACAACCGGCATTTTGCTTAGTGAGGTATCATTATGACAGAACCCAGGAAGCCCTTCCGCAAGCGCGAAGGGGATAAAGAACACTCCAACAACAGGCAGCAGCGCAGCGGTCAGAAGCCCCGTACCTATGGCGAAAAGCACGAAGGTCGCAACTTTGCCCGCAACAGCCGCCCCGGCGACCGTCGTCTCATG
The DNA here is from genome assembly GCA_017516765.1 of Clostridia bacterium. GTDB lineage: Bacteria > Bacillota > Clostridia > Christensenellales > Aristaeellaceae > Limiplasma. Next base: position 18,889 of record JAFXBE010000029.1, on the reverse strand, counting down.
CAGCGCGGCGGCAATGCCAGGCCTGCGCCCCGCACCGGCGAAACCAATGTACCCAACACCACTCCTGCCCGCAAGCTGGCGCTGGAGGTGCTTTGCGAGGTACACCAGAAGGGCGCATTCGCCAATTTGTGCCTGAACGAGAAATTGCAGGCCGCCCGCTGGATCAAGCCGGAGGATCGCCGTCTTGCCACCGGACTGGTGTACGGTGTGCTGGAAAACCAGATCCGTATCGATTATGCTCTCAAGAGCTTTATTGCCCATCAGGTAAAGGAGCCCGCCCAGACCGATATCCTGCGCATGGGCGCATACCAGATCCTGTTTCTGGATCGGGTACCCGACCATGCTGCTGTGGATGAAGCCGTCAAGCTGACCCGCGCCATGGGCATGGAAAGCTCCACCGGCTTTGTGAACGCTGTTTTGCGCAACCTGTCCCGCCAGAAGAACGACCTCAAGTGGCCGGTAAAGGAAGAAGATCTGCGCACTTGGCTGCATGTGATGACTTCCACCCCCCTGTGGCTGGTTGAGCGGATCATCGCCGATTACGGCGAGGAAGAAGCCGAGAAGATCCTTTCCTACCGGGAGGACACACCCTGCCTGACGGTGCGCCCCAATCTGCATACCTCCGGCGACGAAGAACTGATCCGCCTGCTGGAGAAGAAAGAGCTGAAGTGGAAGCGAGGTGTTGCGCCCCATGCTTTCCTGCTGGAAGGTCTCAGCGAACTGAGCTACGATCAGGATTACCGCAGCGGCAAGTATTCCGTGCAGGGGCAAAGCTCCATGCTGGCAGCGGAAGCCGTGCAGGCCAAGCCCGGCATGCGTATTCTGGACGCCTGCGCCGCTCCCGGCGGCAAGTCTGCCTATCTGTGCGAAACCATGCAGATGACAGGCCGTGTGTTTGCCTGGGAACTGCACGAATCCCGCGCCCTGCTGCTGGATGCGGTCAAACGCCGTCTGCAGCTGGAAAACCTTCGCATTGCTGTGCGGGATGCCACCCAACCCATGCAGGACTGGGAAAGCACGCTGGATGCCGTTCTGCTGGATGCCCCCTGCAGCGGTACGGGTGTGATCACCCAGAAGCCGGATATCAAGCAGCGGCTCAAGGCGGAGGACATTTCCGCTATCGCCCAGACCCAGAAGCAGCTTCTGGATACCCTTTCCGCTTATGTAAAGCCCGGCGGAACGCTGGTGTACTCCACCTGCTCCATTCTGCCGGAGGAAAACACCCTGCAGGTGAAGGCATTTCTGGAACGTCATCCCAACTTTACGCTGGAGCTTCTGCCGGCATCCTTCCCGCAGGAACTGCGGCAGCGGCAGGGCGATTACGGTCTGCAGCTGCAGGCGTACCGTGACGGCGTAGAGGGCTTCTTCATTGCCAGAATGCGGAGGACACGCTGATATGAGCGATAAGCATGTGTTGCTGGGCATGGGGCAGGAGGAGCTGAAGACGCTGCTCAAGTCTCTTGGACAGCCCGCCTTCCGTGCCGGACAGGTGCTGGCATGGCTCAATAAGGGCGTTCCCTTCGAGGAAATGACCAACCTGCCCAAAAGCCTGAGGGAAAGCCTGCGGGAGACCTGTGTGGATCTGCCCATGAGCATCCATCAGACCTTTCCCTCCCGCAAGGACGATACGGTCAAATTCCTGTTTTCCTGCCTTGATGGCAACATCATCGAAGGGGTGCTGATGCATTACCATTACGGCTATTCTCTGTGCATTTCCACGCAGGTGGGCTGCAAAATGGGCTGCGCCTTCTGTGCCAGTACGTTGAGCGGCTGCGTCCGCAGCCTTACCGCCGCCGAGATGCTCTCGCAGGTGCTTCTTGCCAACCGTTTTCTTGGCGAAAAGGGGCATGTGGGGCATATCGTGCTCATGGGCAGCGGCGAACCGCTGGATAATTACGACAATGTTGTGGCTTTCCTGCGTATGGTCAATGCAGAGGACGGACTCAACATCAGCCTGCGGAATATCTCGCTCAGCACCTGCGGTCTGGTGCCTCAGATGGAGCGGCTCTCCTGCGAAGGTCTGCCCGTAACGCTGAGTATCTCCCTCCATGCCCCCAACGATCAGATCCGCCGGCAGATCATGCCCATTGCCAACACCTATGCCATCGACGAGCTGATGGATGCGGTGCGTGCCTATGTGCGCAAGACCGGTCGCCGTGTGGTATTTGAATATGCGCTGATCGATCAGCTCAACAGCCGCCCGGAGCATGCCCGGGAGCTGGCAAGGCTGGTCAGCGGTCTGCAATGCCACGTCAATCTGATCCCCCTCAACCACGTGGATGAGCACAGCCTGCGCCCGGCATCTCCCGAGTCGGTGCAGCTTTTCCTGAAAACACTGGAAGAGAAGCATGTCTCCGCCACCATCCGACGGGAGATGGGCTCGGATATCGGCGGCGCCTGCGGTCAACTGCGCCGCAGTGTGCTGGAGGGCAAGGCGTAATCTTGCTTTTTCCACAAAAAATTGTTACCATTACGGTATCTCCGCTTCGGCGGTAAAAGGAGCGAATCGTATGCGGATATGTCATCGCACGCATCAGGGATTGGTGCGGACAAGCAACCAGGACAGCTGGCTGGCCGAGTCTGCCCTGTACGGCGTAGCCGACGGAATGGGCGGACACCGGGGCGGCGAGACCGCCAGCCGCGTAGCGTTGGAAGTGTTCCGCAATGCGATCGGGAAAAAGAAACCCAGCGAGGATGCACTCCGCCGAGCAGTGGAGGCTGCCAACCGCCGGGTTTACGAAATGTCCCTTCAGGACGAAAGCCTGCAGGGCATGGGCACCACCATGAGCATGCTCTGGATGAAAAAAAACAGTCTGCTGATCGCGCATGTGGGGGACAGCCGCGTCTACCGCCTGCGTAACGGCGAACTGGCCCAGATCACCGATGACCACAGCTTCGTTGCGGAATTGGTACGCAACAATATCATTACCCCTGAAATGGCAAAGACGCATCCCCACCGGAATATCATCACCCGCGCCGTGGGTGTGGATCCGGTCGTTGAGGTGGATATTCTGGAAGAAACCGTGGAGCCGGGCGATATCTGGCTTGTGTGCTCCGATGGTCTGCACGGCTTGGTGGAGGATGCGGAGATCTGTCAGGTTCTTACCGAAATGGGTCCGGAGGACGCCGCCGAGCGTCTGCTCAACCGTGCGCTGGAGAACGGCGGGCACGATAATGTGACCCTTGTCCTCGTCTGCAACGAGGAGGTGAATGCCAAATGATGAAAGGTATGGTATTCGCTGAACGTTATCAGTTGGAAGACTTTATCGGGCAGGGCGGTATGTCGCTGGTCTACCGGGCGGTGGACATCCGCACCGGGCACAGTGTAGCCGTCAAGATTCTTAAGAGTGAGTACAACAGCGACAAAGAGTTTCTGGAACGCTTCCAGCGCGAGGCACAGGCCGCCAGCCTGATGAGCCACCACAATATCGTCAACCTGCTGGATGTGGGCGTGGAGGGCGAGTTCCGCTATCTGGTGCTGGAGTATGTCAAGGGCAATACCCTGAAAGATATCATCCGTCAGCGGGGAAGGCTCAATTATGAGACCGCTGTACAGGTAACGGTGCGTATCCTCAGCGCGCTCCAGCACGCCCACGATAACGGTATCATCCATCGCGATATCAAGCCGCAGAATGTGCTGATCCATGCCGACGGGCACGTAAAGGTGGCAGACTTCGGCATCGCCCGCATGACAAACGCTTTTACCATTTCCAAGGGCGATACGGTGATCGGATCGGTACACTATTCTTCGCCCGAACAGGCGACCGGCAGCGTGGTGGAAGCCACCAGCGATATCTATTCCACCGGCGTTGTTCTCTACGAGATGCTTACAGGGCGCGTGCCTTTTGTGGGCGATACGCCGGTGGCGGTCGCCATGCAGCATATCAACGATGCGCCGCCGCAGGTGCTGGAGCTTGCCCCGGAGACTCCTCCGGCAGTGGTCGCCGTATTGATGAAGGCGCTGGCAAAGTCCCCGGCAGACCGTTATCAGACGGCGCGGGAGATGGCAGATGCGTTAACCAAAGCCAAGGAAGGCATTATGGATCCTGCTGCCGCCGCAGCAGCTGCACAACTGTATGCCGCTCCGCAGAAGCAAGAGGAGCAGCCCGTACCAAAGCCGAAGCAGCAGCCACAGAATATGGGCAAAAAGCGGCTCAGCCGTAAACAGCGAAAAACCATTCTGGCTACCAGCGCCATGTTTGCCATCGTGCTGGCGATGCTTGTTTTCGGTATCGTGAATGTTTACCGTTCGGTGATCAACAGTACCACAGCCCCGGATGTGATCGGGCGTACCCGCGAAGAAGCGGCGACTTATGCCACACGCAACGGTTTGAATCTTCAGGAAAAAGAGCTCAATCACCCCAGCATTCCGGCTGGCAGCGTTATCGATCAGCTGCCGCAGCCGGATACCCAGATGAGCAAAGGCGACAGTCTGCTCATTACCGTCAGCCTTGGGCCGCAGAGCAACGTAATGCCCAATGTGCTCGGCAGCCAGTATGAGGAAGCCACTGCCACCCTGCAAGGATTGGGATTTGTTGTAACCGGTGTGCGTACCGCATCCACCGAAGCGGTGGGCAAGGTGCTCTCCCAGACGCCCGAGCAGGGCGGCAGCTATGCCGTGGGGCAGAGCGTAGAATTGATCATTTCCGGCGGCAGCACCACTGTGCCGGATGTATCGGCAAAGACGCTGGAAGAGGCGACCGCACTCCTTTTGGAAAACAAACTGACGGTTTCGCCGCCCCAGTACCGGGAGGTGCTGGACGAAGCGCAGGTTGGCAAAGTGCTGGCACAGGATCCGGCTGCCGGTACACTGCTGGTGCTGGATGCCCCTGTTGCCCTTACCGTTGGCAAGGCGGCCAAAGCATTCCGTACAGAGGCCTATGTGGAAATGCCCCGTTCGGATCGCGACAGGGAACTGCTGGCTGTGCTGGTGGAAAACGACGTTGAGGTCGAACAGTACCGCGCCATGTACAGCGCGGGTCAGAATGGTCTGATGGTGATCCCGGTCGCCTCGGACTACAGCGGCGTTATGATGTGCCGTATTTATCTGGACGGTATCCTGTATACCGAGGTGGAAGTAACCTTGCAGTAGGAGGGGAAAGCCTTTGGAAAATACCCGTCAGGGCGTGATCGTAAAGGGCGTGGGCGGTTTGTACTATGCCCGCTGTGCGGATGGTGAGATCCATATTTTGCGCGCCAAGGGAAAATTCCGTAAACAGAAGCTGACGCCCATGGTGGGCGACCGTATTCTGCTTACCCCGGGAACCGGCGACGAGCATGGGTGGGTGGAAGAAATTCTGCCCCGGGAGAGCGAACTGCTCAGACCCCCGGTCGCCAATGTAAGGCATGTTCTGCTGGTGGTAGCGCCCCAGCCCGCTCCGGATTATCTGCTGCTGGATACGTTGCTGATCCTTGCCTGCCGGCAGGGCATCAGACCGGCGATCGTCGTGAATAAATGCGATCTGGACAGATCTGTCTGGGAAGAGGTGCAGCAGGAATATGCCGCGCTGGAGATCCCCATGCTGGCAGTCAGCGCGCAGACAGGCGAAGGGCTGGAAGAGCTGCGGCACCTTCTGCGGCAGGGCATCTGCTGCTTTGCGGGGCAATCCGGCGTCGGCAAAAGCACGTTGCTCAGCGCGGCAACCGGTCTGGAACTGAAGACCGGCGAGATCAGCCGTAAGATCAGCCGGGGCAGGCACACCACCCGTCATGCGGAATTGCTTTTCAGCGGCGATTATCAGGTACTGGATACCCCCGGCTTCAGTCTGCTGGAGCCTTGGGAAGGGCTGGAGCCCATTCATCTGAAGGATGATTATCCCGATTTTGCTCCCTACGAGGGGGAATGCCGTTTCTCGCCCTGTTACCATCTCAGCGAGCCTGATTGTGCCGTTTTGGAAGCGGTGCGCCAGGGAAAACTGGGGGCGCAGCGGGTGGAGCGTTATCATGTCCTGCTCAAACGCGTGCAGGAAATTTGGAGGAAACGTTATGATTAAGTTGTCCCCATCCATTCTGGCTGCCGATCCCCTGCAGATGGGCTCTGCCCTGCAAACGATCAAGCAAGCAAAGGCAGATGAGCTGCATTTTGATGTGATGGATGCCCATTTTGTACCCAACCTCAGCTTCGGGCCTTCGCTGCTGGCTGCTATGAAGAAAGCGGAACCCGATCTGGTTTATGATGTGCATCTCATGCTCAGCGATCCATGTAAATACGCAGAGGTTTTCGCCGAGGCGGGCGCAACGATCATTACTGTTCATCAGGAGGCGGAAAACTTCATACCTTGTCTTGAGAAGCTGCGGCAGCTTGGCGTTAAGGTGGGAGCCTCCCTCAAGCCCGGCACCCCTGCCCACACCCTCCGACCTGTGTTGGATCGTTTGGATCGGGTACTGCTGATGACCGTAGAACCGGGGTTTGGCGGTCAAAAGCTGATGCCCGAAGTGTTGGGTAAGGCGCGGGAACTGCGCTTGATGGGTTTTCAGGGCGATATTGAAGCCGATGGCGGCATCGGGCTGCAGAATATGCAGCTTTTGGCGGACAGCGGGATCAATGTACTGGTGATGGGTACAGCTTTCTTTAAAGCGGAAGACCCGGCAGCGTTCTGTGCCGCCGTGCATGCACTGTGAGCTTTTCAGGGCATGCTAAGGGTGACGGTCTTTTGTTGCGCCGTCCTCAGAGAATGTAAAAGATAGGATGATAGAACCATTGTTCAAACAGATGAATCTGATGGAACCGCTGCTGCAGGCTGTTGAGCAGTGCGGTTACCACACTCCCACCCCCATTCAGCAGGAAACCATTCCCCCTGTGCTGGAGGGCAGGGATGTATTGGGTTGCGCCCAGACCGGCACCGGTAAGACAGCCGCTTTTGCCCTGCCGATTTTGCAGCGGCTTGCCCAGCATGCCCCCAAAGGAAAGGGCAGGCCGATCCGTGCATTGGTGCTTACCCCTACCCGTGAACTGGCTTTGCAGATCTATGAAAATTTCACTGCTTATGGCAAAAAGCTGCCCCTGCGCTCCTGCGTTATCTTCGGCGGGGTAGGGCAGCAGCCGCAGGTAGATGCTCTGCGCAAGGGCGTGGAGATTCTGGTCGCCACCCCAGGACGTCTCAACGATCTGATCGGCCAGGGGCATATCTCTCTTGCCCAATTGGAGATCTTTGTGCTGGATGAAGCCGACCGCATGCTGGATATGGGCTTTATCCACGATGTGAAGCGGGTCATTGCCCAACTGCCCCAAAAGCGGCAGACCCTTTTCTTTTCCGCCACCATGCCGGAGGATGTGGAGAAGCTGGCGCTTTCAATTCTGTCCGATCCCGTTACGGTAAAGGTGGATCCGGTTTCCAGCACGGTGGATACGATCCGGCAGTATCTGTATAAGGTGGATAAGGCCAACAAGCGGCATCTTCTTGCCGATCTGCTCAAAAAACCCAATGTGGAAAGCGCGCTGGTGTTTACCCGTACCAAACATGGCGCAGACCGGGTGGTGCGCGAGCTTGGAAAGGCAGGCATCACCGCCAGAGCCATCCACGGGGACAAGAGCCAGACTGCCAGACAGGAGGCCTTGAGCCAGTTCAAAAAAGGCAAGATCCATGTGTTGATCGCTACCGATATTGCCGCCCGCGGTATCGATATTGCAGGGCTTTCCCATGTGTTCAACTACGATTTGCCCAACGAACCCGAAGCCTATGTGCACCGTATCGGGCGTACCGGTCGCGCGGGACACGAGGGGATCGCCATCAGCTTTTGCTGTATCGATGAAGAAAAGCAGCTGAAGGATATCGAAAAGCTGATCAACAAAAAGCTCAAGCTGCTGGAAAGCCAATGGCCGATGCAGGTGTTTACCGAAACGGTCAAGCAGCCCCGCCCCGCTCGTAAGGAAAAGCAAGAAGTACAGCAGAGCAAGGCACAGCACAAAGCCGGCAAAGAAACAGTACGTCCCGAAAAGAAGGAAGCCAAGAAGCAGGAAAACACGGCAAAGGGCAGCAAGGATACGAAAACTGTTTCCGGTAAGGAAAAGAAGCACAGCAAACCGGAACAGAATGCCGCTGCGGCACAGCCAAAGAAGGCGGCAACCGAAAACAAGGCTTCGGCAAAGCGAGAAAAGCATAAGCCTGAAAACAAGCAGCGGTCAGAGAAGCCCGCACGCCCTGAAAAACCGGTAACCCTGCAAGCGGAACGTCCTCAGGTGATCCGCCCGGAAAAAACCCCCGTCCGTAACGATCGCTTTGGCCCCGGCAGCGCGGCTGCTGCGGCAATGCGTTCCACGCCGCTGGAACGACCGGTTGCTGTCGGATTGACCGAAAAGAAAGAACCCGTGTACGAGAGAGAAAGAAAACAAACGGTGGCAACTTCTGTTACCTACCGGCAGTACATGGAAAACCAGCGCAGCCAACGCCGTGGTGCGCTGGCTACCGGAGACGACAGACGCTGAGAATTGAATCGATCGATAGTTCAAGCCCTCTTCCGGAATTTGCTCCGGAAGAGGGCTTGGTGTATCCTGTCTTCGGCATGAAAAATAAAATGCGCATATCAGATGTGTAAACGATACCAGGCCGGCTTTCCACGTGCCGTCGAAACTGCTGCAAAGAAAGCCGAAAAGGTTGATTTTTCTTTGCTGTGACGTTTGATAAAGGGTTTGCCATTCTTCTGTAACTGTGCTATACTTCAAGTGTCTGTATGAAAATTTGTGTGAACGATCGAATATCAAGAGACGGTAGGTGATCAGGGTGTCTGGTACGTACCAAAGCGTTCTGCTGACTGTAGGGTTGAGCGAACAGGAAAACGCTATGCTGAAAAAAGCGCTCAGCAATGAGTTTATTGTCGTTATGCCCTCCGATGCCAAGAGCGCTATGCAGGTTCTTACGGAAGAAAGCCCTTACGCAATGTTTCTGCTCAATCTGACAGCGCCCCACACCGATGGTTGGGAGGTGCTCGGGCAGCTTGAGCAGGCTCAGTTGACGACCCAGTATCCCGCTCTTGTGCTTACAGAAGTGGAAGACGAGGAAAGCCGCGAGCGTGCGCTGCGGATGGGTGCACACGATGTGCTCACCACCCTTACAGAGCCACAGCTTGCCATCAAACGTATCCATAACATTCTGCGTGCCGTGCAGCTGGATGCGCTGGCCAAGAGCAGTCTGGTTCGCGTGCGGCAGCTGGAGCGCAATAACGAAAAGGCGAAAATTGCCGAAGTGGACGGGCTTACGGGTCTTAGCACCCTGTCGGCATTTTGCAGCAAGGTTCATACCATTGTCAAGGATCGTCCTGCCGGCAGCTATGTGATCGTCCGGTGGGACATCGACCGTTTCAAGATTTATAAAGACATTTACGGCACCACCGGCGGCGATGACCTGATCCGTTATATCGGTCAGCGTTATCTGCAGTATCCTCAGTGGTATGCCTGCCATGCCGGTACCGATCACTTTATCCATCTGGTGCCCATCGCTCTGTTTGACCATGAAGAAACGAAAAATACCATCCTCGGATGGCTGAACGAATCCAAGAACAAATACACCTTTGTTCCCCGCATCGGCGTCTATGTGGTGGATGACCCCGATCTGGACGTAAACATTATGTGCGACCGCGCCCAGCTTGCTTTGCTTACGCTGAAGGGAACCTATCAGGAGAATATTGCCTATTACGACAATTCTATCCGTGAAAAGCTGCGTGAAGAGCAGGAATTGATCGGCGATATGGAAGAAGCGCTTGCCAACGGGCAGTTCCATGTGTATCTGCAGCCGCAGCGCAACCACGAAAAAGGTGTTATTGTCGGTGCGGAAGCGCTGGTGCGCTGGTTCCACCCCAAGAAGGGACTTATTCCGCCGGTAAAGTTTATTCCAGTTTTCGAGCGCAATGGTTTCATCAATCGACTGGATACCTATATGTGGGAGCAGGTGTGCATCCTGCTGCGCCAATGGATCGATTCGGGTCGGCCCGTTGTGCCCATTTCGGTAAATGTGTCCCGCGTGGATATCGCCGACCCCACGCTGCTGGACAGGCTGGAAAAGCTTGTTAAGAAATACGATATCGATGTAAAACAAAAGCTGCTCCGGCTTGAGATCACCGAATCGGCTTACATGGACAACCCCGATCAGCTGATCGATATGGTCAAGCGTCTTCGGGAAAAAGACTTTGTTGTAGAGATGGACGACTTCGGCAGCGGCTATTCTTCCTTGAACATGCTCAAGAAAGTTCCCGTGGATGTGCTGAAGCTGGATATGAAATTCCTTGCAGACATAGACCAGCGCGGCGGCAGCATACTGAATTCTGTTGTGCGCATGGCGCATCGTCTTCAGCTGCCCATTATTGCCGAGGGTGTCGAGACGGAGGCGCAGGCCGATTATCTGCATACCATGGGCTGCCAGGTTATGCAGGGATACTATTATGCCAAACCCATGCCTGTTGCCAAATTCGAAGAGCTGATGGACAGTACCGACAGTGCCGGGGCTGCCAGATCGCTGCCTGATACGGATGTTGAAGGCAATCTGGATCTGCTGGATCCCAACACCCAGCGTTCGCTGCTTTTCTCCAGCTTTGTCGGCGGTGCGGCCATTATGGAATACGACGGCACAGACATGGAAAGCATGCGCGTGAACGACCGTTATCTGGAAGAAATGCAGACGACCAGCGAGGATTATCACGCCCAGCGGCTGGGTCTGTTCCCGTATATCTGGGAGGAACACCGTCCCATGGTGCGGGAGGCTCTGGAGCAGGCGGAGAAGACCGGTAAGCAGCAACAGTGCGAGTTTATGATCCGCGCTGTGCCGCCCAAGACCGGTTATCTGTGGCTGCATGCACATATCCGCTTTATGGCGCGTACCCGTAACCATTCTCATTTCTACTTCGATATCTCCAATACCACTGCCGAGCATCAGCTCATGGACAACTATTCCCGTCTCAATGACGAGATGACCGCCATTATCAACAATGTTCCCGGCGGCATTCTTCATCTGGAAATGCTGGAAGAAGGCGTGCGCATCGCTTACTGCAACGATGGCGCAGCCGAACTGTTCGGATACAGCCAGAAGGAGTTTATCGAGCGTTTTGCCGAACGTCCCGGCGATGCACTCCATCCCGACGACCGGCAGAAGCTGCTGCCCATGCTGCTGCAGGCGCTTGGGGATGAGACGGGCAGCGAACACAGCAGTCGTTACCGTACCCGCATCAAGAACGGCGGCTGGCGCTGGACACAGATGTATGCCCAGCGGCTGAACAACAATTCGGGCAGTAAGTTTATTACCGCTATCGTGATCAGCGTGGACGAGATCGCCCAGAAGGATCTGCTCGCCAAAGATCTGCAACGAGAATTGAAGAAAAAATCCGATTATCTGCAAACGCTCTACAAGGCGCTGCCCTGTGGTGTTATGCGCTATACCCTGCATGCGGATGGGCGGATCAGGCTGCTGCGCTACAACGAATCCGCATGGCAGATCTTTGGCTACGACACCGAGCTGCAATACGAAAATGCCATCTTTGACGGCAACACCCTCAAGCATACCCATCCTGAAGACCTGACGATGGTGCGCAACAACATCAACCTTGTACTGGAAGGGCACGACAGCCGTACCTTCGAACACCGCATTATCCGGGTGGATGGCTCGCAGCGTTGGGTGCAGACGATCCTGCGCCGCTTCCGCAGCGAAGGGGAAGAGGATTCTCTGGTCTGCATCTTTATCGATATCACCGATCAGGTCAAGAACCAGACAAAGCTGTACCGGGATGCGCTGCTTTCCTATATGGATGAGCTGTACGAGGTGGATCTGGCACAGGATACCATTCTTGTCCGGGACAGCCGCGTGGCGCAGGGGGAAGCCCGCAGCTTCAGCAGTTTCGTCGATCAATGGTGCATGCATGTGGTGGCGGAAGGGGATCGCCGCCGTGTAAAGAGCTTTTTTGCCGATATGGACAGTGCAGACGAGACACTGAACTGTATCCGGCACAATATCTACCACATCAGCGGGCAGGAACAGCCTGTGGAGACCATGCTGATCCGCGGCGAGCAACAGCGCTATCTGATGGGCGTCAAGCATTTGGCGCGGAATGCGGCATACAGTACGGCAGAGCAGCTCAAGCCCGGTGAAATGGTGCAGAACCCCTTTGAGCTGATGCAGCATGGCGAGGAAGAAACCCAATTCAATATTGCTGCATTGGAATATGATGTCGCTTCCGATGTGCTTTCCATGAGCTGTGAAACGCCGGAAGGGCAGGTCTTTAACGAGACGGTGGCAGATTACCTGTCTGCGGTGCAGCAAAGCAGAAATCCGCTTTGTGCCAAAGAAGCGGTGGCATGCGTCCGCCGTGCAGCCCTTGAAGGCGGCAGCCAGTGTGTCAATTATGGTTGCGAGATCGGCGGCGGGCAGATGGGCTGGTTCCGTCTGGTCATCTTCAGCGCCCCCGACGGCGACGGACAGATCCGCAAGCTGCGCGGTACGCTGATGAACAACCGTCAGCGTGTGGAGCGCAATGCCATTGCCAGCAGCCTTGCCAAGGACTTTGCTGCAATCACCAGCAATTTCCAGTACAGTTTGGCGGAAATGCTGATGCGTGTTACAGCGGCAGGCTGCGACAGCACCAAAAATACCATCGAGGGCATCATGCGTAATGTGGGCGCTCAGATGGGGTTGGAACGCATGTATATTGTCAGGCAGGAGGGCGAGAACTGCTGGAATACCGCTTTTGAATGGTGCCGTGGCGGGGTGTCCGCCAGAAAGGCAGAACAGCAGTGCATCGCCTTTGATCCTGTGATCAATGTGCCGTACTATAACTACTTCGACGGCAACGGCGTGCTGATCGGGCATAAGCGTCTGGGCACTTATCCCGAACTGAAGCAGCTGCCTTATGCCATGGATGCGGCAGTGCACGTGGCCATGGAATACGGCGGTACGTTCCACGGTTTTGTTGGCTTTGAATTCTCCAACGCCAAGGAGATCGAGGGGGCACGGCTCAGCATCGTCATGGTGGTCACCATGAGCCTTTCCATCCTGATGGGTCAGCGCAGCCGCCTCAAGGAACGCCTGCGGATGGATCTGGAGCACAAGCAGGCCAACCAGTATATTCAGGACCGCTACAGCTGCATTATGAAGCAGACCGGCGTGTATATGATCAATTGGAACGAGACTGACCAGACATTCGGTCTGGAGTATTTCAACCACCCCGACGATAAACTGACCGGTGAACAGGGGCAGCGCGTACTGGATCTGATCCATCCCGAAGACCGGGAAGCCCTTATCACTTACTTCCAGGACGAGCTCTGGCGCGAACACCGCTCGCTGAATCTGCGCATGCTCACGGACGACGGCAGCTACCGCTGGATGCGCTTGGGCAGCGCTCAACAGGAACACCGCCCCGATGGCAAAGTGAACATCATCGCCGCACTGGTGGATATGGACGAAGCTGCCAACGCCAGCGAGGCGCTTGTGGAATCCAACCAGCGGTTCGAAGATATCGTCAACAACATTCCTATCGGTATCGGTATTTTCGAAGGTCCTCCGGATATGAGCGGCCGGTATCATCTTGTTTATGCCAGCGATCCCCTGTGCCATATGTTTGGTCTGGAATGCGGACAGTTGATGGAACTGGTACAGAACGATCAGCTTGCCGGTCTTCTGCCTGCAGAAGATGAAAACGGCGACATCCGGGATCGGCTGCTCAGGGGCGAAACCGTGAAGATCCGCGAGGCTGTGGCGCTTCAGAACGGCAAGCAGATCTGGCTGTCCTTTGCCTGCCGCCTGCTTGTGCGCAAGAGCAAGTGCTATTGCTATGTAAGCGTAAACGACATTACCGAGCGCATCAACAGCGAGCGTAAAGAGATCTGGCAGCAGGAGCGTTACCGGCTCATCAGCGAGATCGACGATGTGGTGGTGTTCGACTACTCGCCCAGCGACGATGTGATGACCTTCTCCAAAAACCAGGTGGGCAAACCGCCCGTGGAAGAGATCCACCCCAATTACCTTGAAAGCATGGACAAGCGAGTCTTCTACATCCACGAGGACGATATCGCCGGTGTGCGCCAGAATCTGCTCAACGCCTGCGCAGCGCCTTGCAGCGGTATGATGGAATTCATGGGTCGTTACTTCTGCGACGAATACCGCTGGCAACGTATCCGCTATGTGAGCGTGGGCGACGAAAACGGCAATGTGTACCGCGTTGTGGGCTGCATCGAAGATGTGAACGAGGAATGCATTCTGCGCAATCAACTGCAGCAGAGGGCACAATACGACGGTACCACCGGTCTGATGAACAAGGATACCGGACACATCAGCATCGAAAACGCCCTTTCGGAGATCCCTGCCGGACAGGTGGATGCCGTGCTGTTTGTGGATCTGGATAACTTCAAGCGCGTCAATGACTCCATGGGACACATGGAAGGCGACAAGGTGCTGCATCAGGTGGCGGAATGTATGCGTACGCTGTTCCGTCAGGACGATATCCTTACCCGCTTCGGCGGCGACGAGTTTATCGTTTATATGCGCAATGCCCAGTCCGAAGAAGCGATGGTGAGGAAGGCAACCACGCTGATCGAAAGCATCAACGGCATTGATCTGAAGGACGGCAGCCGGATGGGCTGCAGCATCGGCGCAACGCTGACCGATGGTTCGGAAAGCTTCGGCACCGTCTTTGAACGGATCGACGCAGCGGTCTATCTGGCAAAGACCGCCGGCAAGAATTGCTGCCGAACGCTGATGCGCAAAGCAAAGTAAACCTTTGCCGTAAGCGCGGCAGTGCGAACAACACAGAACCCCCTCCCCGCGGCATGGTGAGCCGCGGGGAGGGGGTCTTTGTCTGTTTGATGTTTATTGAAGCAGGAGCGGTAAATACTTATACACGCACCATATGGTATCGCCAAACTCGGGGTCGCGTTTTTCCATAGCACATTCCAGCGTGATCTCTTCAAGCGGGGGATCGGGCAGAATGCAGCTGTGCAGCTCGTGGAACTGCTGGCTGCCGCCCGAAACGGGTTCGGCATACCAGCCGGTCATCCGCACGCTTCGATCATACAGCTGATCCGTTATGAAGCTGGGTTCGCCAAAGTAATACCGCCGCAGCTCACCGGGAGCGGGGTGAACATAGGTTACATCGTAGTATGCACTCAGCGGCGTACGCAGGATCCTGAGCCCGGTCACCTGCGGAAATTCCGACGATTGCTCGTGCTCGGGATCGGGCAGGTACTCTGCAAGAACCTCTGCCTCCATGCCCTGCGGCGTATCCACCGTAAAGGTAATGACCCGCTCTTCATAATCATCGTATTCAACGATCGCGTTCTCCAAAACAGGATCGTCATACGACTGGTGGTACGTTTCTTCATCCGGGTAGGTCAGTACCCTGTAGCAGAGTTTGTAGACATGCCCTTCTCCCTTGTTTTCGCAGGCGATCAGGAAAACGGAGGTTCCGTCGCTTTCGATGTGTATGGGGTTTCTGACAATGTGAAAGAGGTTTTCGCTGGTGGCGGAACCGTCTTCGTTCTCTGTATATGCGCCATACAGCCGGATCTCCTTCAACTGTTGGTAGCCGTTGACTGCTGCCCATTCGGCAATGCTCTGCTCCGGGTCATCGGTGGGGAAACCCAATTCCGCAGCCTTCGTCCAGTAGGGGTCGGTGTAGTTGCTCAGGAACAGCGTTCCTTCCTCCTTGGGGGTAACCGCCAGAGACAGATAGACCCCGTAGCCGTCGGTGATCAGTTCACGAACCTCCAAAGAGGCCGTCCGATGCTCGGTGGCTCCGCTCACTTCAGGAACGGTAGTGGTCATTTCCTGCTCCCGGTCTCTGCGGTAAAGCCAATCCAGTACGCCTGTACCGCTCAGTTCCATGGCAAGGGCAGTAACCGTGGTCAGAAAAAGGATCAGGGCAATCATCAGCCCGACGGTCAGTTTTCTTTTCACTTGATAACCTCCTATTGCATTCTGGCAAAGGTTCTCTCTTTGCTGGGCGGAGGTACGGAGCGCAGACAGTTCGCTGTCGAGCTTCTGCCGAACGGCAGCCTGCATCCGGTCATTCGTCATACGCTTCACCTCCTGACAGTATTTGCTTCAGTTGCGCTTCGGCGCTTCTTAGCCGTCGGAGCACCGCCGCAGGGGAAAGCCCCAGCGCCTGTGCGGTCTCCTTTTGGGTAAGCCCCTGATAGTAGTGGAGCAGGATCACCTGTTTGTATTTATCCGGCAGCGCCATTACCAGAAGCGAAAGGCTGTGGTCTGTGTCTGCTGCCTGCAGCAGCTGCTGGGGCAGGTCTTCCGGGGCTTTTCGCTTGTCGATGTGTCTGAACCAGCCGGTGCGCTGGTGATCCTTACAGGTGTTGATGGCGATGCGCATCAGCCATGCTTTGGCATTTTCGATGCCCTTGCGCTCGTAGTCATCCATGTGCTTCCAGGCTTTGATCCATGTATCCTGCAATGCATCCTCTGCCTGAGTCTGATCGGACAGGTACAGAAAGCACATCCGCAGGATCTGATCCGAATAGCTTTCGATCCAGCAGCGCAATCGTTCCTCCCGGTTCATGCCGGGTACCTCGGCATGTTCCATCGCCGATCACCTCCTTCACTATGTAAGACGAGTGGAATGACAGAAAAATTTCGGTTGTGAAAAAATAAAAACAACAGGATCGGGTTTCAGAACCGCCTGCTCTGAGAAGAAAGAAGCCATAGGGGAGCGCTGAACCCTTGCGGATAACATACCGCTTTCATCGCCGTGCAGCCGGGAACAAGCCAACGGAAAAGGCTCCTTCCAAGGGAGGGAGCTGTCGCCCGAAGGGAGACTCAAATCGCTGAAAAAGAGTGGGGTGCAGGGGGATCATCCCCCTGCCGGGTGTGGGCAGAGCCCACAATCCCTACGCCGCAGCTTTTCCTTGCAAGCTGCGCGACTTTGATCGAAAAGTATGGGTTTTTCAGCAGTCTGTGTCGCCCGAAGGGAGACGGAGGGTACATACTGCAGCAGCAAACACCCCACTTGTTATTCAGTATACCCTACTGTCTAACAAATGGGGTGCGGTTTATTGCGGCTCAAGGTTGCACTTTCGTTTCCGAAGCTCTCCCGGTATCCTGTTGTTTTCCTTGACTCACCGGGTTATTGCGCGACCAGCGAAAATTCCAGCTTCACCGTATCCAGCACTTCCATATTGGCATATTCCACAAGAGCTTCCACATTGCAATAGGGGCCATGGTAGGCAGATTCGGGATCGCAATAACCATGCTGTGCGTTGCTGATCAACACCTGAGGAGAAAGCCCAAACTGTTCGTTTGCCGAAATGGGGGTCAGCCCTTTTTCCCGTACTGCATCGATCGCCGCCCACATGGCAGGGTGATCTTCCTGTTCTGTATCCACCTTTTCCACGCCGTTGACGGGCGTAAGCAGGATGATCTCCATGGCTACCGCTACTTCTTCCCCCTTGGGAACGGGGCGGTTCAGAAGATAGCTTACGCCTGTAATCTCCTCTATGGGGTCAAAGGTTTGCGGCGACGTGATCCCGCCCAGAAAGACAGCATCAAGGGAAGCCGAAGCCGCAGAATAGTCGATCCATTCACCGTTGAGCTTCAGTTCTTTACCGATCAGGTACAGCGGGCGATCCGTCCGGAAGCCGATGCCCACCGCGATCTTTTCGCCGTCGAAATAGGCATCCTTTACGGTGCAGGCAATTGCGCCGTTCTGGTATGCATACTCGATGGGCTGCACCTGCGCTTCCATCGTCTGTGCCTTATCGGCATCCATCCGTTTGCCGAAGAGATACTGAAGCACATAGCTGTGATTATATGCCAGTGCAACAATGGAGCTGAGCATAACGATTGCAATCAGAATCAAACAGACAGAGAGTTTCTTTTTCACGATTGTTCCTCCTGTTTCCTGCATTGTGTGCGCTGTGTTCAGTACACGCTGTACGCGGTATGGGTCAGCCGTACAGGAGGGACAATGGGTGTCGATGGCATAATGGATCTGTTCCTTCAGCTTCGATTCATCCATGCAGATACCCCCTTCCCAGAATGTTCTCCAACTTGGCGCATGCCTGTTTGATCCGTTTCGATACAACGGAAGCAGACACGCCCAACGCTTCACCGATCTCCCGCATGGTCATATCGTGATAGAAGTACAGCAGAACGACTTCTTTCCATTTGACCGGCAGCTGCATAATGGCGCCTGCCAGATCCAGAGAGTTCCAACCGTCGTATTCCTGTACCGGTTCGGGCAGCAGATCAAGGGATGCCCGGCGGTCTACCATACGTATCCATGAGGAACGCCTGATGTCCCGGCACACATTTACTGCTATCTTCATCAGCCATGTTTTTTCGCTGCAATCACCACGAAAGGCAGGCAAAGCTTTGTAGGCTTTCAGAAAGGTCTCCTGCACTGCATCCTCTGCCGATTCCCTGTCGCGGAGATACATGTAGCATGTACGAAACAGCAAAACTTCGTAGGTTTCTACCAGATGTGTCAGAATGGCTTCGTGGTCATTGCCCGGATCCTTGACAATTTCCATCTGCTGTTTCCCTCCTTTCATAGATACAGACGAATCAGCCGGGGTTTTGTAAGCACCTATCCAGTAATTTTTTGAGAGCGGAGCCGGAACATACACAACAGACACCCGCGCTGTGTGCAGGTGTCTGTTGCACGATCCTTCACGAACCGTTGGTGTTGGGTTTTATCTGAGCGTACCATCCGGCCGCAGAAATACATACTCCTCAGACATGTCTGCAAAGCGGAAGGTGATACAATAGGTCATATCTTCGCGGCTAATGTCGCTGGCGTGTGTCATATAGTGCCATACGCGCCAAGTACCCTCAACTGCTTCTTTATCATGTCCCTGCGAAATCAGATATTCTTCAGCCAAACGCACCGCTTCTTCTGGAGGAATGGCTTCTTCGCCCGGAGTTTCATAAACATCCACATCGCTGTTTTCATTCCACAGTCCAACTTC
>JAFXBE010000070.1 GCA_017516765.1 Clostridia bacterium | reverse complement strand
CCAACAATGAACAAATGAGCATCCGACATTCGGATGCTCATTTGCTTATGCAGGTTTACAAACGCAATGCGCTGGTACAGTGCGTATAATTGCGCCCTCCTGATGGAACAAGAATCTGTTTTCATCTGCTCAGCAAATTGGGATTTCAAATTAGTCTTTGCAAATAACCTTTGAACCTTCACCATCGATTACAATTCCCTGACGGTTGTTAATTGGGCATAGATTCAAATCCGAAAATTCAGTCATTATTTTCTCAGTAACTTTCATAAATGGTGCTGTAAGATAATGCGGAAGAACATAGAAATCAATCAAATCAAGCCCTGCATCATCTTCTTGTGAGTAGTCCTCCGGCTTTTCATCCATTTGTTCAATATATTGGATAGTTGGAGCGCATATAATCGCACCCGCCGATTCACCGATCATCAGTTTTCCCTTTGCCAATTCCTTCTTCAACAGCTCATCCGTTCCCGTTTTACGGAGCTGATCCATAAGGAAGAAAGAATTTCCACCAGTAAAATAGATCACATCCGCATCTTCAAAAACGGACTGTATCGTTAAATAAGCCTCCGTTGAAATATCAATTTCCGTTACGGTTGCTCCCAGTTTATTGAATAGCTTTCGAGCCGAGCCGACATAACCGGTATAGCCTTCACGCAGCGAAGCTGTGGGAATAAATGCGACTTTCTTGTTATCAATTTCTTCTTTTATCAAACTTCCTACACTTGAAAAGTGCGAACATAAAAACAGTTTCATCCATATCCTCCTTAATAAATTCAAATTTATCGCTTTCATATTATCACGCAGAACAAAAAGCAGCAAGCCTTAACGGGCTTGCTGCTTTCGGCATTTCTTGGGTTGTAAAGTGAAGGATAACTCTTTCCTTTCCATCACCCTTACTGGAGCGCCCCGGCTTCTTTACGGGTGCTGCTCCATGGGGAGTTTGTTCATATGTGCTGCTTTTGGCAGCGTAACAAACAGAACGGAACGCAAAGATCTGCGTTCCGTTCTGTTTTATGTTCTTATTCCGCAGCCAGCAGCTCGATAGCCCGGGCGAAGATCTGCACGTTCTGCATCAGGCCATCAATGCTGGCATATTCGCCTGCCTGATGGGCCAACTCCTCATCCTCAGGGAAGGCGCTGCCGAAGGCTACGCCCTCCTCAAGGCAGCGGGCATAGGTACCGCCGCCGGTAGCGATGCATTCCCGGGTGCGCCCGGTCACTTCGTGGTAGGCATCCAGCAACGCTGTTACCAGCTCACTGCTGGGCGCAACGTGGTGGGGATCCTTCTGCTCATCCACGGTAACCTGAATATCCTTGCCCAGCGCAGCCGTTGCCGCCGCTACGACAGCTTCCCACTTGCACAGGATGGGATAGCGGATATCCAGCGTGGCATACAGCCCGGCGTCGGGGGCATAGCGCAGGATGCCCAGATTGCAGGTCAGGCTGCCGCTGGTCTCGTCGCTGCAGCGGACGCCCAGCCCGCTGCCATCATATTCCATGCCCACCACATCGGCAAGGGTTCTGAGCGCGCCGGACACACCCAGCGCCCGCAGCATGATCAGCAGCTGCCCCAAAGCGTTTTTGGCGGCTTCGGGATAGGCGGCATGACCGGGAATACCGGTGGAGATGAGCCTGATGGTATGCTCGCCCATGTATTCGGCTTCCACCTGCACCATCATATCCACGGCAAGGCGGTTGATCCTTTCGCATTCCTCTTCCGTGCCGCCGATCAGGGCTTCGGCATTGCCCGGGATCACATTGCAGCGTTCCCCCACGCTGATCTGCTTTACCTCCAGCCCTTCGTTACAGAAGGGAGCGCGCAGGCTCAGGTGCAGCAAGCCTTTCTCGGTATTGATGACGGGGAAACTGGCATCGGGGCTGAAGCCGGTTTTGGGCATATCGCAATGCTCGCAATAGTACGCCATATCCTCCCAGCCGCTTTCCTCGTCGCAGCCAAGGATCAGACGAACCTCCCGCTTGAGGGGAATACCGGCTTCCTTGATCGCCTTCATGGCAAACAGAGCAGCGATGGCAGGGCCCTTATCATCAGAGGTGCCGCGGCCGAAGATGCGGTCTTCCACCTGCACGGGCTCAAAGGGCGGGGTCTGCCAGCCGTCTCCGGCGGGCACCACATCCAGATGAGCCAGAATGCCCAGCGGTTCCACGCCGATGGGGCCCATGCGCAGGTCACCGGCATATTCGTCGATATTGCGGGCCGCAAAGCCCATCCGCTCGCCCTCTTCCAACGCCATATGCAGCATGCGCTTCACTTCAGGACCAAAGGGTGCGCCGGGCTGTGCCTCCGCCTTTACGCTGGGTACGGCGATCCAGCGCTTCAGGGTATCCACCAGCTCATCCCGCATGCTTTCAATGATATTCGTAATATCCATGTGTTTGCTCCTTTTATGCTTTGATGGCTGCTTCCAGCCGCTTCACCGCCTCCAGCGTGTGGCTGTGGGGGCAGGCGATATTGATGCGCAGGAAGCCTGCGCCGGTTTCTTTGCCAAAGAAGGTACCTTCCGTAAAGGCAACGCCGTGGTCGTTGGTGCGCTTGACCAACTCTTCGGGGGGTAAGCCGTAGGCACGCAGATCGATCCATGCCAGATAGGTGGCTTCAAGGGGCGTGAGCACGGCTTGGGGCAGGCGTTTTGCCAGTTCCTCCGCCAGAAGGCTGTACGCCTTGCGCAAATAATCCAGCATACCGTCCAGCCAGGCATCGCCATGCAGATGTGCGGCTTCGGTGGCGACCATGGCAAACACATTGCCCTGCGTGACCCCGGCGCAGCTCATCTGCTTTTTCATGGCAGCCAGCATGTCTTTGTTGCGGCACAGCAGGGATGCCTGCTGCAGCCCCGCCAGGTTGAAGGTCTTGCTGGCGCTGGTAAGGGCTGCGACCCGGTCTGCTTCGCCCTTCGCCACAGACAAGATGGAGACAAAGGGCTTATCGCCCAGCACAAAATCCATATGGATCTCGTCGGAGACCAGTGCGCAGCCGTAGCGTTCCAGCAGCTGCCACAGGTTGGTCAGTTCCTGCTGCGTCCACATCCTGCCCGCAGGATTCTGGGGGTTGCACAGCAGCATCAGCTTTGCGCCGCTGCGGAGGGCTTCCTCCACAGAAGTCAGATCCATGGTGTAATGTCCCCGCTCATCCCGGTGCAGGGGGCATTCCATCAGCTCGCGCCCGTTATCCCGCACGCTGCTGTAGAAGGGGCCGTAGACCGGGGGCTGAACGATCACACCGTCACCGGGCTGGGTCAGAGTGAGCACCGCGGTTTTGAGACCGGTGATCACACAGGGCAGCATGGCATGGTTTTCCGGCTGCAGGGCAAGCCCGTGCCGCCGCCGCAGAAAGCTCAGCAGCGCCTGTGTGCATTGGTCGGTATAGTCGGTATAGCCGAAAACCGGGTGCATGGTGCGGTGACGGATGGCATCCATGATCTCGTCCGCACAGGCGAAATCCATATCGGCGACCCACATGGGCAGCACATCATGCCCCAGCCGCTGGGAGATGCCGTCCCACTTTTCGCAGGCGGTGCCCCGGCGTTCCACGCCCCGGTCAAAGAAAGAACAGTCGTACTTATTCATGGTTCTCCTCCTGCGGGATGGGATCCTGACAACGGATGATCCAGTAGCCCGCTTCCTTTTCCACCACATCCGCCTGCCCATAGAGGGTGCGCAGGTAGGTGAGCGCAGAGGGTGCGCCCTGCTGCTTGCGGATAACCAGCCACAGCTGGCCGCCCTCCCTCAGGCAGCGGGCAGCATCGGCGAACATCTTGTAGATGACTGCCTTTCCTGCCCGGATGGGGGGATTCTGCAAAATGATATCGTAGCGGTTCTCCAGCACCTTTTCGTAGCCGTCGGATACGATCACCTGTGCGGAAACGCCGTTTTTCTTTGCGTTCTGTGCCGAGAGGCCGCAGGCACGCTCGTTCACATCCGCCATGGTGATGCGGGTATCCTTCCAGTGGGAGCCTACCGAAACGCCGATCACGCCATAACCGCAGCCCATATCCAGCACATCGCCGGCAAGGGTCTCCGGCAGGGCGCAAAGCAGGATATCCGTTCCCCGGTCGATCTCTGTGCGCGAAAACACTCCGCTGTCCGTTTCGAAGCGGAGTGCCTGCCCCCGGTAGGTATAGGTGACCAGACCGGGCTTATGTTTGCTTTCGGGCTGGGCGGTATAATAATGATCTGCCATGATACCTTTCCTTTCCTGCAAAAGAGGGAGAGCGCTTATTCCCCATCCTCCCTGCGGGTTTGTACGCTTTGGCGCAGTGACTCCACCTCGTCGGGGGTGAGGGGTCTGCACTGCCCCACCGGCAGATCCTCCGGCAGGGTAAGGGGGCCGAAGGCTGCCCGGTGCAGAGCGATCACCTCGTGACCGGTGGCAGCGAACATGCGCTTTACCTGATGGAACTTGCCTTCCCGCACCTCCACCAGAGCGGTGCTTTGGTCGGGGGCGCTGGTCAGGACAGTCAGCTTGGCTGGCTTGGCTTCAAAATCGGAAAGCTGCAAACCCCCGGCAAACGCCTGTACATCCGCTGCCGTCAATTGCCCGGTGACCGTTGCCCGGTACTGCTTCCACACATGCCGGTTGGGGCTGAGCAGAAAATGCGCCAGCGCCCCGTCGTTGGTCATGAGCAGAAGCCCGGTGGTATCCTTATCCAGCCGCCCGACGGGCAGAACCTTGCGCTTGCGCAGGTTCTCGGGCACCAGATCCATCACGGTGGCGGCGCGGCTGTCCCGGGCTGCGGTAAGCACACCGGCGGGCTTATGCAGCATATAGTACTGGCTGCTGCTGTCGCCGATGACCTGCCCGCCAAGGGTTACCTGTGCCGTTTCGGACACCTGCGTTTCCGGGCGCAGAACCACCTGCCCGTCCACCCGCACAGCGCCGGATCGGATCAGCTTTCCTGCTTCGCTGCGGGATCGTTCCCCGCTGAGGGAGAGAAACTTATCAAGCCTCATGGTTTTCCTTTGCTTCCACCGGCTCGGCCTTGGGGTAATAGCCGATGCTTTCCCGCTTGACCCAGTCAAAGACAACAGGGGCTTCCGGCATGGGCACATCGGATACGGTCTGAGAGGCGTGGATGCTGCGGGTCATGGGGCTGTCGGGCATGCCGGCAGCATCGTCCCCGGGCACGGCGTGCCGTCTGCGGGCGGTGGCAAAATTGGCGGTAATGATGCGGCGCACAGGCAGCAGCGGCAGGTACAGCAGCACAAATGCCAATGCCAGCGGAATGGTCAGATTGGAAAGGTCGAGCTGCATTCCCCCACCCATGAGCATGCCGCTGAGGGCATCCGACACCGAGCCAAGAGAATGGAATACATTCAGCAGCGCAAAAACCAGGAAGGGAGCCAGCAGCACCAGATTGCCAAGGGCAACCAGCAGCTGCAGCCAGCGGCGGCCGCGCATGCGGCGGCGGATCTCGGTGCGGGGGGTACGCTCTTCCCGGGTGGCGACCACCCAGATGTAGCGGTTGCAGCTGTTGCGCACAATCCCATAGAGCAGGATGAGCAGCCCGATGCCAAGCGCAATGACCAGCACAGCAAGCCCTTCCAGCCAGCCGCCCTTGACATGCTCGGCAGGGATACCGCCAAAGAGGCGCACGAAGAAATCGGATACGCCGTACCAGACGCCTGCGCCCCACTCGCCGATCTCGTTGAGCAGCTTCAGGATGCCGATGCTGTTTTCCTCCAGCGGGAAGAGATAGTACCAGCCGGCGAAGAGAAGCATTGCCAGAAGCGGAATGCCCCACTTGATCACATTCAGTGCGTGGAGCAGGCTCTCGCCCAGCTTTTCGCCGTAGTTTTCAACGCTGAAGGCAGTATCAAAAGAGAAGCACCGCTGGCGGGGCTTCTGCACAATGGCGTCGGCAAAGGAATAGCGCAGGGGCAGCACCATAAAAATGAGCATCAACGGGGTCAGCAGTGCAAACCAGCGCCAGAAAGAGCCCGCAGGCAGCAGAAGCAGCAGCAGCGGCGCGAATGCGACCAGACGCAGACCGAGTGCAGAAAGCACATAGGTAAGCGTACGCAGATAAAACATAAAGGGATTCTGCCGGAATTGGTTCATCGAAAGCCATCCTTCCCCCGCCCGCATCGGGCGCAAATGATACCTATATTATAAGGCAGAACGGGTATACTTGCAACCGCCAATTCCCGCATGCCAAAACACCCATACCCGCATCATCGTCTGCTTTTGCTTGACTTTGGAGAGCTTGTTGGGGTATGATAAATTGGTTATGCACACAATGCGCAAGGTTGCGTAGAGAAAGGAGCGAGGCTATGGAGCACCTGATCACCGCCGTGGAGCCCGGCAGCCCTGCCCGGAGGTATGGCATCAAGCCCGGCGACAGGCTGGAAGCCATCAACGGCGAAGGGATTATCGACGAGATCGACTATCAGGCGCTGATCGCCGCCTCCCATTTGAAGCTGAGCCTGATCCGCGAGGACGGTACCCGGGAGACCCTTGCGCTGCGCAAAGAGGAATGGGAGCCGCTGGGGCTGCATTTCGGGCAGAGCATGACCCTTTCCCCCCGCACCTGCCACAACAAGTGCATGTTCTGCTTTATCGACCAGATGCCCAAAGGGCTGCGGGACACCCTGTATGTAAAGGATGACGACTGGCGGTATTCGCTGATGATGGGCAACTTTGTTACCCTGACCAATGTAAGCGAAGAGGAGATGCAGCGCATCATCCGGCGCAAGGCATCGCCGCTGTACATCAGCGTGCACGCCACCGACCCGGAGCTGCGTTGCCGCCTGATGAACAACCGCTTTGCGGGAGATCTGATGGAAAGGCTCACCCGCCTGAAGGATGCGGGCATCCGCTTCCATTGCCAGATCGTGGTCTGCCCCGGCTACAACGATGGGGATGTACTGCTGCGCACCCTGCGCGACCTGCGCTCCCTCGCACCCGCCGCCATGACGGTGGCCATGGTTCCCGTTGGGCTTACCAAGTGCCGGGAGGGGCTTGCCCCGCTCACGCCCTTTACCGCAGAGGGGGCAGCCGCTTTGCTGGACAGCATCGCCCCCTTCCAGGAGGAATGCAGGCAGCAGCTGGGCACCACCTTTGCTTTTCCCAGCGACGAGTTCTACTGTCTCTGCGGGCGAACCATCCCTGACGAGGACTGGTACGAGGGTTTCCCACAGATCGAAAACGGAGTCGGACTTCTGCGCAGGCTGGAGATGGAAATGGAGGATGCCCGCATCTTCGACGACGAGCCCGAAGCGCCCGCACCGGCAAAACGATACCTGATCGCCACCGGCGTAAGCGCCGCGCCCCACATCCGGCGGCTGTGCGCACAGTTTGTCCCGGAGGGGGTAAGCGTAAAGGTGCTGCCCGTCAGGAACCGTTTCTTTGGTGAAACGGTGACCGTTACCGGGCTGCTCACCGGCGGCGATGTGCTGGATGCCCTCACCCCCGAAGCCGTTCAGGGCTGCGATACCCTGCTGCTGTGCGCCGTGATGCTGCGCCACGAGCGGGATCTGTTCCTGGATGACATGACCATTGACGAATTCTGCAAACGCTCGCCCCTCCCCGTACAGCTGGTGGAGAACGACGGGCAGGCACTCTATGATGCATTG
This sequence comes from Clostridia bacterium, assembly GCA_017516765.1. Classification (GTDB taxonomy): domain Bacteria; phylum Bacillota; class Clostridia; order Christensenellales; family Aristaeellaceae; genus Limiplasma. The sequence goes on along the minus strand of JAFXBE010000070.1, from coordinate 20,627 downwards.
AGAGGTATAGAATAATGGCAAAACCGCTTGTAGCCATCGTTGGCCGCCCCAATGTGGGCAAATCCACTTTCTTCAACAAGATCGCCGGTCGGCGTATCTCCATCGTGGAGGACATCCCCGGCGTTACCCGCGACCGCGTTTATGCCGATGTGGAATGGATGGGACGCCGCTTCAGCATGGTGGATACCGGCGGTCTGGACATGCGCTCCGAAGATGTGCTGCTGAGCCAGATGCGCCGCCAGGCGGAGATCGCCATGGACACCGCCGATGTGATCTGCTTTTTCTGCGACGGGCGCACCGGCATGACCCCCGACGATGAAGATATCGCCAACTACCTGCGCAAGACCCACAAGCCTTTGCTGCTGGTGGTCAACAAGATGGATCACATGGGGCTGAACGACCAGCTCTACGAATACTACAACCTTGGTCTTGGCGACCCCATTGCCATCAGCGCCACCAACATGCTGGGGCTGGGCGATCTGCTGGAAGCCATCGTCAAGGAGCTGCCCCCCGCCCAGGAGGACGAGATGGAGGACGAGGAGCATGTGATCCAGCTGGCGCTGGTAGGCCGCCCCAACGTGGGCAAGAGCAGCCTGACCAACAAGCTGCTGGGGCAGGAGCGCACCATGGTCAGCGACATTCCCGGCACCACCCGCGACGCCATCGACACCCTGTTTACCGATACCGACGGTACCCGCTTCAACATCATCGATACCGCCGGTATGCGCAAAAAGAAGGCCGTAGAGGACGAAAGCCTGGAGCGTTACAGCGTGCTGCGCTCCATCGCCGCCATTGACCGCTGCGACGTTGCCCTGTTGCTGATCGACGCCCAGACCGGCGTTACCGAGCAGGATACCAAAATCGCCGGGCTGATCCTGAACGCAGGCAAAGCCGTGATCGTGGTGGTGAACAAGTGGGATGCCATCGAGAAGGATACCAACACCATGGAGCAGATGCGCAAGAAGATCCTTGGCGATCTGAAGTTTATGAGCTATGCCCCCGTGCTGTTCCTTTCCGCCCTGACCGGGCAGCGCGTGAACACCGTGCTGGGCGCCGTGAAGGCTGCCTTTGAGCAGTACCGCAAGCGCATCCCCACCGGCGTGCTCAACGAGGCGCTGGCAGATGCTCAGGCCAGCCTGCAGCCCCCCATCTCTGCCGGCCGCCGCCTGAAGATCTACTACGCCACCCAGCAGAGCGTATGCCCGCCCACCTTCGTGTTCTTCATCAACGACGAAGAGCTGATGCACTTTGCCTACGAGCGCTATCTGGAAAACCAGTTCCGCAAGAGCTTCGGCTTTGTGGGTACGCCCATCCGGTTCATTCTCAGAGAAAAGCAGAAGGATAACTGATGATCAACACAGCCATAGCATCCTTGCTATGGCTGTTTCTCTACGCATTGGGAGGCTTTCAGACAGCCGTACACCGGCTTGCGGCTTCCTGTACCGCTATGATAAAATGAACGCAGCACACCCGAAGAGAAAGGGGATTCATCATGGAAGACCGCATCGTAGCCATTGTACTGATCGCAGCATCGTTATTTCTGTTTGCCGTAAGCGGGCGTTCTTTTCTGGAAAAAGGCTTCCTGCTTAACAACGCCTATCTCTATGCATCCAAACAGGAACGGGAAACGATGAACAAAAAACCGTATTATCGCCAGACTGCAATCGTGTTTTTGCTGATCGGCATCACCTTCCTGCTTCTCAGCTTTGCCATTCTTTTTGACGCAGGGCAGATAACGTACATCGCGGGAGCCGTTATTCTGATCATACCGATCTATGCTGTCATTTCCGCTGTTGCGATTGAAAAGCAGAAAAAGCAAAAATGAGCCGCTGCCGGTTACCGGCAACAATAGCGAGCCTCCGACAAATGTCGGAGGCTCGCTTGTGATTGTTTGATCAGCCTGTCTGTTGATCCGATCCAACCCTTACAGCCTGCGGGTCTCATCCCGGAACTGCTCGGCTTCGGCATCCGACAGGGACTGCCCGCCGTAGCGTGCCCGCTCGTACAGATGAGCTGCCTCTTGGGGCAGGGTCTCCCGGGCGGTATGGGCGGGCAGCCAGTCGCTGTGCCGGTTGCGAAGCCGCAGATAGCGGTAGCGCACCCGCTGGGCAGGGGTCATGCGGCTTTCGTCGGCACGGGTCCATTGGGTGCGCAACCGCTTCATCAGGGTTGTACTGCGGTATTCCCCGTCATTCCGGGTATCGGTCACTTCGTCTTCGTAGTCTTTGGCGGCGGCATTGCCGTACCGGGACAGCTTCTGCCACAGCAGACCAAGAAGCCTGCGCAGCACCTTCCACAGCCGCCAGCCGATCCAGCCAAGCAGCACGGCAAGAGCGACGATCGCAATGATCCCCAGCACTTTTTCGAGGATCAGCTGAAACAGACCTGGTTCTGCCGTCTCGCCCACAGGCAGGGTTGCCGTCATCTCTCCCCCATCTCCCCCCGAGCCTCCATCCGCGCCGGACAGCAGCGATGCAAGGAATGCAGCAGCCGAGGCGATGGCTTTCCAGAGCATATCCCACAGTCTGCTCAAGGTCTCGCCAATGGCAGGCAACGCTGCCACCAGCAGCGCCAGCGCCATGAGAGCGATGGTGAGCACAGCATTCCTTCTGCGCATCTGCCGGGGGATCTGCACCCGATCCTGCGCTGCCTTGCCAAGGTTTGCCCGGTTGAAGGAAAGCAGAGCAAGCAAAAGAAACAGCAGGAAGGAACCGATCCTGAGCGGTTCAGCGGGTTGGTAGAGGGCTGAACCGCTGCGCTCTGCCGCACCCACCGTCAGCTGCAAAAGCAGATGCGTTCCGATACCCACAGCCGCCCATTGGGGCGCAGGCTCCTGCTGGCGTGCCCAGCCGGAGACCGGCAGCATCAGAAACAGGAGAACGCCGTATCCGGCAGGCAGCAGCAGCAAGGCGAAGTTCTGTTCCACCGGCAGCAGCCACAGCGCAAGGACGGCAAGCAAAACCGTGCCGCCCACACCCAGCGGGATGCGCCACCTGCCCGGCAGCAGCAGACCAAAGAAGCCCAGCAGCACACAAGCCGCAGGGAACACAGGCAGACAGGCGATCCTGTCCGGGCAAAGCTGCAGCACGAGCCAGACAGCAGCCGGAAGGGTGGCGGATGCCATCAGAAGCAGATGCTGCACTTTGTGAAACAGACCGTTTATGCTCTTTTTCATGCCGCACCGCCTCCCTCTTCCATCAGATGGAGTGCGACCCGGTTGTTTTGGCTGCGGAGCTGCTCCATGCTCAGACGGATCTCCTCGCTGTCGTAGCAGGAAAGGATCAGGATATCCATATCCGTCAGCTGGGTAAGGGTGCGCAAAAAATAGGGAAAGCTGAGGGTGCGCAGGATCGACAGCCGGGCAAAGACAGCAAGCATCTCCTCTTCCCGGGCAGGGCCTGCATCCGGGAGCATGACAAGGGAATCCTCCTCGCCCGCAAGCGGCATATTGGCAGCAAAACCAGCCGCCAGACCGCTGCGCAGAGCGCGCACACACAAAGTGGCGGCTACAGAGATACCGTACTCGATGGCATCCTCTTCATAATCCATCAGCTTGGCGTTCCATTGGTCATCGGTGCGCTGCATGTTCAGAATCACCATCAGCTTGGTCTGAGTGGTGGGGTCGAACAGTCGCACCTGCGCCTCGCCCATACGGGCGGTGGCAGGCCAATGGATATCCCGCACCGGGTCGCCGATGTGATAGGTACGGATGCCCCGCACCAGAAAGGGATCGGTCAGCAGTGGACGGCGGGTGTTGGCTTCCCCCAGCAGCAGCGACAGGGGCCGGGGCAGCCGGTCATCTTCCAGCAGACGGGGAAACACCAGCACCGGCACCTGCATGCTCTGCTCCCGGCTGCGCTGGAACAAGCCCAGCACATCCCCGGCGGTCAGGGTGGCGTTGCCCAGATCGTATGCACCCCGGTGCAGAAACCGCACCCGATGGCGGCGGCGCACCTGCTGGTAGGGCATCAGGGTAAACAGGCTGGCGTAGTGGCGGGCATCGCTGGCAGTCAGGTTTTCCTGCCTGCCCAGCCGCAGATGGGGCGATATATTGCTTTCCAGCCGCAGCCAGGGGATCAGCATGGGGCGGTCGTTGCGCACCACCTCTACCAGTTCCCCCTCCTCGCCCTCAAAAAAGGTGAGCCGGGAAAAGCTGCGGGTACATTGCAGCCCCTTGAGCCCGAAACGGGTCAGCAGCCACCCAAAGGCGCAGTACAATGCCCCCAGCACCAGAAAAACGATCAGCACATTCACGGGGCGACCTCGGTAGGCGCAGCCACCTTGCCCAACAGCTCGGTCAGGAAGGCTTCTGCGTTGGTCTGGTAGCTTACCCCACGCAGCACGATGCGGTGCGCCAGCACCGGCAGGGCAAGCTCCTTCACATCGTCCGGGATCACATACGCCCGACCACGGATCGCTGCCAGTGCCTGGCAGGCACGCAGCAGGGCAAGCATGGCGCGGGGCGAAGGGCCAAGCCGTACCTTTTCCGGGTCGCGGGCAGCCTCGCAGAGAGCGGCAATGTAACCCATAATGTCCTTATCCACCTTTACATGAGCGGCAGCTTCTGCGGCGGCGGTCACATCCCCGGCGGCGGCTACGGGCTGCAGGGTTTCCAGCGGTTTGCTGCAAACGAAGCGCTCCAGCAGAGCAACAGCTTCTTCACCGGTGGGGTAGCCGAGGGACAGTTTCATCAGAAAGCGATCCAGCTGCGCCTCGGGCAGGGGGAAGGTGCCTTGGGTCTCCACCGGGTTCTGGGTGGCAATGACCAGAAAGGGCGCTTCCAGCGGATAGGTGGTGCCGCCCTCGGTGATCTGCTTTTCCTCCATGCATTCCAGAAGGGCAGACTGGGTGCGGGGCGTGGCGCGGTTGATCTCGTCTGCCAGAAGCACGTTGGTAAAAGCGGGGCCTTTGACAAAAGAAAAGCTGCCGCTGTGCTGCTCATAGATGCGCATACCGGTAATGTCGGCAGGGAGCAGGTCGGGGGTGAACTGGATGCGGGCAAAGCCGCAGGAAAGGGATCTTGCCAGCGACTTGGCAAGCGTGGTCTTACCGGTGCCGGGCACATCCTCCAGAAGCACATGTCCCCCGGAGAGCATAGCGGCAAGCAGCAGCTCGATCTCCCTTTCTTTGCCGATGATCACCTTGCCGATGTTGGCTTTCAGCGCGGCGGCAAGGTCTGCGGTGTGGGTCCAGGGCATAAAAACACATCCTTTGTGTGGTTTGTCGTGGTTCTCTGTTGTTTATGATAGCACAATTCCACAGGTGTGGAAAGAGAAGGTTCCGTGCCGGAGACAAGACAAAAATACCCGTCTGCGGAGGTTGCAAACGGGTGTTTTTCTTATGCCCCCCGGATCACTCCGGCAAGGGCCGCAATATCGTCGATCACAAAGTCCGCCCCGGCGGCAAGCAGGGTATCCCGGTCGGCATTGCCGTAGGTAACGCCGCAGGCATATGCGGCCGCGCCCTTGCCCATGAGGATATCCATAGGCATATCGCCGATGACCATGGCTTCTTCGGGGGCAAAGTGCAGATCGGCAAGGGTCTTGAGCACCGCTTCGGGGTGGGGCTTCAGATTTTTGGTGCTTTCGCCGCAGAGGATGTAGGAAAACCTGTCCCGGATGCCGAGGTTTTCCAGAATTTCATAGCAGGAATCGGTATGGCGGGCGGTGGCGATGGTGCAGGTGATGCCCATGCCGTGCAGGGTATCCAGCATTTCGACAACACCGGGAAAGAGCGTGGGCGGCATGATCTGCTTCTTCTCTTCGAACAGGGTGCGGTAGTCGGCGGTCACGCTGTCCAGCACGGTTTCCGCCGCATCGGGGTACAGCCGCCGGAAACCCTCTCTGGCAGTATAGCCGATGGTGGAGGCGCAGGCGGCTTCGTCCAGCACGGGTAGGCCGTTTCGCTGCATGGCCTCCTGCTTGGCGGCAATGATCGCCTGCCGGGTATCGGCGAGGGTACCGTCGAAATCAAAAACAGCCAATTTGATGTTCATGGTGGTTCGCTCCTGTTGTGCGTGGGATTTTTGTATGCCTATCTTAGCATACCCAAGGACACAAAGCAAGCCGCGGCAACAGCTGTGCCGCGGCTTGCGGTTGGCGGGCATTCCCCGCCGGTAAGGCTATGTTACTTCAGGTATTCCAGCAGCAGCTTCTTGGCAGCATCCACATCCCGCAGGTCGATGACCTCGCAGGCGCTGTGCACATAGCGGCAGGGAATGGATACAGTGCACACCTTTACACCGCCGCGGGTAAGCTGAATGGCGCTGGCATCGGTACCGCCGAAGGGCAGCACCTCGCGCTGGGTGGGCACGCCGGCAGCCTTGCCTGCGGCCAGCAGCTCGTTAAACAGCTCGGGGCTGGAGATGCTGCCCCGATCCATCACCTTAACGGCTGCGCCCTTGCCCAGCTTGACGGCGGGCAGCTTGGTCTCGGGGGTGTCGCCGTTGGCGGTCACATCCAGAGCGATGCCGATATCGGGCTCGATGCCGTAGGCAGCGGTCTTGGCGCCGCGGCAGCCCACTTCCTCCTGGGTGGAGAAAACGGCAACGATGGTATTCTGGGTCTGCTTGGGCAGCTCCTTGAGCACAGCCACCAGCAGAGCGCAGGCGATGCGGTCGTCCATGGCGGGAGCAGCTACCTTGTTCTTGCCCAGACGGAAGCAATCGTTGCTGTAAACGGCCATATCGCCCAGATTGACCATGGACAGGGCTTCGGCCTCGTCTTCTGCGCCGATGTCGATGAACATGTGCTTCATGGCGGGGGTATCACCCTCGCTGACAGGCTCGCGGCAGATGACGCCCTGCACGCCGTTGCCGAAGGTAACGTGGCGGGTCAGGCTGGCGTTCATGCTGATGCCGCCCACGGGCATCACCCGCAGGAAGCCTTCCTTCTCAACTGCCACAACGATAAAGCCGATGTGATCCATGTGGGCGGAGAGCATGATGCGCTTGCCGCCTTCCTTGCCCTGCTTTTCGCAGATCAGGTTGCCCAGCGCATCCCGGCGGATGGTATCCACATAAGGCTTGACCATTTCTTCGATGGTATCGGCTACAAAAGTCTCACGCCCGCTGGGGCCATAGGCGTTGACCAGTTTTTCGATCAGATCATACATGGGTCAGAATCCCCCTTATTTCTCAAGATAGGCTTTCGCCAGCTGGTACTGTGCCTCCACATCGCTGAAAGCGCACACGGTGGAGGGGCTGTGGATATAGCGGCAGGGCACGCTGAGCACGCAGGTGCGCACACCGGTGCCGGTGCGCTGCAGCACGCCGCCCTCGTTGCCGCCGGAAACGCTCATCTTTACCTGATGGGCTGCACCGCAGGCCTTGGCGGTCTGCATCATATCGGCAAACATATCGGGCTGGGCGATGGAGGCATGATCCATAAAGCTGATGGCAACGCCTTTGCCCACCCGGCACACCTTCTGAGCGTCGGGGGTATCGCCCGCATCGTTGGCGGTGGTGCCCTCCAGCGCGATGGCGATATCCGGCATCAGGCGGAAGGCTGCGCCCGTTGCGCCGCGGCAGCCCACCTCCTCCTGGCAGGTGAAGACAAAATCGGTATCACCGGCAACATCCGCATCCAGAAGGCGCAGCATGTTCCAGCAGCCCACACGGTCGTCGGCGGCCTTGCACAGCAGCAGACCGTCGCCAAAGGGCGTGTAGGGGGTGTCGAAGGTTACGGGGGTACCGGCAGGAGCATGGCGCAGCGCCTCGTCCTTGTCGTTTGCGCCGATATCCACAAACAGCTGGTCGATGGGCAGCACGTTCTTGCGGTCTGCCGCCGACTGCTGATGGATCGCCATGGCGCCGATCACGCCGGAGATGGCTTTCTTCTCGTCCTTGCCATCCTTGGCGGGCACATCGTAGCCCACCCGCACCCGCTTGGAGACCAGCACACGGGGGTCGATGCCGCCGATGGCGCGCACCCGCAGCAGACCATCTTCGGTGGCGTTGATGACCATCATGCCCACTTCGTCCATGTGGGCGGTAAGCATTACATGGGGCGCATCGGGGTTCCGGCCTGCCTTGTGGGCGATCACGTTGCCCATCCGGTCGATGGTCACGTTCTCCTCGCCCAGCTTTTCGACGCATTCGTGGTAGACAGCCATGCGCACGGGCTCTTCCCGTCCGCTGATGCCCTGCAGTTCACAAAGCTGTTTCAGCTCCATAGATCCTCATCCCACCTTTCGTCGATATCGCACAGGAAGTGCGCCAGCAGACGGGCGCATTCCTTCATAACGTTCATATCCAGCAGTTCTACCGTGGTATGCATGTACTTCAGCGGCAGATCGATCAGCACGCAGGGGATACCCGCACGCGCCACCTGCACCTCGTCGGTATCGGTGCCGGTGTAGCTGGTGGCGTGCTCGGTATTCAGCTTGATGTGGTTGGCGCTTGCCGTCTTCTTGAGCTTTTCCAGCAGCTTGTACTGGATGTAGGGGCCGTAGGTGGCGGCGGGAGCATCCAGCGGCACGGTGGTGTCGGGGCGGCTGGCGGGAATGGTGGCATGGGATACATCCAACACCACCGCCAGATCGGGATCCACGGTGTAGGCAGCCACGGTCGCGCCGGCTGCGCCAACTTCCTCCTGAGAGGTGGCAACGAAGTACACATCGCACATGTGCTGCATGCGCTGAAGCCGCTCCGCTGCCTCCAGCAGCACGCCCACGCAGGCGCGGTCGTCCATGGTCTTGGCGGCGCAGCGTTCGTTGAGCAGCTTGGTGGCAGGGCCGCAGAGGGTGATCAGATCGCCGATGGCAACCTTCTCCCGCACCGTTTCGGTGCTGAGACCCAGATCCACGAACAGATCCTCCCGGCTGTAGTTGCTGCGGCGGTCGGCAGCCGACAAGAGATGGGGCGGCACTGCGCCCACCACACCGGTAAGCACCTCGCCGCTGAGGGATGCATGCACCTTGACCACACCAGCAGGCAGGATGCGGGGATCCACGCCGCCCACCTGACCCATGCGCAGGGTGCCGTCCTCCAGAATGTCGGAGACCATCAGGGCGATCTCGTCCTGATGGGCGCAGAGCATCACCTTGGGGGCAGGAGAGCCGTCAGGGGTGGGCAGGGTAGCCTTTTTGCAGGCGATGACATTGTACAGCGCATCGATCTCCACCGTATCCACCAGAGGGCGGAACCAATCCGCCATCCACTGGGACACAGGGCCTTCGTGACCGCTGGGGCCATGCTGCACAGCCATGCCTTCCAGATAAGCAAAAATATCCATATGTCTCTGTCCTTTCAAAGGAACTTGATTCAGCAAGGTCTATTATACCCTTTTTCGTGGCGGGGTGCAACGGTGAAAGAAACGGTTGACAGGCTTTCTGTCCACCTCCGGCAGAACGGCAGATAACCATGCGGTTTCGATCGGTACGCTGTACAAACCGCCGTATTCTTGGTATAATGGGTATGCCAGAACAAGCAATCAAATTGCGAAACGTTACATCAGTAAGATGCACAATCAAAAACAACAAGCAAAGGAGCAGAAAGATATGGATACAGTCGCTTACAAATGCCCCAACTGTGCCTCTCCCCTCACCTTTGACGGTGCAAGCGGTAAGATGATCTGCCGGGCCTGCGACAGCCGGTTTGAGCCGGATGCCGTCGAAGCCATGTACGCTGCCCAGACCGGCAGCGGAATCGACTTCGACACCCCCGACGAGGGCTATGCCGCCTCCGATGTGGCACAGATGAAGGCTTATCGCTGCAATAGCTGCGGCGCAGAGCTGATCACCGAGGGCACCACCACCGCTACCGAATGCCCCTATTGCGGCAGCCCCACCATTCTGCCCGACCGCATTGAGGGCGGCATCCGCCCCGAACTGGTGGTTCCCTTCGTGATCTCCAAGGAAGAAGCTCAACGGCTGTTCGAAGAATACTTCCAGGGCAAGAAGCTGCTGCCCAACATCTTCAAAAAGGATAACCAGATCGCCGAGATGCGTAAGCTGTACGTGCCCTACTGGCTGTTCGACTGCGATGCGGATGCCACCATCGTCTATGCCGCAGAAAAACGCCGCACGGAACGCACAGACGATTGGGAGATCGAGACCATCGAACACTATATCGTACACCGCAGCGGTACCATGAGTTTTGAGAACATTCCCGTGGACGGCAGTGTTAAGCTGGATAACAGGATCAGCGAATCGTTGGAACCCTACGACCTTTCCAAAGCCGTGTCCTTCTCCCCCTCCGTGCTTTCCGGGTCGCTGGCAGACCATGCGGACGTGGATGCGGCAGATTGTGAAAAGCGCGCCGTAGAGCGGGTGGAAAAAAGCATCACCTCCGCCATCCGCAGCACCGTTAGCGGCTACACCAGCGTAAGCGAGCGCAGCAAGGGCTTTTCCTCCAAGGGCGGAAAAGTGACCCCCGTGCTTCTGCCTGTATGGCTGATCACCACCGTGAAGGATGGCAAGACCTATACCTTTGCCATCAACGGCCAGACCGGCAAGCTGACCTGCGATGTCCCCACCGACAAGGGCAAGGCCTTCCTGTGGGGCGCCGGCGCTTTTGCAGGCGTGATGGGTCTCGGTGCGCTGATCCTGCACCTGATCAAGCAAATGGGCAGCGGCACCCTGCTGATCGTCGGTTTGCTCGCGCTGATCGTCGCCTTCTGTGTCGTTGCAGGGCTGATCGGACAGCTGAAACAGGCCGGCGCGCAATCCGGAGCATCCGATTACGTACGGGAGGGCGGACTCAACCTGCGGCAAAAGCAGGATCTGTTCCTCTATACCAAAACCAACCGGCGCAAGATCCAAAAACAAGAGCAGTAACGGATCCCCCGCACCACTGTACTCACATAACAAAAGAACCGTTTGCGGCAAACACCGCAAACGGTTCTTTGCATATACGCTTTGGTCGCAGCTTATTCCCCCATCAGCTGCCTTGCCGCCAATACAAGGAACATATAGCAGCTGGAGCCGCCGCCCAGCACATACTCGGTCTGCTGCCACAGGAAAGGCCACTTGAGCAGCTCGGGGAAGTCGGGACGGATGAGGGCGGTGCCGGAGATAACGCCGCCGGGGATGAAGGAGAAGTCGCCGCGGTTCATGCCGTAGGCGGTGGTGGCAGACTGCGCGCCGATGCCGGAAGCAAAGGAGACCGTGTTGCTGCCGGGGTGGCAGCCCAGCACAAAGTTGAGGGAGTTGAGCACCAGTGCGGGGTCGAACAGCTCCGGGAAGGCTTTATGCAGGTAGTAATACTCCATCGCCATGCGCTGGATCTGCCAGCCTGCGCCCCAGATATGGGGCTGGTAGGGAATGCCGTAGGGGGTCTCGCCGCACTGGGCAACGATCTCATCCCGGCGGCTTTCCAAAGCAGCGCGGACAGCGGCGGTAAAGCCTTCGTCGCCCACAGCAGGCAGCGCGCGGGCAACGATCCAGCCCAGTCGCTTGATGTTTTCGGTAATGCCCGGCAGCGCTGCCAGCAGATACTGCCGGTATTCCTCGTCGCCGGTGGTGATGAGCAGCTCACAGGCCGCATTGACGGCTGCGCCCTGCGCCCATTCGCTGCCGGTCTTGTCGGTCACCCGGAACAGTTCCCGGGCAGCGGCGAGGGCTTCCTCCGCCAAGGCGCTGTTGAAGCCCTTCAGCGCACGGCTGATGGCTGCCAGCTGACCGGCGGTGGTAAGCTCCCGGGGCGGGTTATCCTCGGTAAAGACCCAACGGTCGTCCTCGCCGCCGGGGATGCCGTCGGTCATGGCGGCAGGGTCGCCCAGTAGCACGTACTGACGCAGGTCGTTACAGATGATGCCCCGGTACAGCCGCCCCAGTGCACGGTAGCCCGCCATCACCGACAGGGTGCCGTGTTCGATCTGCTGGAGGATATCGTTCTTGCCGTCCGGCTGATGGATCTCCACCGTCTTGGTCTCCTGGTCGATGGTGGTGGCATCGTAATCCACGCCGAAGGCTTCGTAGATCAGCGTAAGAATATAAGCCTCGCCCGCCTGGGATTCGATGCGCAGGTCAAAATCGCCCGCATCATGCCAGCCGCCCACGTTGAGCCCGGGCACCTGATCGCCGGGGTTGTATTTGCACAGGGTGGAGGGGCCCTGACGGTAGCCGTCGAAATGGTTCCAGTTTACGGGAGCCATACGGGCGTCGTCGTTATGGCACAGACCATGCCACACACGGTATTTTTCATTGACCCGCATATGGCACATCTGCACCGGCAGGAAGTATTCCAGCACCGGCTGCCAGACGCCGCGGTCGTACACATCCGCACCGATGCGGAACACGACAGAGGCGGAGGAACCGTAGCGCACCTGATAGAGACCCGGCTCGGTGACATGGGAAAAATCGAAGGTAAGGTAGTTGTAGCGCAGGAAGCGACCCCATTCCTTGCCGCTCTCGCTGAGTACCGGCACGGGGCCGTTGGCATCCACCCGGTACAGCTCTACGGGCAGCCGTTCCTCCTCCCGGCTGTCCAGCTCGATGACCGCCTGCTTGGGCTGGGTAGGCAGATAGCCCACCTGAGAGGTCTGCACCACGGGGGCATAACGCCAGCTTTCCACCACATTGGGCGTGATGACCCAGCGCAGCGCGCCCTTGGTAACCCCCTGAGGCAGCTCGGAGCTGAGCACGAACCAGCCGTTGTTGTGGTTCATGCGCCCGTCGTACAGGCGGATGGGCTCCTTCTCGGAAAAGACGGTGAAGCGGCACAGCGCATCGTCCGGGCGGCAGGTGAAGCGGTGTCCCACCGCATAGGGGGCGGCGATCAGGTCGTCGGCGACGATGGGGCTGTAGCCCTTGCCTTCTCTTGCCAGATGCTCCCGGTTGGCAACGATGCCCTCCACAGGCTTGAGGGAAGCGGTATGCGCATAGTTGGACTTGACCGCCATAGTGGGGCCGTTGGGCTGGCTGGGGAAGATACCCTGCATGTCGTCCATGATCCACGGCTTGCCGAACAGCTCTCCGGGGAACAGCTCCAGATTGAAGCACAGCTTACCTGCGAATTCGTCCGGCACGGGAGTGTCCAGATCCACGGTAACGATCACATCGCTGCCCACGCCCTGCACCCGCACGGTGTAGGTAAGCTCCAGATCCGGGTAGAGCATGGGGTTGAAGCCCCGCATGTGCTGCTCCATGTCCGGGTAGCGGAGGGTGGTGGTAATGGTGTTGGCTTCCTTGTCCAGCACCCGCTCCTGCTGCTTGGGCAGGGGCTGCCACTGGCCGGGTGTCTGCTCGAAACGCACATCGCCGTTGGTGGCAACGCGCTGACCGTGCATCAGAATGCTTACGCCGCTCTGGTGACCGGCTGCGTAAAAATCGCTGAACGCCATTACATCAACGCCGGCATTGCGGAAATACCCTGTCTGCTCATTAAGCACAAAACCGTTGTGCTGCTTGCTCATATCCATGGTGTTCTCTTTCCCTTCGGGTGTTTTGTTTGGTTTTGTTCCATGTTTGCAGCATTTTAGCACGAACACAGCCCAAAAACAAGCGGGTTTTCGAATAATAACACATATTATTTTGTTAGCCTGTACCGTTCTTTTTCCGCATCCTTTTGCCCGGTTTCTCCCCTTGGCTGCCTATCTATGGTATAATGCCGGTAACAAGCTGTAGCCGAAGGGGGTTCTGCCATGATCAATGTGATCGGTATTCTGGAAAAAGCGCTGCCTGTGTTTCTGATGCTGGGGCTCGGCATGCTGTGCCGCAAAACAAAGCTGCTCAGCCGGGAGGGTGTGAATACCCTCAAATCCGTCGCGGTGAACATCACCCTGCCAGCGGTGATGTTTTCGGCCTTTGCCACCGCCGAATACAACGCATCCAGCATCTCCATTCCCCTTGTCATGTTTGCTGCCTGTCTGCTGGCGCTGTTTCTGGGCTTTGCCGGGTGCAGGCTGCTGGGCATCAAAGGGCGGCTGAGCCCCTTTATGGCGGCGGGCTTCGAAGCCGGCATGCTGGGCTATGCCCTGTTCGCCATCCTGTTTTCCGAAGCGGAACGCCCTGCCTTTGCCATTGTGGATCTGGGACAGGTGCTGTTCGTGTTTACCGTGTACAAAGCTTTGCTGGCCGGGAAAGGCGGGCTGCGGGGCGTGGTGCAGGAGGCTGTTACCTCCCCCACGGTCTGGGCCATTGCCGCCGGTCTTCTGGTGGGGGCCACCGGGCTGTACAAGGCTTTGATCCCCTCCGGGGTAAGCGGCATCATCAACGCTGTGACCGATTTCGTATCGGCTCCCACCAGCGCCATCATCCTGCTGGCCATCGGCTACGATCTGGTCTTTGCCGATGTGCGCTGGGCGCAGACGCTGAAGCTGGTGGGGTTGCGGCTGGGGGTATCCGGCATCCTGCTGGGGCTGCTGGTGCTGGCAAACCACCTGCTGGGCGGCATGATGCATACCGGTGCGCTGCTGATGATGCTCATTCTGCCCCCGCCCTATGTACTGCCCATCTTTGCCGATGTGGAGGAGGAGCGGGCGGATATTTCCTCTGCCCTTTCCCTGCTGACGCTGATCGGCATCCTGCTGTATGTGGCTCTGGTGATCGCCTTTGCCTGATGCCCTCTCCCCATTGCCGAAAGGAGCAACCCTTATGGACCATCCCGTACCGGCTCTGTTTGACGCAAAGCCCGTCATCCGCATTACCGGGGCGAACGCCTTTCCTGCCTATACCCATGTGCGGGCGGGCTGCCGGGGCATCGTGCTGCGGGGCGATGAGATGCTCATCTCCCACGAGCTGAACTCCGGCTGGTACCTGATCCCCGGGGGCGGACTGGAAGAAGGCGAAAGCCTTGAGGCCTGCTGCCTGCGCGAGATCGAAGAGGAGACCGGGGTGGTCTCCCGGATCGAAAAGCCGCTGTTCACCCTTCAGGAGCATTATGAAGACTGGCTGTACATCAGCTATTATTTCCTTTGCAGCCCTGTGGGGCAGGGCATGCAGGCACTGACCGAAGCCGAAGCCCGGCGGGGGTTGGTGGCGGAGTGGAAGCCCGTTGCAGAGATGCTTGCCCTCTTTGCCCGCCACGAGGAATACGCCGCCGAAAGCGAGCCCAAGCGGGGTTCCTGCCAGCGGGAACACACCGCCCTTTCGCAGTTTCTGCAGACGGAGGCGGCAACATGACTGCCCGCATCGCCGAGGTTCTGCGCTGTCTGGGGGTAAGCGGGCAGGCGTTTGAGCAGGGCAGCCCCGCCGTAGAGCAGTTGAAACAGGAAGCCCGGCAAATGCTGACCGGACTGGATGCCGCCATCGTGCCCAAGACCCTGTGCAGGGTGTTTCCCCTGTGGCGGGAGGAAGACTCCCGCACCTTTTCGCTGCTCGGAGCGTACGGTTCCCCTGTGCTGACCCTTTCGGGGCATCTGGTCACGACCATGCTGCAGGACTGCTCCCATGCTGCTCTGCTGCTGTGCACGCTGGGGCTTCCCTTTGACGGGCTTCTGCGCACCCAGCAGGCACGGGGCATGGCCAAGGCCGCCCTGCTGGATGCCTGCGGCAGCGTGCTGGTGGAGGAAGCCTGCGACCGGGCGGAGGATGCCCTGCGCAGCAAATACCCACACCTGTACCTGACCGACCGCTTTTCACCGGGCTACGGCGACCTGCCCCTTACGGTGCAGCCGGATCTGCTCCTTGCGCTGGATGCCGAAAAGCAGGCGGGGGTCTACCTGACCGATTCCTGCCTGATGAACCCTTCCAAGACCGTTACCGCCATCGTGGGGCTGAGCGAGCAGCCGCAGGGGGCGAAGATCCGGGGCTGCGGCTTTTGCAGCCTTCGGGAAAGATGTACCTTCAGAAAGGATGGAAAACGCTGTGATTCGCTTTGATCAAGGCTTTCTGCAGCTGGACGGCGCCATGGGCACCCTGCTCCAGCAAAACGGGCTGAAGCCCGGCATGCACCCGGAGGAAATGAACCTGACCGCCGGGGAGGCGGTCACCGCCATCCACCGTACCTATATTGAGGCGGGCAGCCGCATCATCTATACCAACACCTTCGGTGCCAACGCCCGCAAGCTGGCTCCTGCCGGGCTGACCCCGGAAGAAGTGATCCCTGCTGCGGTACGGCTGGCAAAGAAAGCCGCCGAGGGCACCGATGCGCTGGTTGCGCTGGATATAGGCCCCATCGGCGAGCTGCTGGAGCCCATGGGCACACTCAGCTTTGAGGATGCCTACAAGCTCTTTTCCCAGATGGCAAAAGCAGGCGCAGCCGCCGGAGCGGATCTGGCGGTGATCGAGACCATGACCGACCTGTACGAAGCGAAAGCGGCTCTGCTGGCAGTAAAGGAGAACACCTCCCTGCCCGTGCTGGTGACCATGAGCTTCGAGGCCACCGGGCGTACCTTTACCGGCTGCACCCTTGCCTCCATGGCCCGCACGCTGGAGGGACTGGGCGCGGACGCCATCGGCATCAACTGCTCGCTGGGGCCGGTGCAGGCTGCCCCCTTTATCCGGGAGCTGGCGCAGCACACCGCCCTGCCCATCATCGCCAAACCCAACGCCGGTCTGCCCGACCCGGAAACCGGTGCCTACGACCTGACCCCCGCCCAGTACGCCCAGGCCATGCTCGCCTGTGCCGATGCGGGAGCCACTCTGCTGGGCGGCTGCTGCGGCACCAGCCCGGAATATCTGCGCGCACTGCGGGATGCCCTTGCCGGGTATAGCCCTGCCCCCCGCACCGCTGCAAAGCGCAGTTTCGTCTGCTCCCCCACCGTTCCCCTTGCCATCGACGGCGTACGGGTGATCGGCGAGCGCATCAACCCCACGGGCAAAAAGCTGCTGAAGCAGGCTTTGCTGGAGGAAGATCTGGATTATGTGGCCTCCCTTGCCGTGGAGCAGATGGATGCGGGCGCAGATCTGCTGGATGTGAACGTGGGCATGCCCGGAGTGGACGAAGTGACTTTGCTGCCCAAGGTGGTCAAGAAGCTGCAAAGCGTCGTCCCCCTGCCCCTGCAGCTGGATACCACCAACCCCGCCGCGCTGGAAGCAGCCCTGCGGGTCTGCAACGGCAAAGCTGCCGTCAACTCTGTTAACGGCTCGGAGGAATCCCTGCGCACGGTGCTGCCCATCGTCAAGAAATACGGCGCATCCGTGGTGGGGCTGTGCATGGACGAAAAGGGTCTGCCCGCCACCGCAGAGGAGCGCATTGCCATTGCAAAGCGCATCAAGGCTGCCGCCAACGCCATCGGCATCCCGGATGAAGATCTGTGGATCGACTGCCTTGCGCTGACGGTATCCGCACAGCAGGAGCAGGCACGGGAGACCCTGAAAGCCCTGCGCACCGTACGGTATGAGCTGGGGCTGAACACCGTGCTGGGCGTGAGCAATATTTCCTTCGGGCTGCCCAACCGCCCGCTGATCACCCAGACGTTTATGGTACAGGCTTTGGCCAGCGGACTGACGTTGCCCATCATCAACCCCAACCAGAAGGAACTGATGGATGCCATCGCCGCCCATCGGGTGCTGTGCTGCGAGGACAGCCAGTGCGCCGCTTATGTGGCCCGTTTTGCCGGGGATACCGGCGCACCTGCCGCACCCAAAACAGATGCTGCCCTTTCGCTGGAAGAGAGCATCTACCGGGGTTTGCAGAAGGAGGCTGCCGATGCGGCGTCTGCCCTGCTCAGCAGCGGCGAGACCGGCATGAGCCTTGTGGAAAACCGTCTGATTCCTTCGCTGGACAAGGTAGGCACCGCCTATGAAAGCGGCAAGCTGTTCCTGCCCCAGCTACTGGGCGCGGCGCAGGCTGCACAGGCGGTGTTTGACAAGATCCGCACCGCTATGAGCGAAGGCGGCGAAACCCCCGTGGAAAAAGGCCGACTGGTGATCGCCACCGTGAAGGGCGATATCCACGACATCGGCAAGAATATCGTCAAGACGGTTCTGGAGAACTACGGCTACAAGGTGATCGACCTTGGGCGGGATGTGCCGCCGGAAGCCATCGTGCAGACGGTTACGGAACAGAACATCCGTCTGGTGGGGCTTTCCGCGCTGATGACCACCACCCTGCCTGCCATGGAAGAAACGGTCCGCCTGCTGCAAGCCCTGCCCCAGCCCCCTGCCATCATGGTGGGCGGCGCGGTGGTGACCCCGGACTATGCACAGAAGCTGGGGGTACACTACGCCGCCGATGCCCGGCAGGCTGCCGGGGTGACCAAAGCCATTCTGGGATAAGGAGGGGATTCCCCTTGAACGTACGCGAGCATTTGCAAAAAGGGCTGCCGCTTGTGCTGGACGGCGCAATGGGTACCCTTTTCGCCGCCCTGCCCCGCCGCAGCGAAGCCGGTTGCGAGCAGGCAAATCTGGAGGATCCGGAGCAGATCCTCCAGATCCACCGGGCATATCTGGAGGCAGGCAGCAATGCAATCCAAACCAACACGTTCTCCCTGAGCGCAGCCATCGCTCAGGGGCGCAGCGAGGAAGCCTTGCGCCTGCTGACCGCCGGAAGCCGTCTGGCGCTGCAAGCCGCCAAAGAAACGGATGCAGCCGTTTTTGCCGACATCGGCCCTGCGCCGCTGGGCATGCGGGTAACGCCCGCTCAGACCTTTATGCAGCAGATGGATGCCTTTGCAAAGGAAGGGCTGCGCTGCTTCCTGATAGAGACCCTTTCCTCCGACGAAGGGGTACAGGAGGCAGCCCAACACCTGAAATCCCTTTGCCCGA
Organism: Clostridia bacterium; assembly: GCA_017516765.1. Taxonomy (GTDB): domain Bacteria; phylum Bacillota; class Clostridia; order Christensenellales; family Aristaeellaceae; genus Limiplasma. The sequence continues at coordinate 2,036 of JAFXBE010000070.1, read as the reverse complement.
ATGCGTTCCTGCTGGTCTCCTATGCCGTGCGCCCGGAGGGCTTTACCCGGGAAGGGCTTTCCTGCAAAGGCCTGCTGGAGCGCACCGCCCGGATCCCGCAGGTGGATGCGGTGGGTCTCAACTGTGTCTCCGGCCCCCACCACATGCTGTCCCTGCTGAAAGGCGTAGATCTCAGGGGCAAGTATCTTTCCGTGATGCCCAACGCAGGCTATCCCACCGTGGTGGGACGGCGCACGGTGTATCAGGGTACGCCGGAATACTTTGCCGAGCGCATGACGCAGCTGCGCAGCGCAGGGGCGGCGATACTGGGCGGCTGCTGCGGCACCACGCCGGAACACATTGCCGCGCTTTCACAGGCGTTGAAGGATGCCCCCGCCCTGACTGCCGTCAATGCCCAGCCCACCCATGAAGAAACTGCCGCCGCAGACGACCCCAACCCTATCTGGGACAAGCTGGCTGCCGGCGAACGCATCATTGCCGTGGAGCTGGATCCCCCGGCAGACGACCGGATCGATCCCTTCCTGAGCGATGTGCAAACTTTGATGGATGCCCGTGTGGATGCCATCACCATTGCCGACTGCCCCATCGCCCGCCCCCGGGCAGACAGCAGCCTGCTGGCCTGCAAGCTGAAGCGGGAGCTGGGCATGGCGGTTCTGCCCCACATGACCTGCCGCGACCGGAACCTGAACGCCACCAAAGCGTTGCTTTTGGGGCTGGCCATGGAAGGCGTGCGGAACGTGCTTATCGTTACCGGCGACCCGGTACCCACCGAAGAACGTTCTTCCGTGAAGAGCGTATTCAACTTCAACTCCCGCAAACTGGCGGCGTACATTACCGAATTGAACCAGCAGCTTGCCCGCCCCTTCCGCATCTTTGCCGCGCTCAACCTGAACGCCGTCAATTTCCGGGTACAGCTGGAGCTTGCCAAAGAGAAGGAAGCCTGCGGCGTATCCGGTTTCCTGACCCAGCCCGTGCTGTCCAAAGAAGCCTTGGAAAACCTGAAGCTGGCTCGGCAGGAACTGAAAGGCAAAATCCTTGGCGGGGTGTTCCCCATCGTCAGCTATCGGAACGCCTGCTTCCTCAACAACGAGATCGCCGGAATGCGGGTCGCCCCGGAGATCGCCGAAAGGTACAAGGGGCTGGAGCGGGAGGAAGCCGAAAAGCTGGCGGCAAAGATCTCGGTGCAGATCGCCAAGGAAATCGAGCCTTATACCGATGGATGGTACCTGATGACACCCTTCCGGAGGGTCGGGCTGATCCGGGAGATCGTGAAGGATCTGAAGGGGTAACATGGATACAGCAGCGATCCGTCTTGTGCGGCTGACCGAAGCAAATGTTCATCACGCCCGCAGCATCGACCGGGAGGATATCCCGGAGGAATGGGTGGATACCGCCGATACCATCATTGATCTGAACCAATACGGGCTGGAGCACCGTCTGCTGGGGCACACCTTTCTGGCATACCTTGGCGAAACCTGTATCGGGCTGATCCTGATCGGCGAAGCTATCCCATGGGAGACCGACCCCGCCGAGATGCAGGGCGTGCCCTTTTACCGGGTGATGGGCTTTGTGGTGGATCGGGCATACCGCAGCAGGGGCTACGGCAGCGTGATTCTGGAACAGGCTGTTGAGATGGTATACAAGGACTTCGGCAAACGCCCGCTGGCTTTGGGTGTGCATCGGGAAAACGTGCACGCCGGGCGGTTTTATGAGCGGCATGGGTTTCGGAGGACGGGCGTTTATGAAGGTATGGATGAATATTATCTGAGGATGGAATAAAACAGTGTCATTTTACCAACACAGTACAATACACAGTCCAACATATCTGCAATAAACGTTCATTGTAGGTTTGTCAAACATCTTGTACAGAGAAAGAAGCAAGGAACTCACGAGGCGAAAGCCAGTTGAGAGGACGAGACGGACGGTTGTTGGAACGACTTTGGTGGGCAGCGAGCTGCCCACCAAAGTCGGCGAGCGAAAAGAACGAATGACAGCTATAGAAACGTTTCTGGTCTTCGCGGTGGCTGCGCTCAACT